>NZ_CP096884.1:0-315253 GCF_023273855.1 Seonamhaeicola sp. ML3 | reverse complement strand
TCTGTGAGTTTATCTTTATTCTCTTCAAGAAGTTTTATAGCGCGTTGGTATTGCTTTTCAATGATATCTGAAATTTCCTTGTCTATAAGCTCGGCTGTTTGCTCACTGTAAGGTTTTGTAAATCCGTATTCACTTTGACCCGAAGAATCGTAATAAGTAAGATTTCCTATTTTGTCACTTAGCCCATAAATAGTTACCATGGCGCGGGCTTGCTTAGTTACTTTTTCTAAATCACTTAAAGCCCCGGTAGATATTTTATTGAATATAACTTGTTCGGCGGCTCTTCCTCCAAGTGCAGCACACATCTCGTCCAACATTTGCTCTGGTCGAACAATTAATCGTTCCTCGGGTAAATACCAAGCTGCTCCTAAAGAGCGTCCTCTAGGCACAATAGTAACTTTAATTAGTGGCGCTGCATGTTCGAGCATCCAACTCACGGTGGCATGTCCTGCTTCGTGAAAAGCCACTGCTTTTTTCTCAGCCGGAGTTATGATTTTGTTTTTCTTTTCCAGACCACCAATAATTCTATCTACTGCATCAAGGAAATCTTGTTTATCAACTTCTTTTTTACCGTTTCTTGCGGCTATTAAAGCAGCTTCGTTGCACACATTTGCAATATCAGCACCAGAAAATCCAGGTGTTTGTTTCGAAAGAAAATCTGTGTCTAAGCCTTTGGATTTTTTTAATGGTCTCAAGTGTACCTCAAAAATCTCTTTACGCTCACGTACATCTGGTAAGTCCACATAAATTTGTCTGTCAAATCGTCCCGCACGCATCAAAGCTTTATCTAAAATATCTGCTCTGTTGGTAGCTGCAAGAACAATAACATTGGTATTGGTCCCAAAACCATCCATTTCGGTAAGTAGTTGATTTAATGTGTTTTCACGTTCATCATTACTTCCAGACATAGCGTTTTTACCTCTAGCTCTACCAATGGCATCAATCTCATCGATAAAAATGATTGAAGGTGATTTTTCTTTAGCCTGTTTGAATAAATCTCTAACACGAGATGCTCCCACACCTACGAACATTTCCACAAAATCTGAACCAGAAAGCGAGAAGAAAGGTACTTTGGCCTCACCTGCAACGGCTTTAGCTAATAAGGTTTTACCTGTTCCCGGAGGCCCTACTAAAAGAGCTCCTTTCGGAATTTTACCTCCTAGAGTTGTATATTTTTCGGGGAATTTTAAAAAATCTACAATTTCTTGAACTTCTTCTTTGGCACCTTCGAGTCCTGCAACATCTTTAAAAGACGTTTTTACTTCTGTATTTTGATCAAATAGTTTAGCTCTGGACTTTCCGATATTAAAGATTTGTCCACCAGCACCTCCGCCAGCGCCACCAGACATACGTCTCATGATAAAAATCCATACACCAATAAGAAGTATAAATGGTAATATGCCTATGAGTATATTACCGAAGGTATCTGTTTCAGTATCAAATTCAATAACAGGTTTAGAATCCAGATCTACAATGATTTCGTTTAGCTTATTTTCAAAATTTTGAAGATCTCCAAATTCAAATCTGTAATTAGGTAAAGCGCTTACAGTAGGAATAAAAGGTTGTTGTTTGGAGTTTTTGTGAACATCTTTTATTTCAGCATCTTTTGTAAGATACACTCTGGCTACCCTTGTGTTTTTTACAATATCAATTTTCTTAACATCACCTTCTTTCAAAAACTCGAAGAAATCTGATGTGGTAATTTTAGAACCACTACTGTTTCCACTATCTCCAAAGAATTGAAAGCCAAGAAAAAGGGCAATCAATAAGCCGTAGATCCAATAAGGACTAAATTTTGGTTTTTTTTCTCTTGGATTTTTTTTATCGTTTGCCATGTGTCTTTAATAACTTGTTTCTATTAATGTTGTTTTAGCATCACCCCACAGGCTTTCAATATCATAATATTCCCTTACATGCTTTTGGAAAACATGTACAACAACATTAACGTAATCTATAAGTACCCATTCTGCATTATCTTCACCTTCAGTATGCCAAGGTTTATCTTTAAGTTCTTTGCTTACCTTTTTTTGGATGGAGTTAACTATGGCGTTTACTTGTGTGTTTGAAGTCCCTTCACAGATTATGAAGTAATCGCAAACCGTATTATCAATCTCCCTTAAATCTAAAATATTTATCTCTTGCCCCTTAACATCTTCAATGCCACTTATAATTACGGATATTAATTGGTCTGCGCTTATTTTTTCTTTCGCCATTAAATTTATTTAATTTGTGCAAAGTTATTACTTTTTTAGTTGTTTACACTTTAAAAAAATCATAAGATTTTTTTCTTAAAACATAACCTTTGTCAGTGAATATAATCAAACTTAATGCCACCGATTCTACAAATAGTTATTTGCGAAGGTACATTATGGATAATGAAGTGGAAGACTATACGGTTGTTGTAGCAAAAGAGCAGACTAATGGTAGAGGACAAATGGGTACTGTTTGGAGTTCGCAAGGTTCTAAAAACCTCACTTTTAGTATGTTTAAGGATTTAAGTATACATGTAGTTGAGTTTCCCTTTTATTTAAGTATGGCGATGTCTTTGGCTATTTTAAAGGCATTAAAATCTTTCAATATCCCAAACGTATCAATAAAATGGCCAAACGACATTTTGTCAGATAATAAAAAAATATGCGGAATTTTAATAGAAAATGTCATAAAAAACAAACTAGAGTCAACCATCATCGGTGTCGGGGTCAATGTAAACCAAACCAAATTTGAAGGCTTACCAAAAGCATCATCTTTGAAAAATATTTCCGGTGTTCATTTCAATTTAGATGAAGTTTTACACAGAATTATAACATGTACTATTGAATATTCTGAACTTTTACAAAAAGGTGAATATGATTTAGTAAAAAATGAATATGAAGCCAATCTCTTTAGGAAAGACAAACCTTCTACCTTTAAAAACAGTGAAGGCAATTTGTTTTCAGGGTTTATAAGAGGAGTCACCAAATACGGAAAGTTAATGGTGGCCATAGAAGATGGTATAATTGCAAAATTTGATTTAAAGCAAATAGAATTACTCTACTAAATCAGGTTATGTTTTACACAAAACAAAAACTACCGATTTTCACAAATATGTGGTTTTTCAAGATTTGAAATGATGAAAATGTGATAGCTACATTATTATTTACAAGCTAAATGGCATTTGGGATACTTGTAGCTAGTGTTTCTATAAATTTGGTAATTGGACCTTTTATCATCATCGACATCATGGGGTTAAAGTCTCCAGAGAACAATAGTTGCACGTCACTTGAATTATCACTAGCTTCTACAATATTACCAACTAACGAAAAATCGATTTTGCCCCCGGCTGCACCTAAAACAATTTTGTTAGGTGCTATGACCTCTTTCTTCTTCAGGATAATTTCTGGCATGCCTTTTAAAGCGAAAACAAACTTGTCGTCTTCAAGAACTTCAAACTTGCTTATGTTTTCTGGCATTAATGATTCGAAGTTTTTAACATCTGCTAAAAAAGCAAATACTTCTTCTGGTGATTTTTCAACGTTTATTTTAGGAGATTCTAGATTCATAGTTTGTCATTATTTGCTTTACTAAATCAAATACCATTCCATTCGCTTGGGTTGGAATTCCATTCAGATAAGGTTTCCAATTCCGATTCAGTTATATATTTCGTTTTTAATGCTTGATCGAGTAAACTTTCGTAGTTGCCCAAGGTTTGCAGAAATACGTTTTCTTTTTCAAAATTCTCGGTTGCAATATCAAAACCATAACTAAAAATGGCGATCATGCCCTTAACGTTTACGCCAGCTTCCCTTAGAGCAGATACTGCATTTAAGCTACTTTTTCCTGTGCTTATTAAGTCTTCTACAACAACAACATTTTGCCCGCTTTCAATAAAACCTTCAATCTGATTTTTACGACCATGACCTTTTGCATTGGGTCTTACGTAAATAAAAGGTAAACCAAGGTATTCGGCAACTAGCATGCCTATACCAATGGCTCCTGTGGCAACTCCAGCAATGGCATCGGGTTTGCCGTATTGTTTTTCTATCTGTTTCGCCATGGTTTCCCTAACATAATTACGAATGGGAGGAAACGAAAGAATGATTCGATTATCACAGTAAATGGGTGATTTCCATCCAGAGGCCCAAGTAAATGGTGCTTTTGGGCTGAGTTTTATCGCATTAACCTGTAATAAAACTTCGGCTGTTTTTCTTGCTGTATTTTTATTAAAAATCATGAGGGCTAAATTACAATTATTGTAAAAGTAATATCAAGATTGATTTTTTTTTTTTTAACAAAAGCCAATTTATTACTTAAAAGATATTTTTATATTGCCAACATATTTTTGAATGATTGTATGTATAAAGTTTTTGTTGGAGACAAGCCCATAATATTAACAAACAAAGTTGAGCAGGAAACAAACTTTAAAAATTATTTGTTAGATACTGTAAATATTGGAAAGGTTATTAAAGCCCTCAATAAATCTTCTTTACAGGAAGTTAGGCTCATTCATAAAAAACCCGATAAACTACTTGTTAAGTTCTTAAAAAAATTACCCAATGTTATAGCTGGTGGAGGAAAAGTCCTAAATTCTAAAAATGAAATTTTATTTATTTTCAGAAATGAAAAATGGGATTTACCAAAAGGAAAAGCTGAAGGCAAAGAAACCATAGAAGAAACCTCCATCAGAGAGGTTGAGGAAGAAACAGGCGTTAATGGTCTCCAAATCACCAAACCATTGCAAACTACGTATCATATTTTTAAGCGTAATGGAAAGCACAAAATAAAAATTACGTATTGGTTTGAGATGACAACGAGCTTTGATGGTAAACTTTATCCGCAAGAAAAAGAGGGTATAACAAAAGTAAAATGGTTAAGCAAAAGCCAAGCGGATAATGCTCTTCAAAATTCTTATGCAAACATTAGGTCCCTAATATAAACTAGTTAAATCTACATTCTTTTTCCCTTCCTAAAATAGTTCTCAACTGGGAATAACCTTTCTATAAATAAACACTTCTTGTCTCTTAAGAATTATAGAAGTTAAACAAAATCAGTCATTTACCATCCGTTAATTTTTTTTTTAATGTTTAGTGTAGTTCTTTGCTAATGAACTTTTTTCTTTACGATATTTTTTAGTTTTTATATTGATATTCAGGCATTTAACTGGTTTTAAGTTTTGATTTTTCATATTGTTTCTTGTCAACAAAACAGAGGTATGAAGGCTGTTTGATTTTAAATTGTTTATAATTTTTTCAAAAAAGTTAAACAAAAAGAATAAAAATGTTTAATTTTGTTTCAAATTAATTAAACAAAAAATCATGAAAGTAGTATTACATCAACGATTTCCCCATCTAAACTACCTACTTACTTCATTATTTTTGTTCTTTACGCTGCTCTCTCAAGCAGACGATAATTGTGGTGAAATAGAATACTTTGAATTTTCCAACGGCCATGAAGTAGCATCTATCACAGATGGTGGTACTTATGCACAGTCAGAACTTCCAATGAATTTTTATTTCAATACAATAGTTACAGACGAAATTAAAAGGGTTTACTACAAAGTCGAAAATCTCGACACTCACAAAACCTATACAATTACCGAAAATTTTAAGCCTTATACCTTTCCGGCAGGGGGAGGAGCATGGCATCTTGGTGATGGTAATTTCAGGATTACAGCGAAAGCTTTCAAGTCTTATCTGTCAACAACACCATGTGATTCAAAAACAATCACATTTAGATTAGCACCACCGTGTAGTGCCGATGCCGGTACGCTGACAGCGGATATGGACAAGGTAGTACTTGCCAACGGTTCGGTCACGATAAGCGCTACGCCCAACGGAGACATCAACGTTCCCTATGGTTACAGCAAGCTGTTCGTGCTTACCTCCGGTGAGGGCTTGGTCATCGAGCAGGTGGGCGACATGCCCGAGTTCACAGTAGATGGCGCAGGGCTCTATACGATACATACATTGGTATACGACGGCAATGCCGACAGTGCCAACTTCCTGGACCTTGGCATCGTCAAGATTGGTGAGACCACTGGTGTTGACGTACTTACCGTAGTTGGCAACGCCGGGATATGTGCCTCATTGGATGCGGCAGGCGCTCCGGTAATGGTAGAGGCCTGTAGTGCCGATGCCGGTACGTTGACAGCTGATATGGACAAGGTGGTACTAGCCAACGGATCGGCCACGATAAGCGCCACGCCCAACGGAGACATCAACGTTCCCTATGGTTACAGCAAGCTGTTCGTGCTTACCTCGGGTGAGGGCTTGGTCATCGAGCAGGTGGGCGACATGCCCGAGTTCACAGTAGACGGAGCAGGGCTCTATACGATACATACATTGGTATACGACGGTAATGCCGAGAGTGCCAACTTCCTAGACCTTGGCATCGTCAAGATTGGGGAGACCACTGGGGTTGACGTGCTCACCGTAGTTGGCAACGCCGGGATATGTGCCTCATTGGATGCGGCAGGCGCTCCGGTAATGGTAGAGGCCTGTAGTGCCGATGCCGGTACGTTGACAGCTGATATGGACAAGGTGGTACTAGCCAACGAATCGGCCACGATAAGCGCCACGCCCAACGGAGACATCAACGTTCCCTATGGTTACAGCAAGCTGTTCGTGCTTACCTCGGGTGAGGGCTTGGTCATCGAGCAGGTGGGCGACATGCCCGAGTTCACAGTAGACGGAGCAGGGCTCTATACGATACATACATTGGTATACGACGGTAATGCCGAGAGTGCTAACTTCCTAGACCTTGGCATCGTCAAGATTGGGGAGACCACTGGGGTTGACGTGCTCACCGTAGTTGGCAACGCCGGGATATGTGCCTCATTGGATGCGGCAGGCGCTCCGGTAATGGTAGAGGCCTGTAGTGCCGATGCCGGTACGCTGACAGCTGATATGGACAAGGTTGTACTTGCCAACGGATCGGCCACGATAAGCGCTACGCCCAACGGAGACATCAACGTTCCCTATGGTTACAGCAAGCTGTTCGTGCTTACCTCGGGTGAGGGCTTGGTCATCGAGCAGGTGGGCGACATGCCCGAGTTCACGGTAGACGGAGCAGGGCTCTATACGATACATACATTGGTATACGACGGTAATGCCGAGAGTGCCAACTTCCTAGACCTTGGCATCGTCAAGATTGGGGAGACCACTGGGGTTGACGTGCTCACCGTAGTTGGCAACGCCGGGATATGTGCCTCATTGGATGCGGCAGGCGCTCCGGTAATGGTAGAGGCCTGTAGTGCCGATGCCGGTACGCTGACAGCTGATATGGACAAGGTTGTACTTGCCAACGGATCTGCCACGATAAGCGCCACGCCCAACGGCGACATCAACGTTCCCTACGGATACAGCAAGCTGTTCGTGCTTACCTCCGGCGAGGGCTTGGTCATCGAGCAGGTCGGCGACATGCCCGAGTTCACAGTAGATGGCGCAGGGCTCTATACGATACATACATTGGTATACGACGGCAATGCCGAGAGTGCCAACTTCCTAGACCTTGGCATCGTCAAGATTGGGGAGACCACTGGGGTTGACGTACTTACCGTAGTTGGCAACGCCGGGATATGTGCCTCATTGGATGCGGCAGGCGCTCCGGTAATGGTAGAGGCCTGTAGTGCCGATGCCGGTACGCTGACAGCTGATATGGACAAGGTTGTACTTGCCAACGGATCTGCCACGATAAGCGCCACGCCCAACGGCGACATCAACGTTCCCTACGGATACAGCAAGCTGTTCGTGCTTACCTCCGGCGAGGGCTTGGTCATCGAGCAGGTCGGCGACATGCCCGAGTTCACAGTAGATGGCGCAGGGCTCTATACGATACATACATTGGTATACGACGGTAATGCCGAGAGTGCTAACTTCCTAGACCTTGGCATCGTCAAGATTGGGGAGACCACTGGGGTTGACGTGCTCACCGTAGTTGGCAACGCCGGGATATGTGCCTCATTGGATGCGGCAGGCGCTCCGGTAATGGTAGAGGCCTGTAGTGCCGATGCCGGTACGCTGACAGCTGATATGGACAAGGTTGTACTAGCCAACGGATCGGCCACGATAAGCGCCACGCCCAACGGAGACATCAACGTTCCCTATGGTTACAGCAAGCTGTTCGTGCTTACCTCCGGCGAGGCCTTGGTCATCGAGCAGGTGGGCGACATGCCCGAGTTCACGGTAGACGGAGCAGGGCTCTATACGATACATACATTGGTATACGACGGTAATGCCGAGAGTGCCAACTTCCTAGACCTTGGCATCGTCAAGATTGGGGAGACCACTGGGGTTGACGTGCTCACCGTAGTTGGCAACGCCGGGATATGTGCCTCATTGGATGCGGCAGGCGCTCCGGTAATGGTAGAGGCCTGTAGTGCCGATGCCGGTACGCTGACAGCTGATATGGACAAGGTGGTACTAGCCAACGAATCGGCCACGATAAGCGCCACGCCCAACGGCGACATCAACGTTCCCTACGGATACAGCAAGCTGTTCGTGCTTACCTCCGGCGAGGGCTTGGTCATCGAGCAGGTCGGCGACATGCCCGAGTTCACGGTAGACGGAGCAGGGCTCTATACGATACATACATTGGTATACGACGGTAATGCCGAGAGTGCCAACTTCCTAGACCTTGGCATCGTCAAGATTGGGGAGACCACTGGGGTTGACGTACTTACCGTAGTTGGCAACGCCGGGATATGTGCCTCATTGGATGCGGCAGGCGCTCCGGTAATGGTAGAGGCCTGTAGTGCCGATGCCGGTACGCTGACAGCGGATATGGACAAGGTGGTACTAGCCAACGGATCGGCCACGATAAGCGCTACGCCCAACGGAGACATCAACGTTCCCTACGGTTACAGCAAGCTGTTCGTGCTTACCTCGGGTGAGGGCTTGGTCATCGAGCAGGTGGGCGACATGCCCGAGTTCACGGTAGACGGAGCAGGGCTCTATACGATACATACATTGGTATACGACGGTAATGCCGAGAGTGCTAACTTCCTAGACCTTGGCATCGTCAAGATTGGTGAGACCACTGGTGTTGACGTGCTTACCGTAGTTGGCAACGCCGGGATATGTGCCTCCCTTGATGCGGCGGGTGCGCCCGTAATGGTAGAGGAGAGTGGTGAGTGTTTGGCTGATGCAGGTACTATGTATTCTAGCTACCCAATTAGTTGTTATGAAGGGGGACTTACTACGATTATGGCGAAGGCTTATGACGAACCAACAATTCCAGACGGATATCAGCAGTTGTATGTTTTAACTGAAGGTTTTACCCTTACAATCCTTGGTGTTTCTGATCAACCTACATTTGATGTTGAGAATTCAGGGCTTTACAGAATACACAGTTTAGTTTATAATCCGAGTACTTTAGACTTAAGTGTTGTTGAAATTGGTGTAACAACTGGTTATGATGTGCTTAATATTGTCACAAGTAATAATATTTGCGCTTCATTGGATGTTCACGGGGCAATAAATGTCGTTATCCGCTCAAAATGGTTCTGTAAATATTTAGGTGATCTTTTCAATGGACGTTCTGTTGGATTGACAATGGCTGAATTACCTGCTAACATAGAGGCGGTTCTAAGTGATGATGAATTAGAAAAATTCAGTGATAGTAAAGTGAGACTCTTTCCTAACCCTGTAGCTAATCGATTAACTGTTAATATGGCTGCCTTTGGAGATGAAAACGTAAATTACGATGTTTCAGATATAGGAGGAAGACGTATATTGTCAGGTAAACTAAATTTATTAGATGGAGGTGTTGTAAGTATAAATACAAACAGTCTAAGTAATGGTGTTTATTTGATAAGGTTAAACTCACAATATAGACAAATCACTAAAAGAATAGTTGTAGAAAAATAGAAAAAGAAAAATTGATTACCCAAAAAGCGTACTGCTAATCAAACCAGTACGCTTTTTATTTTCAATGCCTAAGAAAAGTATAATTATTATCTGCTATTTTTATGTATTTGAAAATAAATTAAAATGTTCTTAAAAAGACGCTCTCACATATTTTAAAATTTACAAAAAAGAAGTACTTTGGCTTTATGAGCCGAGGCTTAAAATTGCTATTAGAGATTATTTTTTGAAGTTGGTTGTGATTTTTTAAATCTATAATATTTTATTTTGAAAAGTTATAAACTAACATTTGGAACCATAACAATTTTAAATGATTCTCTAGCTGAAGTCGTTGTAGACGAGGGGGTTGAGATGAATGAGGCTGATGTGAGCGAGTTTCATGATTTTCTACTGGAAGGACTTAAAGCGCCCTTTTCACTACTTATAAACAGAAAGCATTCCTATAGTTACACCTTTCAGGCACAACGCTTAATTGGTAAACTAGAAGAGATAAAAGCCATTGCAGTACTTATTGCTTCAAGCGGTGCATTAATGTCTACAGAAACCATTATAAACCTAAACACAGACAGTAACTGGAATATTTACGTATTCCAAGAACGAGAAAAAGCGCTCGACTGGATTTCAGAGCAGTAGTTACTCTGTTGAAATTCAAACGTTTTAGTGTTGTTCTTCATTGAATTATAGCAAATTACTTGCCTCTTCCTATATATCCGTTAAATTTGCACCTTCAAAAACGGAGTCATGACAGAGTTTATTAGAAAGCGTGCTAAAAACGCTAAGAACGATATTTTAAGTGGAGCGACAGTAGCTTTAGCCTTGGTGCCAGAAGCTGTAGCTTTTGCCTTTGTGGCTGGTGTAGATCCTTTAGTTGGGCTTTACGCAGCTTTTATGATTGGCCTTATAACATCTGTTTTTGGAGGACGACCAGGAATGATAAGTGGTGCTACAGGAGCTTTGGCAGTGGTGATGGTAAGTTTGGTTGCTGAAGGAAATGCTATGGGAGCTCCAGAGGAAAACTTAGGACTCTATTACTTGTTTGCTACTGTAATTCTAATGGGAATCATTCAGATTTTAGCTGGTGTTTTTAAGCTAGGTAAGTTTGTAAGGTTAATTCCGCATCCGGTTATGATGGGGTTTGTAAACGGACTGGCTATCGTAATTTTCTTGGCTCAACTAAAGATGTTTAGAGATGCTGATGGTGCTTTCTTTACAGGTTCTGAACTATGGACTATGTTAGGATTAGTGGGACTTACCATGCTTATTATGTTTGGTTTACCTAAGTTTAAGGTTACTAAAAAATTACCTGAGGCTTTAATTGGAATTTTGGTAGTTTCGGCTATTGTTATTTTCGGAAAACTAGATGTGGCTACCGTTGGTAGTTTTATTAGAGATGGTGGCGGTGAAGGACTTAAAGGTGGCTTGCCTCAATTTCAAACCGATATTTTTAGCAAAGTGCCTTTCAATCTTCAGACCTTATGGTTTATAGGACCTTATGCAGTTATTTTAGCTGCCATTGGTTTAATTGAGTCTTTAATGACCTTAAACCTGGTAGATGAACTTACCGAAACTAGAGGTAATGCCAATAGAGAATGTATGGCTCAAGGTGGTGCTAATATTTTAACCGGTTTTTTTGGAGGAATGGGTGGTTGTGCCATGATTGGTCAATCTATCATCAATATTAAAGGTGGTGGTCGTGGTAGACTTTCTGGTATTGTAGCTGCTGTTCTTTTGTTAATATTTATCCTTTTTGCATCAACATACATAGAGCAGATTCCTATTGCAGCATTAGTAGGCGTAATGTTCATGGTGGTTGTCGGGACATTTGCTTGGAGTAGTTTTAGGATTTTAAGAAAGATTCCAATTACAGATGCTGTGGTTTTAATTGCTGTATCGTTAATTACCGTTTGGAAAGATTTAGCAGTAGCAGTTATTGCTGGTGTTATAATAAGTGCTTTGGTGTTTTCATGGGAGAATGCTAAACGAATTAGAGCGCGTAAGCGTATGAGAGAAGATGGTACTAAAGTTTATGAAATTTGGGGGCCTTTATTTTTTGGTTCGATAAAAGCGTTTAACGAAAAGTTTGATGCTAAGAACGATCCTGAAAAAGTTGAAATTGATTTTGTAGAATCTCGGGTTAGTGACCATTCTGCTATCGAGGCCATATTTAATTTAGTGAATAAATACGAAGCTGAAGGCAAATCCATTAAATTGAAGCATTTAAGTGAAGATTGTAAAGTCTTACTATATAAATCCAGCCCAAAATTCAGAGAAGTAATTGAAGAAGATATTGATGACCCTCGCTACCATTTAGCCGAAAACCCTGAGGCTTTTACCAAAGGGCTTTCTGAATATAAATTGTAGGTTTTTAAGACCCAAGACCCAACAATAAATTTGAGTTTTTCAAAATTGGATATCTATCGTATGGGTTTTTTTAATTGCTCTTTTACGCGATCAAAACTTTTTTTACTAGCGCGCTCCCAACGGTAAATTTTGTACTTTTTACCTTTGTTGGCCTCACGTTTGGCTTGTTTTTCACGTTGTAGTTTTACCCAATCAAAACGTTTTTTGATGATAGTTGTCCCTAGTTCGTCTTGGCACCCAATTTTTTCTAAAGCGTTTAGTACAGCAATAGAAACATTTTGAACATTATCATTAATCTTCTTAAATAAAGCAGGTATAGACGATTCATAGCCTAGTTCACCTAAAGTATCTGCAGCTAACTTTCTAGTTTTATAGTTTCCGTTTTCTAGAGCAAATTCAATTCGGTTTACATACCCACATAGTTTCCAGGTATCAAACGTCTTTGCAGACGGCTGAACCAAATTAAATCGAAAAAGAAAAAATGTGATATGATTTAACATGAGCTATTATTCTTACTTTATAAGTGTATAAAAAGCTCAAAATGTTACACGAATATTTTAACGAACTCTTACGCTATCTGGTACCAACTTAGTATAATCCCCATTATTTCTAATTACATCCCTAACGATTGAGGAGGCGATATAAGAGGTGTCGGCTGATGTTAATAAAAACACGGTTTCTATAGGAGCAAGGTCTCTGTTGGTATGGGCTATGGCTTTTTCAAATTCAAAATCGGCAGGATTTCTCAACCCTCGCAATATAAATTCTACACCAATATCTTTGCAAAAATCTACTGTAAGTCCTTCGTAAGTAACCACCTTTACTTTAGGTTCATCGACAAAAGCCTGTTCTATAAAAGCCTTACGTTCCTCAAGCGAGAACATATATTTTTTGTCGGCATTAACACCAATGGCAACAATAAGTTCATCAAAAAGGGTAACACCACGTTTTATAATATCGTAATGGCCTAAGGTTAACGGATCAAAAGATCCTGGGAAAATTGCTCGTTTCATCTTCTTAGATACAAGATTAATTGATTCAAGAAACAAGATAATCAATTATCTAGTTTGTTAATGAAATTGGAAATTTTTTGTTGTAATTTTTTGATTTTAGTTTCAAAATCTTCAAATGTTGTCTGCTCAAGGAATCCTAAATTATTACAGACTATCATTTGAGTTTCCCATTCGAAAGCAGAACCTAAACTATCTTCTAAGAATTTGATAAAATGCTTGTCACTTCTTTTACTGGTGCCCTCGGCGATATTAGATGCTATGGAGACAGAGCATCTATTCAGTTGACTTCTCAAACCAAACTTTTCGTAATCTGGTAAAGTTGAAGTGAATTTGTAAGTTTCCGAAATAAGTACAATACTTTCCTGCCAAATCTGTAAGTTTTTGAAATTATGTCTTTTCATGTCTCTGGTTCCTGTTTCAAAAAGTCATGTTTCTATTTATCTGAGGGCTTCCTTAATAGCATTATCAAATAAGTCTGCTAAAGAAATGCCCGCTTCTGCTGCTTGTTGTGGCAAGATACTTTCTTTGGTAAGTCCGGGAACGGTATTCACTTCCAATAAATGCGGTTCTCCATCTTTAAAGATATATTCACTTCTGGAGAATCCTGTCATTTTCAGGGTTTCGTAAACTTTCTTTGCAATGGTTTTCACTTTTTCTTCTTCCTCAAGAGTTAATCTGGCTGGAGTTATTTCTTGAGACTTTCCTAGATATTTGGCTTCATAATCAAAGAAATCATTTTCACTAACAATTTCAGTAATTGGGAGTACTTTGGTTTCTCCTTTATAGCTAATTACACCTACCGATACCTCGGTACCATCAAGGAAGGATTCAATGATGATTTCATCATCTTCTTTAAAGGAAACATCAATAGCATTTTGAAGATCATCTTTTTTATGGACTTTACTCACCCCAAAACTACTTCCGGCTTTATTGGCTTTTACAAAACAAGGTAAGCCTACTTTTTCAATTATAGCATTTTCATTAATAGTGTCACCTAAATTGAGGTAAAACGACTCAGCTGTTTTTATGCCGTATGGTTTTAATATGCTTAAACAATCTCGCTTATTGAAAGTAACCGAGGCTTGATACATGGCGCAGCTTGTGTGTGGAATGCCCAAGAGTTCAAAATAAGCCTGCATATAGCCATCTTCGCCGGGTGAACCATGTATGGCGTTGAACACACAATCGAAAGTAATATGTTCATCATTAACCTTAACCGAAAAATTATTTTTATCTACTGGATATTCGGTATCATTATCATCAACATAAACCCATTTATCTTTAAAAATATGAATACGGTAGCAGTTGTATTTTGAATAATCTAGGGTTTCGTAAACCACATTTCCGCTTTTTAATGAGATTTTGTACTCACTAGAATACCCGCCCATGATAATGGCTATATTTTTTTTCATTTTCCTTGAAATAATTTCTGGTTAATCTAAAACCTACAATATTCCGTATGTATTATAGATAAGCTAAAGTATTACATATATTGTAAAGGAGAAAGGAGTTCGTTTTAATATATTTTTCATTTGGTTTTCACTGCGTTTTTAAATAAAAAAAATGATTTACTTTTGTGAATCGAAAATCCCGCCTATGAGCTTTGTAAAATTCCTAATCAGTAAAACGTTTTTTAAACAAGTCGCCCTAGCTATTGTGGCAGTGGTAGTTTTATGCTTTTTAATGTTATGGTGGTTAAAAGGATACACCAATCATGGCGATTTCGAAACCGTTCCAGATTTAAAAGGAAAATCGATTAGTGTCGTCCAAATGGAATTAGATGATAATAATTTGGTGATGCAAATTCAGGATTCGGCCAATTTTAATCCTGATTATCCTAAGTTTTCGGTCATTGAGCAAGATCCTGCAGCGGGTGCTCAAGTAAAAGAAAATAGAAAAATCTACTTAACGTTAAACCCTTCAGGATACAGAAAAATAGAAGTGCCAGATTTAAGGGAACGCACCTTTAGACAGGCCAAACCAAATTTAGAAGCCTTAGAGTTTAGGGTGGGTAAGATTACTTATGAAGATAACATAGGTAAAGATTTGGTCCTAAAAATGTACCATAAAGGAAAATTGCTACAACGTGGTGATAAGCTCTCTAAAACATCGGTAATCGATTTGGTACTTGGTAACGGAAAACGTCCAAGAAATTAAGATCAATTTAATGGACGACTATACGCCACAACTTCCTGCGGAAGATAATCTTTACGAACACCATGCGTTTACGGTAGGTAAAGGGCAAGCGCCGTTGCGTATCGATAAATACCTTATGAATTTTATCGAGAACGTGAACCGCAGTAAAATACAAACGGCTGCCAAAGACGGCGGGCTTCTTGTTAACGATACTCCTGTTAAAGCTAGTTATAAGGTTAAGCCAGATGACGAAATTAAGGTCATGTTCAAGCATCCAACTTACGAAGGTTTGTTGATTGGTGAAGACATTCCTTTAGATGTGGTTTATGAAGATGATGAATTATTGGTAGTCAATAAACCAGCAGGAATGGTCGTACACCCTGGGCATGGAAACTATTCGGGGACATTAATTAATGCTTTGATACACAGGTTTGATAACCTTCCTAATAATTCTAGTGACAGGCCAGGCTTAGTGCATCGAATCGATAAAGATACTAGCGGACTTTTAGTAGTTGCCAAGACCGAAAATGCCATGAATCATTTGTCGGCTCAGTTTGCTGCAAAAACCAGCGAACGCGAATATGTAGCTTTGGTTTGGGGCAATATTGAAGACGATGAAGGTACCGTTGAAGGCAATATTGGTAGACACCCTAAAAACCGATTACAAAACACTGTTTTTTTAGGCGATGAAGCCGAAAAGGGTAAACCGGCCGTTACGCATTACAAAGTTTTGGAGCGATTGGGCTACGTTACCTTGGTGTCCTGTAAATTGGAAACAGGGCGTACACACCAAATTCGTGTACATATGAAACACATTGGGCACACCTTATTTAACGATGAGCGTTACGGTGGCGAAAAGATTTTAAAAGGCACGACGTTTACTAAATACAAACAGTTTGTAGAAAACTGTTTTAAAATATTGCCTCGCCAAGCACTACACGCCAAAACCTTGGGTTTTGAACATCCTTTAACAGGTAAGTTTATGCGTTTTACCTCAGATATTCCAGAAGATATGGTGCAGTGTATCGAAAAGTGGCGTGGGTATTCTAAGCATCAAGAAAAACTTTAGTTTTTAAACGTTGTTTACAGTCGTATTAAATCAACGGTATTGGATTCTTTAATTACAATTTCCCAACCTTTATCGATAATATCATTATTCTTAATTTCAATAGAAACATGATTGTTGCTCCATTTGTTATTACTGAAGTACTTAAGTTTGGTTATTATGGAGTTTTTATCTTCTGGCACACTTGGTTGAATGGTTAATGTTTCGCTATCATTAGCTGCTAGAGTATTGGTGAATTTTGTAGCGCCATAGGGGTAAGATATGGTGAATTCTGAAATATCGTAAGCAGTATCATTAACAAGGCAAAGTCTAATATTGTTTTTGTTTTTAATAGCCGTAGTCTTTAAATTCCCAAAAAGGAAAAGCCCACCTATTAGACACACTGCTTTTAAGCTGGATTTTCTAAACCCTTTTGAAAATCCAAAATCCCTTATATAAGAAACGAATAAAACGATAAACGATAAAACCAATACTAGGAACAATACATTGAAAATTAGATAACCAAATCTGAAATAAGGGCTTGTAAAAGCATTAAGAGTAAAAAGTAGGATACCAATACCTAATAATATTTTAAGAGAGGGGTAGAATATTTTTTTAGCAATTTTTTTCATTGAGGGATTTTAAATTAAAACTATTAAATATAAATATGCAGAAGTTTTATTTGAATTGATTCTATCACTATGTGATGATTTCGTCTGAATTTTTTAATTGTTTAATTGAATATTTTAAGTTTGCATCTTGAGAGAAAGATTAATTTTTTTTGCAAATTTAGGTGAAAATATCTACAAAATAAAGCGGTTAATTCTTGTTTTCAAAAGTTGTTAAGTAATCGTAACTTTGATTGAAAAATTTATGTTTTCGTTTTAACGGATATGTAAAAGAAAATCAATATATGAAACTAGTACTATCACCCGCCAAGTCACTCGATTTTGAAAGTGAACTACCTACCACATTACATACAGAACCTTTGTTTTTAAAACAATCGGAGCGTTTAAATAAATTGCTTAAAAAGAAATCTGCTAAGAGTTTATCAAAGCTCATGAGTATTTCGGATGCTTTAGGGCAATTAAATTATGAACGTAATCAGACATGGAGTTTACCTTTTACAAGCGATAATGCAAGACCAGCGGTTTATGCTTTTAGTGGTGATGTATATAGAGGTTTGGATGCCTACACCATTCCGCAGGATAAACTGGATAAATTACAACAAACTGTGCGTATCCTTTCGGGTTTGTACGGGGTTTTAAAACCAACAGATTTAATACAGCCTTACCGTTTGGAAATGGGCACGAAGTTTCCCGTTGGTGTAAAAAAGAATCTCTACGAGTTTTGGAAAAAAACAGTGACCGATGCCTTAAACGATGAGCTGGAAGATGATGAACTTTTTCTAAACCTCGCCAGTAACGAATACTTTAAGGCTATTGATAAAAAGGCTTTAAAAGTGCCGGTGATTACCGCTAATTTTAAAGATTTTAAAAATGGTGAATATAAAATGATTTCGTTTTTTGCAAAGGCGGCAAGAGGTATGATGGCACGATATATTGTAGACACTAACGCCAATACCATAGATGATATTAAAGGTTTTAATTACGAAGGCTATGGTTTTAGTGAAGATATGTCCTCTGATACCGAACTGGTATTTATACGCTAATTAACCGTCATTCTTAATGTCGTGCTGAGCGCAGTCGAAGTACATGTTAAAGGCTGAGTTTTTCAGAAAACATATATGCTATACTATTTAATTATTGCTTTACAAGGTTTCTGTATTTATCATGTTATTAAATACAGAAATCAGTATTACTGGATATTTCTGATCTTGTTTCTGCCCGCTATAGGTTGTCTTATATACTTGGTAACTCAGGTATATAATAAACGCGATGCTGAAAAAATTACCAGTGAGCTAACACATATTATCAACCCCACCAAGAAGATTAATGATTTAGAGAAACAATTGGAATTTTCAGATACCTATCAAAATCGTGTTAATCTAGCCGATGCTTATTTAGAACTAGGGGATAATCAAAATGCCATTAATCATTATAAAGAAGCGTTAGAGGGTAATTTTCAAAACGACTTTTATGTGATTAAGAACATGGTTGAGGCCTTTTATAACATAGAAGATTATAAAGGTGTTATACAATACGTGGAACCTATTAGGGCGCACAAGGAGTTTCTAAAGTCTAGAACCCAGTTTATTTATGGTTTGGCTTTAGAGAAAGAAGGAAAGCTGGAAGAGGCCGAGGCGAATTTAAAAAGTATAGATGTCCGTTTTTCATTTTACGACGAACGTTTGGTTTATGCTAAATTCTTGTTATCGCAAAATAAAACGGAAAAGGCCAAAGCGGTTTTGGAGTCTATTGCTTCAGAAGCACAACATATGACCAAAACCAACAAGCGCCTTTACAGACAGACGATTGTAGAAGTAGAAAAAATGATTGAGACTCTATAAGGTTTAGATTTTTACTTAACTGAAAATAATCTAGTATTTGCAGCTCTCTGGCTCATCCTTTACATAATAAGATTTGTAATTTTTGGCTTTCGGGTCCATGCAACCACAGAGGTCTAACAGTTTTATGTTTTTAAAATCTATAGGGCTGCTTTCGGCTTGTAGTGCTATATAGCCTTCGGTTAAAATAGTACCCTTTTTGGCGATCCAACTTTGTTTGTCTCTAATAATTTTATTTCGATCCCAATCTTTACCTTTTTCCCATTCAAAAGAGAAGCCACCATTAATTTGAGGTTTGTCGAATTTTAAAACAGAGGTGCCATTAACTAAAAACTCCATGTGTTCGCCGCCCATTATAGTGGCATCTACATGCACCCACTGATCACCATTAAAGGTTTTGGAGTTTGATCGTATACAATGCTCAAAATTGATGGTGTCTTTAAACATTACTGCTGTGCCGGGTGTACAAACGTTGGCAGTTTGTCGTTTACCATCATTGAGTCCACCAAGAAGTTGTAATTCTACAGATATGGGAAACGTTTGCCCAATTTCTACACTTTCTGCAGACTGGGAATGTAACATAATACCACTGTTTCTTACGTTCCAATGCGCGCCTCCGGGAGTTTGTTCTCCAATAAAACGGTAGTCGAAACTGATTTTGTAATAAGAATAAGGCGTTTTGTAATATAGGTGCCCAAACTTGTCATCGAAAGTGTCGTAGTTATCGTAGTTTACACGAATCATACTATCCTGAACAATAAAAGTTTCCTTATAATTGTCGTTTAATTCGTGACCAGAAATTTTAATATCCCAACCGCTTAAGTCTTTTCCATTAAACAAATTAATCCATGTTTCTTGATTGGGGTTAACAGGCTCGTTATCAGATTTGCATGAGTTGAAAAGTAAGGATAGGGATAAAATAAAAAGGAGTCGTTTCATAGTTGGAATTTATAATTAAAAACCACTTTATGCAAGATAAAGTGGTTTATAAGCCTTATATTATTTGCGTTAATACTATTTGGATGCTTTAACAGACACGGTTAATTCAATATCATCATTGATAAACTTATCTCCAAGGTTATCAAAAAACGATTTGGAGCCGTGTTTAACATCCCATTTAGAACGGTCTATCGTAAAAGTGTCACTTGTTAGTGTTAAGGTATTTCCTTCTGTACTAACACTTACTGGAAATGTGATATTATTGGTTTTTTCCTTAAGAGTTAGATTTCCAGAAAGCATCGTTTTTCCTTCACTATCTTCTACACCTGTGATTTCGAAAGTAGCAGTTGGGAATTTTTCAACATCAAAGAAATCAGGACTCTTTAAGTGTCCTACCAATTTGGCATTGCCTTTAGAGTCTGCTGGCAAGTCTAAGTTTACAATGGTGTTCATATCAATAGAAAAAGTTCCACTTGTAATTTTTCCATCAGAAACATCAAAAGCCCCGTTTGCAATATTAATAGTTCCGTTGTGTTTTCCTGTAGGCTTGAAGCCTTGCCAAGCAATAGAAGATTCGTAAATATTAACCGTAAATTTTTCAGAAGTAACTTCTGTAGTGGCAGTTGCTTCAGCTTCTTTAGTTTCGGCTTCTTTGGCTTTGTCTTTACAGTTAAAGACAAGAAGTGCTAAAACTACTAGAGCACAAATTGAAAAGCGATGTTTTTTCATAATTCTCATTTTTTTTTGGTTATTAATTTAATTTCAGTTTAGATGATACACCTTTACAGATGCAAACTAGTGTTATTACGTAAAGTTAACCATTTGGAATAACAAAAAAAATTAAAAAATAATTGATGACATTTTGACATTTTTATAATAATGGCAGTACTTTTGCCAACTAATTTCAAGAAAAGCTTAAATTAAATTTAGCGATGAGTAAAAAAGAAAAGAACGCAGATATAGAACAAGATCAAATTGATGCAACGCAAACCGAAACTGTTGAGATTGAAGAGCAAAAAGAGGCTTCAGTAGAAGAACAAACCGTAGAAGAAAAACTTCAAGAAGAAGTGAAGCAGGAAAAGGAGAAGTTTTTACGTCTTTTTGCAGAGTTTGAAAATTATAAAAAGAGAACTTCAAAAGAGCGTTTAGATTTGTTTAAAACTGCTAATGAAGAAGTTATGGTAGCTTTGTTACCAATTATTGATGATTTTGAACGTGCTTTAACACACATTGAAGAAGATAAAGAAGCAGAAGAACTCCGTAAAGGTGTAGTACTTATTTATCAAAAAATGTTATCTACTTTAGAGCAAAAGGGATTAACTGCTATTAAAGTTGAAAAAGGCGATGTGTTTAATGCAGACGACCACGAAGCGGTTACACAAATACCAGCACCAACCGAAGACCTAAAAGGAAAGATAATCGATGTCATTGAAAAGGGTTATAAGTTGGGAGAGAAAGTGATAAGGTTTCCTAAAGTGGTTATAGGACAGTAAAATAGTATTAATTAAAAAAAGCCCCTCATATTCTTAGGGGCGGGATGGGAATGGCAAAAAGAGATTATTACGAAGTTTTAGGGGTAAGTAAAGGAGCCAGCGCTTCAGAAATAAAAAAGGCCTATCGTAAAAAAGCGATAGAGTTTCATCCCGATAAAAACCCGGATGACAAAGACGCCGAAGCAAAATTTAAAGAAGCTGCCGAAGCTTACGAGGTATTAAGTGATGCCGATAAAAAAGCCCGTTACGACCAGTTTGGTCACCAAGCGTTTGAGAATGGTGGCGGATTTGGCGGCGGTGGCATGAATATGGACGATATATTCAGTCAGTTTGGTGATATCTTTGGTGGTGGCTTTGGTGGATTCTCTGGTTTTGGTGGCGGAGGCGGCCAACGTAGAGCAAAAGGAAGTAACCTTCGTATTCGCGTTAAGCTTACCCTTGAGGAAATCGCTAATGGTGTTGAGAAGAAGATAAAAGTAAAGCGCAAAATTAAGGCGCCAGGTACTACTTATAAAACTTGTTCTACTTGTAACGGTACAGGTCAGGTAACACGTATTGCCAATACCATTTTAGGAAGAATGCAAACCTCTTCGCCTTGTAACGTTTGTGGTGGAGCCGGAGAAGTAATAGATAAAAAACCTGCCGATGCAGATGCACAAGGTTTAAAGGTAGCTGAAGAAACGGTATCCATTAAGATTCCTGCAGGTGTTGTAGAAGGTATGCAGCTTAAAGTTTCTGGAAAAGGAAACGAGGCTCCAGGAAATGGTATAGCCGGAGATATATTGGTTGTTATAGAAGAGGAAATACACGATAAATTGCAGCGTGAGGGTGATAATTTGCATTACGATTTGTATGTGAGTTATCCTGATGCGGTATTGGGTACCTCTAAAGAAATAGATACCGTAACTGGTAAAGTGCGTATTAAAGTAGAAGCAGGAGTGCAGTCTGGTAAAATATTACGCTTACGCGGAAAAGGTATTCCTAGTATTAATGGATATGGTAAGGGCGATTTACTGGTACATGTAAATGTCTGGACACCAAAAACCTTAAATAAACAGCAGAAAGCATTTTTTGAAAGTATGCGAGAAGACGAACATTTTGAGCCAAAACCAGAAAGTTCTGATAAATCTTTTTTTGAGAAAGTAAAAGATATGTTTTCCTGATTACATCGGGGTTTACGTAAATATCAACCCGTCTTACAAAAACCATTCAACAATTTAAAATGTAAGTTATCGGGCATAAATGTTAAAAGTATTGAAAAAAGAATTATATTTGAAGTATCACTAATTAACGTTAGTGGTAATTTTTCTTTTTCATAGCAATTTTTTTCCCATCCTTAATCTTTTGTTTTAAGGATGGGTTTTGTTTTTTAATAAAACCCATTTTTGATGAACCTTTTTAGGCAAACCTAAGGTTGTTGTTGGTTGATTAAATTTAGAAGTGTTTCGGAGTCTGTCCTCTGTTTTTCAACATGTAAACTGAATTGTGCAAATATCATGTTGAATTTCATTTTCAATAGTTAACAAAATGTAACTATTCCTTGAGGTCTGATACAAACTTTAATATATTTACGAATTATCTAGACAGTTTTTAACGTATGAGCAACTTATTGGAAGTTCATGAGGTCTCTAAGAATTTTGGAGATTTTAAGGCCCTAAATAATGTGTCTTTAACGGTACCAAAAGGAAGTATTTTTGGGCTTTTGGGACCTAACGGCGCAGGGAAGACCACATTAATTCGTGTAATCAATCAAATAACTATGCCCGATGCAGGTTCTGTTATTTTGGACGGCGAATCCCTTCACCCGTCACATATAAAAGATATTGGCTATTTACCAGAGGAACGCGGTTTATATAAATCCATGAAGGTTGGTGAACAGGCACTGTATTTAGCCCAATTAAAAGGACTCAACAAAACTGAAGCTAGGGAGCGTCTAAAATACTGGTTCGATAGGTTGGAGATTGGAGATTGGTGGAATAAAAAAATACAAGAGCTTTCAAAAGGAATGGCGCAAAAAATACAGTTTGTGGTTACTGTTTTACATAATCCAAAATTACTGATTTTTGATGAACCTTTTTCGGGCTTCGACCCCATCAATGCCAACCTAATAAAGGATGAAATTTTACATCTTCGAGAACAAGGGGCTACAGTTATTTTTTCTACACACCGTATGGAATCCGTTGAAGAGTTATGCGATGATATTGCTCTAATAAACAAGTCTAACAAAATTTTAGAAGGTAAACTCACCGATATAAAAAGACAGTTTAAAACCAATACATTCGAGGTAGGTTTGGAAACACAAAATCAATCTGAATTAAGAAATCGTTTGGATGATAAATTTTCAGTCTCAGAAGCTAATTTCAAATCGTTGAACGATGATTTAAAACTTAATATTAAAATAGCAGAGCATCAGTCTGCACAGGATCTTATTGCGTTTTTAAATCAGCAAGCTTATATCAATCATTTCGTAGAGGTGATTCCTAGTGCCAATGATATTTTTATTCAAACTATTAAGAATAACTAGCCATGAACCATCTTCCATTAATTATAAAGCGTGAGTATTTAACCAAGGTTAAAAACAAATCGTTTATAGTCATGACGATATTAAGTCCTATTATCATGATAGTACTTATCGCTGTAATTGCATATTTAACTAATCTCAATAGTGAAAAGGTTAGAACCATTTCTGTTCTTGATGAATCAGGTTTAGTTAAAGACGTTTTTAAAAGTACAGAGAAAACCACCTATGATGTGTTAAATGGTGTTTCGTTAGAAGTCGCTAAACGCATCGTTGAAGAAACATCTAATTATGGATTACTGTACATAGAAAAGTTTGAAAGTTTAGATGATGCTTCGAGGTCTGTTAAATTTTATTCGAAAGAACCTCCATCGTTATCGGTTATAACTGATTTAGAATCAAAATTAGAAAAACGATTTACCAATCTAAAACTCGAAGCTGCAGCTATTGATGTTAAAATAATAGCGCAATCTAAAGTAAGCGTAAATATTGGTCAAGAGAATTTTTCGGGACAAGAATCCTCTAAAAGCGATAGTGTATTTAAGTTGATTTTTGGTTGTACGGCTGGTTATCTTCTATTCATGTTTATCATTATCTATGGTAATATGATAATGCGTAGTGTTATAGAGGAAAAAACCAGTAGAATTATTGAGGTTATCATCTCTTCTGTAAAACCAGTGCAGCTTATGCTTGGCAAAATTATAGGAACTTCTTTGGCTGGAATCACTCAATTTGTAATTTGGGTTGTTTTTGGAGGATTGTTAATGACGGTCGTTTCATTGGTGTTGGGAATTAGTTTAATGGACGCTACACCCCAACAGGAAATTATTGAAATGGCAACTCAAACTAAAGGCACCGAGTACTATTTTGGGTTATTAAAAGAGGCTTTAGCTAATATGCCTCTAATAAACCTAATAGTGGCCTTTATATTTTTCTTTATTGGAGGATACTTACTGTATAGTTCGCTATACGCTGCAATAGGTGCTGCTGTTGATAACGAAACCGATACACAACAGTTTATGTTACCTATTTTAATGCCTTTAATACTAGCTGTTTATATTGGTATTTTTACTGTAATAGAAGATCCTCACGGTACAGTTTCTACGGTGTTTTCGTTTGTTCCATTAACATCTCCTGTAGTTATGTTAATGCGTATCCCTTTTGGGGTACCTATCTGGCAACAGCTATTAGCACTATTCATTTTAATAGGAACTTTTATGCTCACGGTTTGGTTTGCTGCCAAAATATACAGAGTGGGTATTTTAATGTATGGTAAAAAACCGAGTTACAAAGAATTAATTAAGTGGATTAAATATTAATATGGAAGAGGTCACTGAATTTTGGGGTAAACAAATTCCTTTTTTAGGGGAGTCAATCAACATTACTTATGGAGCATTAATAATTGTTGTTGGGGTATTGTTTCTTACACATATCGTTTTAAAGTTTATTAGGATTTTTGTAACCAGAAGACTGGATGAGGCCGATAAATTTAGATTTAGAGCTGTCTTTTCCTTCTTGAAATATATTATTTTCTGTGTGGTTATTGTGGTGGCCTTAGACTCTTCTGGTGTTAAAGTAACAGCCATATTAGCTGCTTCCACTGCGCTTTTCGTTGGTATTGGACTTGGTATGCAGAAGTTGTTTCAAGATATAATTTCGGGAGTTTTTATTTTAATAGATAGAACCGTTGCGATTAATGATGTTATTGAGATTCAAGGAAAAGTAGGCAAGGTAACTGCGATAAGTTTGAGAACAACCAAAGCTATAACTAATGATGATAAAACTCTGGTCATTCCCAATCATAAGTTTTTGTCTGAGATATTATACAACTGGACACAGAATACTGTAGTGACCAGGGAATTTGTTGAGGTTGGGGTTGCTTATGGCACAGATGTTGATCTGGTAAGAGCATTATTGTTAGGCATTGCAGTTCAAGAAGCTGCAATTTTAAATGAGCCTGAACCTATAGTGCTATTTGAAAATTTTGGGGATAGTGCTCTTGTGTTTAAGTTACATTTCTATATTAGCGATAGTTTTAACGTACCGCTTATAAAGAGTGATTTACGTTATAGTATAAACAAAACGTTTAAAGAAAATAATATTAAAATACCATTTCCACAGAGGGATGTGTATTTATATAATCAAAACCAATAAAGCATGTCTAAAAAAATACTTGTAATAGAAGACGAAGCTGCCATTAGAAGGGTACTTGTTAAGATTCTTTCAGAAGAAAGTGAAGATTATCAAGTTGATGAATCTGAAGATGGTTTGGCCGGTACAGAAAAAATAAAAAAAGAAGATTTTGACTTGGTGCTCTGTGATATAAAAATGCCAAAAATGGATGGTGTTGAAGTATTGGAAGCCATAAAAAAGATAAAACCTGAGATACCTGTAGTTATGATTTCCGGGCATGGCGATTTAGATACAGCTGTGAATACGATGCGTTTAGGTGCCTTTGATTATATTTCTAAACCACCAGACTTAAATCGTTTGTTAAACACGGTTAGAAATGCTTTGGATCGTAAGGAGCTTGTTGTTGAAAATAAGATTCTAAAGAAAAAGGTTAGTAAGAAGTATGAAATGGTTGGAGAGAGCGAAGGCATTTCACAAATTAAAGATATTATTGAAAAAGTAGCGCCTACTGATGCTAGGGTGTTAATTACCGGTCCAAATGGAACCGGTAAAGAAATAGTTGCTCATTGGTTACACGAAAAAAGTGAACGCTCAAAAGGAAATATGATTGAGGTGAACTGTGCTGCGATACCAAGTGAATTGATAGAAAGTGAATTGTTCGGGCATGTTAAAGGTGCTTTTACCAGTGCTAATAAAGATAGAGCAGGAAAATTTGAAGCTGCCAATGGTGGTACGATTTTCTTAGATGAAATTGGCGATATGAGCCTGTCCGCCCAAGCTAAGGTTCTCAGGGCCTTGCAGGAAAATAAGATTCAGCGCGTAGGTAGTGATAAAGACATTAAGGTGAATGTTCGCGTAATTGCAGCAACCAATAAAGACTTAAAAAAGGAAATAGCCGATGGCAAGTTCCGCGAGGATTTGTATCACAGATTAGCAGTTATCTTGATTAAAGTACCGGCATTAAATGATAGACGTGATGATATTCCAATGTTGGTCAATCATTTTGCTGCTAAAATTGCTGGAGAGCAGGGCACGGTAGCTAAATCGTTTTCAGATAAGGCTATTAAATTACTTCAAGACTACGACTGGACAGGTAATATTAGAGAACTAAGAAACGTAGTAGAAAGGTTGATAATCCTTGGTGGAAACGAAGTAAGTGAACAAGATGTAAATCTCTTTGCGGCAAAATAAGTTTATCTAGTCTTTTTAATTAGTAGTTATTCAGTTTAGCTAAATAAGAATTTGTAATGTTTTTAATATTTACCATATAGTAAGCTTTAATTTCATTGATGCTTTTGCTAAGCAGGATTTCTTTATCTGTATCATCTTTTTTGACTTTCAGATCGCTTCCATAAAGCTTTAATAACTCATTGTAAGTTTTAATATTTAAGGCTATGGTTTCCTCGTATTGTTTTATTAGCTTTTCTTTTTCTAAAATATTATTTGGTTTATCGTTGCTTTCAATATTTAACTTTTCAGCTACTGTAGAATCTTTTTTGGTTGTAAATTCATTTAATGCTGTAATGCCTTTTTGAGCAATTTCTTTTATTCGTTTTACATAGAAGCGTCCATCTTCATAGGTGTGTTGATTCTCAACTTTATTCAATAAGTCAATAGCATCGTATGCTAAGTTATAGGCTGTTTCACAGCCACATATTTTTAGGTTGTCCTTAGCTTCCTTAAAAGAGGTCAATGATTTTTTTGAATAAAACTTTAAGTGATCTATGTTATTGGCCTCATAAGCCGATTTTATATTTGAGTAAGCATATATAAGATTAGAGTCGGCATCCATGCATTTGTCCTGTGAAAAAATCTGTAAGAAGGATAATAAGGTGATTAGAGGAAAAAGGTTTTTTTTCATCGTATTTGGGGTTGGTTGGTTTTTTGTAGGTAATTCAAAGTTATAAAAAACAAAATTAACCAACTTGCAGTTCATCGAAATTATGGTTTTCTTATATTTATGAAAATTAATATTGTTAGGTAATGAATGAATACAAAGTTGTTTCGAATATATCGTTAAAAGACTGCCCAAGTAAGGTAATAATAGATAACGCTGAAAAAGAATTAAAGAAGTTAAGAAAGAAACTCGGCAAACTTCAAGATACCATGTATGCCCATGGAAAATATGGTGTTTTGGTGTGTTTACAGGGTATGGATACTGCAGGAAAAGATAGCTTGATTAGAGAGGTTTTTAAAGATTTTAATGTAAGAGGCGTTGAGGTACATAGTTTTAAAGTTCCAACAGATTTAGAACGAAAACATGATTATTTATGGCGTCATTACTTGGTATTGCCCGAACGCGGTAAGTTTGGGGTGTTTAATAGAACACACTATGAAAATGTACTGGTTACGCGCGTGCATCCAGAGTATATTCTTGGTGAAAACATTCCAACAATTAATTCGGTTGAAGACATAGATGACACGTTTTGGAGCGACCGATTTGAGCAGATTAATGCTTTTGAAAAGCATGTAGCTCAAAATGGTACAATTATTCTGAAATTCTTTTTAAACCTATCTAAAGAGGAGCAAAAATTTCGTTTGCTAAGACGGTTAAATAAGCAAGAAAAGAACTGGAAATTTTCTCCCGGAGACTTAAAAGAGCGTAAGTTATGGGGTAAATACCAAGAGTGCTACGAAGATGCCATTAACAGAACCTCGAAAGTACATGCACCATGGTATACTATTCCGGCCGATGATAAGCCCTCAGCACGATATATTGTTGCTAAAACAATTTACGATACATTAAAAACTTATACAGATATACAGGCTCCAGAGCTAGAAGAAGAAGTAAAGGCCAATATTGAATTATATAAACAACAATTGAATAATGAGTAGGTTAATTTTCATCTTTATTTTATTGCTATCCCTTACAAGTGTTGCCCAAACCGATTTAGAAGAACTTCCTTTTCGTGAAATCGAAACCTATCCGGAAACCTACAGTTCTAATTTGTTGGTAGCGAGAATGATTGATGGTTTAGGGTTTAGATATTACTGGGCCACCGAAGGCCTTCGGGATGTCGATTTGGCTTATAAAGCAAGTGAATCAGGCCGAACATCCGAAGAAACCATAAGTCATATTTACGGTCTTTCCAGATTTATTAGAAATAGTGTTTTAGATGAAAACAAAGACGAAACCGATACGAAGTTAAATTTTCAAGGATTGCGAAAACAGACATTAATAAATCTTAAAATAGTATCTGATACTTTTAAAAAATCTCAGGATGATTTTAATTTTGAAGACATTGCCGTGCCTTTCTGGAACATTATTAATGGACCAATATCTGATGCACTTTGGCATTGTGGTCAATTGGTTATGTTGAGGCGTGCTTCAGGAAATCCTTTCAATTCTAATATAAGTGTTTTTAGGGGAAAACTTAAATCGTAGCTATAAATAGCTTAACCACCATTTTTCTTTATTCCCTGCTTTGTAAGTCATATACTTTTTACAAGGAAAATAAAGTAGTGTAATTATACCTATCCAGATTATGTAAACAACAAACAGCGAATAACCATGTTTAGCGAGTCCCATTATAGGTCTACTAGACATATTTGCTAATATTTCTTGCCAGTTTTCATTAAATATAACAACACCTAAAATGGCAAAAATGTGGATAATAAAAATATGTAGGAAATAATAGAAAAGCGGAACACGCCCAAAGACCAGAAGGAAATCGGTAGTTTTATTCTTAATTTTTTCAATAGCACATAAAAATAGTAGTGAAGGCCCTATTGTAATCAATAAGTAAGCCAATGAGGGTGGGTATTTGGTAACATTAAAATAGGATAGTATAGTTTTAGGGGTTGTATCCTGTATGCTCCATGGGGTTAAATCGCCATAGATATTCCAAGTTCTTAAAACAATAAATAAAAATATTGAAGCTGTTCCTAAGCCAAGAAGCCACATTTTACGTTTTTCAAAATTAAAATGTTTTGAATACAATGTACCCATACAATACCCCAAAGCAATTAATCCAACCCAAGGTATAATGGGGTAAGCGAAATAAACCAGTCTATTCTCACCTAAAGGAACCATATTGGGTTGATGGAGAATATACCAAAACGTTGCTTTTATACTGCTACCCTCCATGACTATAGTGTCTAATAGGTTATGTCCAGCAATTAGAACTATCCCAATTATTAAAATAACCTGTTTAGGTAACCATATCAAGAAAGACAGTATAAGCATGCTTATGCCTATAGCCCAAATAACCTGTAATACCACAAAGCTATAGGTGTAATCAAATGTCCAATTTAAACTATTGATGAATATTTCCAGGAGTATCAACCAAATACCTCTAGTAAACAAGAACTTAAAAAGCTGTAGCTTACTTTTATTGCTGCCATAAAGAAAAGCAGAGGAGCCAGCTAAAAACACAAATACAGGAGCACAATAGTGCGTTATAAACCTCGTGAAAAACAAAATTGGTGTTGTGGTCTCTAAATTAGTGGGAGAACCTGTTGATGCTCCTAAATGGAAATAATCTCTTGTGTGGTCCAGGGCCATTAAAACCATTACCAAACCTCTTAATATATCTATTGATTGTATTCTGGTAGATTTGATATTGGTCATGTATATAGAAAAGTTTTAAAACTGAAAATAAATGAACTGTTCACCACTACCTTGAGCTATGATTAATAAAAATGTCATAATAGCCCAGACTATACCCAAAACATAAGGTGATGTTTTAAGCGATACCTCTTTCATTGAAGTATTCTTCATATACCAATGGCACAAAAACATTATTCCAATTACCGTACATATTTTTACAATTGTAAAGGTATCCAATATCTTTTCACCTCCAGTTTGCATGTAGAACATCGATTTTACCATATTCCAAGCTTTTTCAAAGGTTCTAGCTCTAAAAAACACCCAAGTTATATTCACACAACTAAACGTAATAAAAGCTAAAAACATGCCATTCCATTTAGTGATTTCAAAGGGAAAATAGCGTCTCTGTAGGCGTTCTAATATTAAATAAGTTCCGTGCAAGCCTCCCCAAACCATAAAAGTCCAAGCGGCGCCGTGCCAAAGGCCACCAAGTAACATGGTTATCATTAAGGCCGCATACATTCTTGTAATACCATGACGATTTCCACCTAATGGAATGTATAAATAGTCTCTTAACCAACTTGATAGTGATATGTGCCAACGTTTCCACAAATCTGAAAAACCTAGTGATGCATAAGGATACCTAAAGTTGTCTGGTAAAACAATACCAAGCATTAGAGCGATACCAATAGCACAGGTTGAATAACCAGCAAAGTCAAAAAATATCTGTCCGGAGAAAGCAATAGTTCCTACCCAAGCATCAACTCCATGGAGTAGTTTTGACGAACCAAAAACCTTATCTGAAGTTCCAGCCAAGAGTGTGTCTGCCATGACCACTTTTTGGAAAAGTCCGATAGTCAGTAAAAACAATCCCCAAATAAATTGATTGGTAGTTGCTTTCTTTTCTTCATAAAACTGAGTGATTAAATCTTTTGCTCTAACAATTGGTCCTGCTACTAATTGAGGGAAGAACGTAACGTACAGAGCAAAGTCTAGAAATGTTCTAGCTCGTTCCGTTTTTCTCTTGTACATATCAATGGTATATGACATTGTTTGGAAGGTGTAGAACGAAATCCCCATTGGCAAAATAATATCCATAGGTTTTGCCTGAAAATCAACACCCATACTGTTCATTAAAAGAACAAAATTCTCTAAAAGGAAATCACCATATTTAAAGAAACCCAAGAAGCCAAGATTAACAAACATGCTTAACAGCAACCACATTTTACGTTTTTTCTGGTCTTCCTCTTTGGCCAGCCTTTTTCCTGCGCTCCAATCAACAACCGTAGATATCCAAAGTAAAATTACTAATGGTGGATTCCACATACCGTAGAATACATAACTGGAAAGTAAAAGCATACGCTTTTTATTGGTCCAGTTCAGGATTTTAGCGTAGTATAGGGCAAGAACGATGATTAAAAACAGTATAAAACTTAGTGAATTAAATAGCATGATTAGTTAGGTTTTTGGTTGGTTAATGCATTGTCTTCTTTCAAAATTTTCACTAACTCTTCAGTATAAAAATTGGCGTCTGCAAGAGAAAGATGTGATTCTTCGGGACAGGTTAAATCTTTGAATTGATCATAGTCTTCAAAATGATAGCTTTTAACATTGGCTACATTTACTAGTGAATCCCAAAATTGTTCTCTGGGTAGTCCCATTTTTTCTCCCATTCTAACGCCTCCGCTAGAAGGTGGGCGAATCAAGATAAGATTCCCTCCTTTGGCTTTAAATTTTTCAACATCTTTCATAAAGAATGCTGTGGTGGCATCTTTATCTGGTGGAGGAGCTCCTTTTCCAAAGAAATGCCAAACTTTAATGATAGAATTGGCAAAGGTGGTGTCCTTTACAGTACGAGGCATCATACTAATATTTCTAGGAATTGATACATCTCCAAAATTATAGAATGGGGGTGGAGGCGGTATGGTATCACGTTTTCCTAAGTTTACACGCTTTAACAAAGATTTTAAGTCAATATCGTTATCCCATTCTTCTTCATCGGCAGACATCAATACTAAATTGTTTTGCAAGGGAACCGATAGCAAAAAATTGAGTCGTTGGGCATAGGTTCTATCCTGATAAAAGTCTACTTTCGATTGTGGGCGTTCCCAAGGAAAAGCTTTGGGATAGGTTGTAGAGAATAGCAAGCCTGGAGTTACTCCCACTATGACGGTTCCGTTAAAATCAGTATTATTTACGATGTCATGAAATGTAGGAAGGGGAGATGACCCCGTTGATGCTAATTGCAATGGTGCTTTTCCGGTTGATTTTTTCCATTGGTCCACTTGTATGTCGAAGTAAGCTCTCGAGGAACCTAGTATAACTACTTCATCTTTGGTAGCTTTTTCAACTTTATATCGTGTCATGGCCCAAAGGGCTTTTTCATCATTTAACGTAGGGTGAAAACCTTGGTTCCGCCAATAGAGTTCCCAGGTTACCGTAGCAATAAGTGTTATTGCTATGGCAATGATTAGTGATTTTTTGAGTTTCATTTTGGTTGGTTTTGGTTGTTAGTGTTTTATTAAATGCCCATCTTTTATTAATTGATTCACCATATCTCTGGTATATGTTTTCGCATCCTCAGCATTCATGTGTGACCAGTCTGGTAAGTAGTGTTTAGACATGAACTCATAATCTTCAAAATGATAGCTGGGACAATTAACGGTCTCAATAAATCTGTCCCAAACTTTATCCCTAGGCATCATTCTTTTTGAATATTTGTTCCAACCTGCTTCTGCCTTATGTCGGACAAATATAATTTTGCCGCCTCTATTTTTGAAAATTTTGATTAAATGGGATAAATTATGTATTGATTTTGATATTGTTTTTTCCACATCCTCTGAATATTCTGTAAGAACAATAGGGATAACCTTTTCCCATTCATCCGTGATTTCTTTTTGATAAATAGGATTATCTGTTAATCTGGGGAACATAATTAAATTTCTGTCTTCATCATTATAGCCAATATTAACTAGTTTGAAATTATTTCCTTTAATTCTATTGTCATCAATATAAATCCTTTTGATTAGTGACTTTAAATCTAAATTGTTATAGGAATTAGCTTCGGAGGCACTTAACATGACCAGGTTCCTTTGTAAGGGTTTTGACAGTGCAAACCCCAATTTTTGAGCATGGGTTCTGTTATAATAATGGTCTATCCATTTTTCGGCTACTCGCCATCTCCTATCTCCGTTAAAAACAAAAACGGCAACTGGTGTTACGCCAAACACAATGGTGCCATTAAAAGAGGTGTTTTTTACAATATCTTCTAAAAAAGGCCCTGGAGGTTTACCATTAGCTGTTAAGTGGATTGGTTTTACGCCTTGTACCTCTTCCCAAACATGGGTATTAAAGTTATACCCCGTTCTGGAAGCTCCTAACAGAATAATATCTTCAGCAGTTGCAGTCTCAACTTTTGCTCTTTCTTGAGACCACAAGTTTCTGTCGTCTTCTAAATAGGCTATATAATAATCTGTTTGGGTGCGCCAATAGCCTTCCCAAATAGTAATGCTGACAATGGTTAGTGCCAATGCGGTGATAAGCGAATGTTTCAATTTCATTTTAGAATGAGAATTATTTAGACATTACGTCTGCAATCCCTTTAGTGTCTGCATACTGCTGGAAGGAAATAATTTTACCGTCCTTAAGTGTCCATAAATGTGCCATTTGCAAATCTAATAATGCCCCATTCCTTTTATATTTGGCTTCGTAGCGGCCAGTAGCTAAAATTTGGTTGTTAGTCATTTCATGAAGCTTAATATCGTTGAGTTTCCAGTATTCCCAATCACTAACAATTCTTGCAAATACACCTTGTAAAATAGCATCAAAACCAACATAAGGATTGCCATCTGCAAGCGGGAAATTCTCAGCTTCATTCCAAATAATCTTTTCATCCATTGCTGCGCCAACTGCTTCTATGTTACCTGTAGCGAAATTGCTATACAACTCTTGAATAATTGACGCATTAGCGGGATTTAAAAAAGGATCAATTCCAAGCTGACTCATAAAAGCCAGGTTGTCCATAAAATCTTGTTCTTGAGCAATTTTACCGTCTTTCATTTTAACTAGAGTCACTCCCGTTAAGTCTACTGTTTTTCCTGTGGCCGGTATTCCGAAGAAGTCACCAGTATGTTTTCCTTTATAGCTCCAATGTTTTACTAAGTTGTCACCTTGGCCAAAAATGTTATCGATAGTAAATTCAACATCAGAGAAACCGGTAGTAAAGTTTGAATAATAAGCTTTGAAGTCTTCAATGCCAACAACGTTTTCTGGGCTTGAAACAAGGGTAATGTTAGAGTCAAAGTTGGAATCATTAATAGCATCAAGGTTTGCTTTATTAATAATTTCATCCCATACGTTGGAGTACATGGTTATGTTTTTCTCTACTTTTACATCGTTACACGAAATGGTAGAAAGAAACAGTGAAAGACATATTAGTTTTAATGTGGATTTCATATTGGTTGGTTTTATGTTTGTACATTCTAATTAGGGATTAACATAAAAAGTCCAACGTGGTGATGGACTTTTTATGTTTAAAACTATTTTTAAGATTAGTTTGAAAGTTTTTTGCTGAGACTGTACATATAAGCCCAATCCTTATCAACAACAGCTCTAAATTTTGCTCTTAATGCGTCAGTTTTCTTTTTACCGTTAGCTTTTTCGTGAACTTTCCATACGCCATCTCGTTTAACATCTAAATCAGCAAAGTTTTTGTGTGGAACTGCTACAAAATAATCTGCTACTTCTGGTGCTCCTCCAACAACATTATACCAGATTGCTCTAATGCCATCTGATGTATTTTTCAAAGCAGTAGAAGTTTCTTTTACACATTCTCTAAAACTAGTTGAATTATTAATTTTTACATTGTAAACCCATACTAGCTCAGTATCTTCGGGGAAAGGGCCATTTCTACTAAAATCAGGCATTGAGCGTGCTATGTTATAATGTACACTTTTAACATGCGGCATGATTAAGTTAACAACAATCATTCTGCATTCTTTTCCAGCGGCGTCGCCTTTTTCATCCATTTCTGCCCAATTAGCCATAACACTTGTCATGGTATAAACAGTGCCTTCACCTTGAACACGTTTCCACATATTCCATTTGTCTTCGCCGTTATTTTCTAGGTAACATTCTTTCCAAGCCTTTACACCTTCAATAAACTGAGCGTTATGACCATTTTTTACAGTAATCTCAGATAGATTTAGCAAATAAGATTCATTCTCTTGTGCAACTACCAACATTGGCAGTATCAATACTAAAAACAATAATTTTTTCATTTTAGGTTGGTTTAAATTAATTAATAGTTAAACGTGTTAGAACTATTCTAACATCATAATTAATTTAGGGCAAGTATTTTGTTGCTATTAAGAGAAGGGATAAAATGGCCTAAAAACTAAGAGACCATATTTAAAGGTAGTGTTTTTTTTGATACAAAAAAAATGCTCAACTTAAGTTGAGCATTCATAACTAAGATTTAACCTTGATTTATTTAACCAATTCTTTTTCTTTTTGAACACCAAAATCTACTTCAATTTGATTTCTCGTTATATCTTCAAAGGTTTCTCTTTTTCTAATTAAGTGGGCCTTCTCATTATACCATAATACTTCGGCAGGTCTAAACCTAGAATTGTAATTACTGGCCATAGAGAAACAATAAGCACCAGCATTTCTAAAACATAAAACATCTCCTTCGCTTATCTCTTTAATGCGTCTGTTGCTTCCAAAAGTATCGGTTTCACATATATAGCCTACTACAGTATAAAAGCGTTCTTTGCCTTTTGGATTAGAAATATTGACGATGTCGTGGTGTGAACCATAAAACATAGGTCTTATTAAATGGTTAAAACCGGAGTCTATTTGAGCAAAAACAGTCGATGTTGTTTGTTTTACGGCGTTTACTTGAACCAAAAAATTACCGGATTCGCTTACCAAGAATTTACCCGGTTCGAAAGCTAATGTTAACTGTTTGCCATATTCCTTACAGAATGTATTGAAACGAGCAGATAATTTTTTCCCTAGTTCTTCAATATTAGTTTCTATATCGCCCGATTTGTAAGGCACTTTAAATCCAGAACCAAAATCTATAAACTCTAGGTTTTTAAATTGTTTAGCCGTCTCGAATAATATTTCACTTGCATATAGAAAAACTTCAACATCTAATATGTCACTTCCTGTATGCATGTGAATACCGTTGATTGTCATTTTAGTATTTTCAACAATTCTAAGTATGTGCGGGATTTGGTGAATGGAAATTCCGAATTTAGAATCGATATGCCCCACAGAAATATTGGCATTACCACCGGCCATTACATGTGGGTTAATTCTAATACATACCGGAATGTTAGGATGTTTGGTTCCAAACTGTTCTAATATAGACAGATTGTCAATGTTTATTTTAACACCTAATTTAGCTGCTGCTTCAATTTCATCTAAAGAAACACCATTAGGAGTAAAAATTATTTGTTCTGGTTTAAATCCAGCAGCCAAACCTAATTGTACCTCTTGAATAGAAACTGTATCTATTCCAGAGCCCAAGGAATGTAAAAGCTTTAATATGGAAATATTGGACAATGCTTTTACGGCATAGTTTATTTTTAAACTTTTAACGCTTTTAAATGCATTGGTAAGCCTTTTATACTGACTGGCAATTTTTTCACCATCATAAACATAAACTGGGCTTCCAAACTCTTGTACTACTTCGAGCAATTGATTGTCCGTCATAATTTTCAAATTTTTGCCAAAGATATTTTATATAATCGAATTAGTAATAAATAACTAAAAAAATTATATAAAATAAACAATATGTTAATTATTTAACAATCTAAAAATTTAGTGGGTTTTTCAGAATTTATATTAGGGTAAGTAAGTGCTATTATTTACATTTGCTACTCTTAAAATTGAGCAAATTATGAATCTACACGAATATCAAGGTAAAGAAATATTAAGCAGTTTTGGAGTACGCATACAACGTGGTATTGTTGCCCAAAATGCTCAGGAAGCTGTAGCAGCTGCGAAGCAATTAACAAGCGAAACCGGAACGAGTTGGCATGTCATCAAAGCACAAGTTCATGCTGGAGGACGAGGAAAAGGTGGCGGTGTTAAGCTTGCTAAGAATTTACAAGAAGTTGAAGAGTTAGCTGGACAGATTATTGGGATGGATTTGGTAACACCTCAAACTTCCGCAGAAGGAAAAAGAGTGCACCAAGTTTTGGTGGCAGAAGATGTTTATTACCCAGGGGATAGTGAAACAGAGGAGTATTACATGTCCGTGCTTTTAAACAGAGGTACTGGTCGTAATATGATTATGTATTCTACAGAAGGTGGTATGGATATTGAAACAGTGGCAGAAGAAACCCCACATTTAATATTTACCGAAGAAATTGACCCTGCTGTTGGATTATTACCATTCCAAGCTAGAAAAATTGCCTTTAATCTAGGTTTATCCGGTACAGCTTTTAAAGAAATGACCAAATTCGTTATGGCGCTTTATACGGCTTATGTAAAATCAGATTCATCTTTATTTGAAATCAATCCGGTTTTAAAAACAAGTGATGATAAGATTTTAGCTGTTGATGCTAAAGTGACGATAGATGATAATGCGTTATACAGACATAAGGATTATGTAGACTTAAGAGATATTAGAGAGGAGAATCCAATCGAAGTTGAAGCAAAAGAAGTTGGTCTAAATTATGTAGATTTAGATGGTAATGTGGGTTGTATGGTAAATGGAGCTGGTTTAGCCATGGCTACAATGGATTTAATTAAACAAGCTGGTGGTGAGCCTGCTAACTTCCTTGATGTTGGAGGTACAGCAGATGCTGCTCGTGTTGAACAAGCTTTTAAAATTATTTTAAAAGATCCAGCGGTTAAAGCTATTTTGATAAACATATTTGGAGGTATTGTACGTTGTGATCGTGTGGCACAAGGTGTTATCGATGCTTATCAAAATATGGGTAATATTGAAGTACCAATCATCGTACGTTTACAAGGTACTAACGCTGATATAGCAAAAGAGTTAATTGATAATTCTGGTCTAGCTGTATTGAGTGCTACCGAGTTCCAAGAGGCTGCAGATAAAGTACAAGAAGTACTAGCTTAAGTAAAGAAAGCAATTCAAGATACTAAAAGGAGCGACCTAAGGTCGCTCCTTTTTTTTTATGTGTATTTCATCGATTTTCATTTGTTGAGGTAAGTCTTCTAGCGTTTTCCTGATTTCTTCCAGTAGTACTTTTTTTTACGTTTAAAGAGGAACAGAAGTTTTTATTTATTTTATTTTTTAAAATATTGAAAATCAGTTGATTATATATTAATGAGGAGGTTTTTTAATTTAAAAAGTTAAATGTTAAAATACGGCTTTGTTAGATGAATGAACCTAATCTGTAGTTAAACTAGAAAAAAACCACGACTAACTGTAATCTGTTTTTCGATAAGTGGCACTATATCTACGATTAATAATTTATTCTTCTACTTAATTTTATAGTATTAATAAAAAGCCTTTGGAAATGGTTAATAGAGTAGAAAAATTAAGTCTTTTGTCTGAAATGATTGCTTTTGCAAGCTATGACAAAGACATTAAGGAAATAGAATATAATTTTTTATTGGGCGTAGCTAAACAATTAGATATATCTCGTGAAGATTTTGAATATCTAATTGACCACCCGGTTAATTACACTCATTTAAAATCTCATAGCGAAAGAATTGTACAATTCCATAGGTTAGTTTTACTTATGAATATTGATCAGGATAATAATAATGATTCGGCGGGAGTTATTAAGTTATATAATTTTGGTTTACGTATGGGATTGAGCCATGAATCTATAACAAAGGTTCTGTACCTCATGGAAAGTTTTCCAAATAAGATTGTCCCACCGGATGTATTAATAGATATTTTTAAAACTCAGTATAACTAAACGATAACCTGCTAATATTTTTTAGAAATACAGTGTTGTTCATTCTTGAGAGGAATGTAGAAAAGCTAAAGGTTACACCTTTAGCTTTTCTATTTTTTCTTGGTATGCTTTTATCTCATCTCGTAATTGGGCAGCAACGATAAAGTCTAATGCTTTAGCTGCTGTTTCCATTTGCTTGCGCTTCTCTTTTATTTTTTTCTCCAGTTCTGGTTTACTTAGGTATTCGCTCTCAGGCTCAGCGGCTTTTAGGGCATCCATCTCATATTTATAGGTGCTAACTGAATTTTTAGCTAAAGCATTGTCCAAACTTTTGTTTAAAGCCTTAGGGGTAATATTATTTTTAGTATTGTAGTTTATTTGTTTTTCTCGCCTGTAATTGGTCTCATCTATAGTTTTTTGCATACTTCTGGTTATCTTGTCTGCATACATTATGGCCTTACCATTAATGTTTCTGGCGGCTCTACCAACAGTTTGTGTTAATGAACGCGTAGACCTTAAAAAACCTTCTTTGTCTGCATCAAGAATAGCCACAAGTGACACTTCCGGTAAATCTAAGCCCTCTCTTAATAGGTTTACACCAACTAAAACATCAAAAAGACCTTTACGTAAGTCTTGCATAATTTCAACACGTTCTAAGGTGTCAACATCGCTATGAATATATCTACATCTTATTTGGATTCTATCCAGGTATTTCGTGAGTTCTTCTGCCATACGCTTAGTTAGTGTTGTAACTAGGGTACGTTCATCTTTTTCAACACGAAGTTGGATTTCTTCTATTAGGTCGTCAATTTGGTTTAGACTAGGTCTCACTTCTATTTCTGGGTCTAATAGTCCTGTTGGGCGTATAACTTGTTCAACATAGATGCCCTCTGTTTTTTGTAATTCATAATCTGCAGGTGTAGCACTAACATAAATGACTTGATTTTGAAGTGCTTCAAATTCCTCGAATTTTAAAGGTCTGTTGTCAAGGGCCGCTGGTAATCTAAATCCATATTCTACCAAATTTTCTTTTCTACTTCTGTCTCCACCGTACATAGCATGTACCTGCGAAATGGTAACATGGCTTTCATCTATTACCATTAAGAAGTCGTCTGGAAAGTAATCTAATAGGCAAAAGGGTCTTGATCCAGCTTGTCTTCCGTCTAGATACCTCGAATAGTTTTCAATGCCCCAGCAATAACCCAATTCGCGAATCATTTCTAAATCAAACTCTGTACGTTCTTTTAGACGTTTGGCCTCAAGATGTTTACCAATATCTTTAAAATAGTCGTGCTGTTTTACTAAATCGTCCTGAATATCTTTGATGGCATTTTGTAGAACCTCGGGAGAGGTCACAAACATATTTGCTGGATATATATTGAGTCTATTATACTTTTCAAGAACATGATTGGTTTGAATATCAAAAGATTCAATTTCCTCGATTTCATCACCGAAAAAATGAACACGGTATGCATTATCGGCATAACCAGGAAAAATATCAACGGTATCTCCTTTGATTCTGAAATTCCCATGATTAAATTCGGCTTCGGTTCTAGAATATAGACTTTGAACCAGTTGGTGAAGGAGCTTTGTTCGAGATATTTCTTGATCTCTTTCTATGGTGATTACATTTTTCTGAAATTCAAGAGGGTTTCCAATACCGTATAAACATGAAACCGATGCCACTACCAATACATCTCTTCTTCCTGAGAGAAGGGATGATATTGTACTTAAGCGCATTTTTTCTATTTCCTCGTTAATAGAAAGGTCTTTTTCTATATAGACACCAGAAACAGGAATGTAAGCTTCTGGTTGATAGTAATCGTAATAGGATACAAAATACTCAATGGCATTACTAGGAAAAAACTGTTTAAACTCTGAATATAATTGTGCTGCAAGGGTCTTATTGTGAGCTAGTACTAATGTAGGACGTTGTACTTCCTTAATAACATTGGCAACTGTGAAGGTTTTACCAGACCCAGTAACCCCCAATAGGGTCTGGTATTTTTCGTTGGAAATAATACCTTCAGCTAATTGATTTATAGCTTCTGGTTGATCTCCTGTAGGACTAAAATCCGATTCGATTTTAAATTTCATAAGCATTCAACGTCTTCAAAATATGAATTATTAAAATTACTTAAAGCAGTTGAGTTTTTAATATGTTGATTAAAATTTATCGTTTTAACGTGAAATGACCTGTGAAAACACGTCCGTCTTCTAGGAAAACTTTAAACCAATAGTCATCTGTAGGCATAATATTTCCTCTAGAGGTACCATCCCAGCCTTCTTCCAGAGAAGAAATTTGTTTTAGTAGTTTACCATACCTATCAAAAATTAAAATTCGACTCTGACTTTGAAAAGCCGCACTAACTCCAATGATTTTCCATACATCGTTAAAGCTATCATTGTTTGGGGTGAAGAATTTCATATATCCCAAAACAGAAATATCCAGAGTTGTTAGTCCACAACCGTCCTTATCATTGATATAGATTGAATAAAAACCAGGTCGGACTCTTGTAAATTCTGGGGAGTCTTGATAGGTTATGAAGTTAGAACCTTCTTCAACCAAAGCAAATTCATAAGATCCTTGTCCAAGATTAGTCGTATTTATGCTTACCGTATTATTGTTTTCGGTAAAGTCCACAATAGTAACATCTTCAATATTAATTATTGCTTTTTCTGAAGCATTAACAAATATATCTCTTGTTCTTGAACAGCCTGTGCCGTCGGTTTTCGTTAGGGTTACATGATAAGTACCTGGAGTAGATACTTCAATGGTTGGTGTGGTTTGCGGAAGTAACTCGTTAACGGAACTTCCGTCAAGACTTGTCCAACGCCATTCATAAGTGAAGGTTTCTGTAATATTTGCTTCAATAGGGTCGAGTTCTATAGTAAAAGTCGGGTCTGAAGTACAAACAATATTTTCAGAATCTATGGTAAACTCCGGTAGTGGATTTACAATCAATTCAATATTAGTAGTAGCCGTACAGGTGTTGTTTATTGAATTAACAACAGTAGCTGTTATGGTTTGATTACTAGAAAATAATGGGTTTGGTAATGTGGGACTTCCACTAATTAAATTTCCATTTTCATCTTCGTAATCGAAGAATATTTCCATAACAGAAGACTGAGTCCCCAAAATTGTACTCGCAAAATTAGAGGTGTCAAAGTCATAAAAGCCATCATCATCAATATCTCCAGCACTTCCATCACAAACAATCTGAGGAGATACAGGAGCGGCAATTATGGGTTGTTCATCAACTGTAAATTCCAGAGTTGTTTGGTCAAAACATGCACCATCTGGATCTTGTGTGGTATTGTTGGTTACTGTAATGGTTATGGTTTGGGTTTCGGTTAAAAACGGGTTTGGTAAGGTGTTCGAAGTTACTGCAGCACCTGTGATATCTAGATAATCGTAAGTTACAGTAACATCAGCAAGGGATTGCCCGTTTAACACGGTAGCTTCTACTGAAGCGGTGTCGAAAGGAAAAGAAATTTGAGTATCAGAGGTGTCAAAATCACATTGTCTTCCTATAGACACTGGGTTTGCCACAGGCAACGCTTCAACGACCAATAAATCTGTTAATTCTGCAAGTCCCAAACAATCATTACCAAGGCTACTTTTTACACGGACCCAAATGGTCTGTACGTTGGGTGAGTTTGTGTTTTGATGATTAGAAATATCAGGTATTTCATTAGTTTCCAATTCAGCATCCATTAGACTTTCGTAGAAGTGAACAGAGACATTGAATGTTGTAAATATATTATTTGTTATAAAATCTCTTGCAAATGAGAAATCAAACGTAGATACACCATCTCTTAGGTCTAAACCATCATCACATTCGAAAATAGAGCCTGGGTTGTAGTTATTTAAAGCCGCACTAGATGGGTTTATTTCTAGATTGAGGGGAACGACTCTAAAGCATCCATTTGGGTTGGTGGCACGAATCCAGACCGTCTCAGAGGTATTGGTTGTTAGGTCTACAAAGTAATTAGTTTCATCGGGTATCTCTGTTCCTCCAATGGTTTCTGCTTGGGTTTGGTCATTATAGTAGGTAAATGTTAAACCTTCCGCAACATGATTAACGTTAATTTCTTCTTTTATGTTATCTAGCGTTAAATTAAAAAATGCTACTCTATCATTAGTTTCGTCATCACACTGTGTGTAAGTACTTGGATTGTTTACAGTTGGCAGGCTAAATACTTCAACATTAAATGTGGTATCTGCAAAACATGAATTATTAGTGTTGTTTGTAACCCTAACATAAATAGTCTGTAAGCCCGGTACTGTATTTGTGAATGATGCAGGGGTCGCGATTTGACTTGTATATCCAGCATCTGTAAAATAAGTTATAGAAAAATCTGTAGCACTTTGACCATTAAGGATTTCGGTTTCTTTTTGGGTTAGATCGAATACTCTTAATCCGTCTGTGTCTGTACCGAAAGAGGTGTCGTCACATTCTTGAATCGGAGAAACATTTAATTCTGGAAACGGACTGTCATAAACTTCTAGGTTAAAACTAGTCGTGTCATAACACGAGGTATTTGCATCATTTTCCAAACGAGCAAAAATTGTAGTATTTCCACTTTCAAAAGGACTGGTAATTGCGTTTGTATTGTTATCTGCATCTACTTGAGACTCGTGATAGGTTAATGTAGTCACCCCTGGAGTAACTCCAATAATAGCATCTTGTGAGGTTAGGTCAAAAGGCATAGTGCCATTATTGTCATCATCACATAATAGCATGTTAGGAGCTGCATTGGCAACAGGAAGAACATCAACTGTTAATAAAACTTCATCAGAGTATAAACCACAACTATTACCGTTTCTATTTAAAAATACCCTGTACTGATAATTATTAAAGGATAATGGTGCATTGGTGATATTTAAATCTGCAGTATTTGTTCCAGAATAATTCGCGTTATCAATTAATGGCGTCCAAGTAGTGCCGTCGGTACTAAATTCCCATTGATACGTTTCTGCTTCTTGAGAAACAATAGTTATTATACCATTGCCTAATTCACAAACAATAGTATTAACTGGTTGTGTAGATATCGTAATAGGAGCAAAGTCTAGGTAGTCTGCATTTGGTAACGTGTAGCCATCTGTAGCATTGTTAACCAATCCGTTTGCATCAACTGTAATGGCAGAATTACCGAGTAAGTCGTCATTGTTCCCGTCTAAGAATCCTGCTTCGATAACATCGCTACAACCATCGCCATCACTATCTAAATCTATATAGGAGAAAATAGTATCTGCATCGAGATCATTGGGAGTGTACCCTATAAGATTACTGTCTGGAGCTGTTTCGGCTGCGTCAGCCCATCCATTTGTTCCAAAATTAGGGCCATCTTCAATGCCATCTAAATTCGTATCAGAAAGCGTACCAAGTTGTCCAGTTTCAATTAAATCGTAGATGCCATCGTTGTCGCTATCCAGATCGTAAAAATCAAGTACACCATCTCCATCGGAGTCTATCGGTAATGCATTAATATCATAGGCATCATCTAAACCATTGTTATCTGCATCCACACCGGATAATGTAATAAGGGTGCCCTGGTTCTCAATGAAATCTGGTAGACCGTCATTGTCACTATCAAGGTCTAGCTCGTCTTTGATTCCATCGTTATCAGAATCTATCTTAAAGCATGTTAAAGCTAAGTTTGCCTGAAAGTTTGAGTTGTTTGTCAAACTACTTAATGTGTGAATGAATTCAAATCCATCCACTTGGTTGGCTAAAAATTCATAGGGAGTATTTCCCGTAGCTGCAGGATTAGGTTTGAAGCGAATCTCTGAACCCGAAATTTGAGTAATACCTGTTTCGAATAGACCATCGAAGTTAGAATCAACAAGTAGTCGATCATCAGGGTCTACCAAAGTGATGTTTTTATTTGCAGGTAAAATTTTGGCTACGAAAAATTCACCATCTACAGATACATGGGTATAACTTAAATCTTCAGAAAATTTAATGTTTACAGGTTCGGAAAACGTGACGTTATAAATATTCTCCCCGCTACTATCTTGTGGGATTTCACTAGTAATATTTCCTGTTCCTCTCAGTCTAACAGTATTAGTGCCAGGAGTAGCTCTATTTGAGGTAATATTGTCTACTGCTATCGAAGCATCCGAAGTACCGTCTTGAAATCTTAAAATTGGATCTCTAGTATCAGATAAATCCAAAACGACATCACCTCTTGATTCGGTACAATTTAAGATACCATCATTGTCATTGTCAATATCTATATTGTCTATTATACCATCGTTATCAATATCATCAGGACAAATACTAACGGGGACTTCAACAGATTCAAGGGTTTCCCCGGTACAGGTTATAGTTCCTATTAATTTATACTTAGCTGGAACTGATGGTGTAATAGAAGCTACATTGAGTGAAGCGGGTACAGGTTGGAAACCTCCACCAGTACCATCATCAAAAAACCATTCAAAAGTATCGAAGTTTTGGGCGTTGGCAGCCTCTAGAGTAATATTTGGAATACAATTACCAAGTGCTGCAAATTGCGCATCAAAGTTAATTTCAGGATTGGTAGGAAATCCAGAATAAAAACTACCCGAAGTTGCTGCGCCATTAACGTTAAAGTAAGCAACATACAATTCATCATTTCCTTGAACCGAAACGTTTCCTGTTAAGCCTGTTACCCTATATGTGACGTAGTCGTTTTTACCGGTAACTGCTGTTGGTCCAGTAACATTAATGTTTCCGGGTAGCGCTCCTAGTGCTGTGTTGTTAATTGATACTGAAGCCCCTTGTTTAGTAACAATAGAGACGCCACTTTCTTGCGAATAATCTGTGGATCCAATAAAATCAATAATTGGAATATTATCTATATTTCCTCTAGTTTCACAACTTAGCGGTGGTACGAAAAACATACCCTGATTGGCCTCAGATGAAGATCCAATACCTTGATAAGCAAATATATCTACATCACTTTGTATGTATAGGTTACCATCGGCATTATAATTGGTTCCTTCTAAAACTAAATACTTATCTGTTGCGTTTATTGTAATTGGTGTTGTGCTACCGTTTACGAATACATTTGCAGGGTAGCTTGCAGGAATGAGTAGTGCATTTTCCCAATCGTCACTTCCATTACCTCTAACAAAAATATACTCTCTACCTATTTTGCTTACTCCAACAATTTGATCGATTCCATAGTCCCGAGCACCACCAACCCCGAAGCTACCATTTGCTGAACCACAGTTTACAACAACAGGCTTTGTAGAGGTAACTGTGCTTCCTATCAAGCCATCCATTAAATTATTTGCCGTGGGACCGTTGTCTAAAATATTTATAGCGACCACATAGCTTTCTCCTTCGTTTAAAGAGACATTAATTGGGGTTGTGCCTGTATAGTTCTTAATGTTTAAACCTGCAGGTAAATTATCGAAAACAACATTTGTATTATCTTCTGTGGCCATTACTGAAACGAAACTTAAATAGTTGCTTTGCGGATTAACACTTGTAAAAGTTCCTATTTTAAAGGCGGTATCTAAAGCCGAAAGCCCCTTACTTACTAGGGCGCCAGCCTGAGCACCGTTACCAGCATTCAATCTTACCGATACATAAATTGGAGCCTCTGCCTCGATAATATAACCTTTATCGTTGAAAACATTACTGGTAGTACTTGAGCTTACGAACAGTTGAGTAGTGCCAAAACCTACAGGTATGGTTTGCGGAGTGGTATTAGATACTGTTCCTGTTATGTAATTTGCAGCTGGCTGACCTACAGGTATTATGGTGTAAGGAACAAGACCATTACTTGGGGTTGAGATATATAAGTATTGGTCCTCTGGGTTTGCATTTCCAAACTCGGCACTTGTTAATGGGGGTATGTAGTGCTTCTTGTTTAATTGTGAATATCCTGCAATAGAGGTAAGTATCAACAACACAAATAGTAGGTTGCTAAAATGGGTGCTTTTGTACATAGTCAATTTTATAATTTAGTCGATGTTTCAGTCATTGTCAGGAAGAAACAACTGTCTAAAATAAATTATTTAATTTACTTTAGACAGCATAACTCCTCAAAGGTTTAAAACTTATAGATAAAATGATTTAAAGTAGGTTTTATATTACTGTTTTTTATCTTTTTAAGGCAAAGTGTCCCTTTACGTCGTAGGATAGGCCATCTTCGATAACTTCAGCTACAAACCAATAGTCGTCTGATGGCATATTAAACCCATTATAAGTACCATCCCAACCAGAAGAATTGTGGGTTAAGGTTTTAATGAGCTTACCTTGTCTGGTATATATTGAGACTACTGTTCCTGGGATTTCTTCAATTCCTATAATGTGCCAAGTATCATAGAAAGAATCATTATTTGGAGTGAAGAATTTGGGTGCATCAATAACAACTATTGAGTGTGACGCATCCATACATCCATTTAAATCTCTTACTGTTATAGTGTGCCTACCAAAAGATACATTGTGGAATACGTTTGATGTTTGAGGCTCTCCATCATCGAGAATATAAACGTAATCACCACTGCTACTTGCGTTTATTAGGTTTACGGTTATGCTATTAGGGTCACCAAAATTCTCAGCTTTTGTAGCATCTATATCAATAATAGCTTGTTCCGATTCTATTACAGAAAAGTTATGTGTGTAATTACAGTCATTACCAATAATGTTGTCTGTAGTAACCGTTACCCAATAGTCTCCAATGTCAGAGGGGTCATCTAAAATTATCTGAGGAGTCGTTTCTCCAGTCGACCAAAAGTAAGAATCATTACTGTTTCCTGTTTCTGCATTTATAACTAAAGGCAAATCATTGATACAAAGTGCAATAATATCCTCAATAGGTACAACCGGTAAAGGATTAATTCTAACTGAAAATTGGGTTAATTCATAACAACCAGTGGTATTATTCTCGATGCGTGCATAAATAACTTGGGCGTCGCTAAACAAATAGTTGCCGTGGTCTATTGGCGAAGTAGCCGCTTCTGCATTTAGGGCATCGTCATAGTATGTTATTGTAAAATTAGCTGGGTTTTGAGCGCCTAAAATAGTGGTGCTAGTTTGTGTTAAATCAAACTGTAATAGGCCATCGTAATCGTCGTCACAGTCTATTAAGTCTGGAGTTGTATTGGCAATCGGATTAGGATTGACTTGTAAAAAGAATGAGTTGACTATAGTACAACCTGTGTCTGTGTAACTAACTCTGGCAAAAATCTCATGATTACTAGAAGTGTAAGTAAAGTTTTGTGGTAAAGGAGATAGGTTGTTAGAAGCATCAGCGAAAGAATTGTGATAACTAATAATTACAGTACTTGTGTCATTTACTATGCTACCATTTACAGTTGATAAATCGAAAGTATTGGTGTCGTTATCACAAAATTCAATTGTACCTATGTTATTTGTAGCAGGAGGTAGATTTACCACAAGCTCTAAGTCAATAACGCTAAAACAGCCTGTTAGGTTGTTCCAAACTTTAATGTGCACTGTTTGTGTATTTGAAATGAAATTTGAAGGATCTACAATAGCTAGACTATTATCAAATCCATCAGACTGATTAATATCTTCGAAGTTTTCGAAATAATTGATTTCTAAATCGTCTTGAATTCTGTCTAGTAACTGAAAATTAGCTATGGTTAAATCGAAAGATGTTAAGCCGTCGTAATCTTCATCACAAGATATTAAAGGTTCCGATACTTGCGTTATATCTGGTGCAGCTATAATATTGATACCTATTGGTTCTACAACATGACATAAAGAATCATCACTTTCTATCCTAACAAAAATAGTTTGAGGGTTTTGAGTGTTTGTGTACGTATCTCCAAGAGGATTTGTATTGGTATCCGCATCATTGAAAGTTAGGTGGTAAGATATATTTAGGTTGTCTGTAGAGCCAAGTGCAATTTCATCACTTTTTTCAATTAGATTAAAAATATGGAAACCATCATTAGTAATGTCATCACAAACTAAAAAATCTACTATAGGATTGTATATCGGTTCAGGAGATACTTGCAATGTTATAGAGGATGTGGCAAAACAAGTATTGGTATCAGCTGTTGTATTTTCTACTCTTACGTAAATCGTTTGAGGACTACTTGTATTATTGTAAATATTAGTTTTATCTATGGCGTTTGTTAAGTTCCCTGCCAATGCATCAGATTCATTTTCGAAATAGTAGACTTCCTTTCCTGTTTGTCCGTTAAGAATATCAGCATCCATGTCAATTAACAAAAAGTCGGCAACTGTTGTTCCTGTAACTTCGCAAATTTGGTATAGTAAATCTGTTGGTAGTTGTGGCAGCGTATTTATTATTACTTCAAGAGGAGTGATATTGAAACAACCTGAAATAGAACTTTCAAACCTGGTGTAGATGGTTTGCGTTTGCGTACTAAAATTAGAGGGGTCTAGTATTGGATTGGTATTATTGATAGCATCATCTTCAGAGGAGAAAAAGGAGATGTTAATTCCTGTTGTACTGCTAATCATTTCAGGAATTTTGCTTTCCAGATTAACCACAAAAAGCCCATCTTGGTCATCGTCGCAGATCACTATTGGCGTTGGAATATTAGTTCCAGGGGCTACAACTACCTCTATTTCAAATTCATTAACCGTTGAGCATCCAGAATCTATATTCTCTATTCTAGCGAAAATAGTCTCGATTGGCGCCGAATTTGGATAAAAATCTGGTAAAGCATTGGTGTTATTCAGGGCATCAGTCTCAGAACTGAAATAGCTTACCAAGAAGTTTGTATTACCGTTTGTTACAAGTTCGTCAAGTGAATGCAAATCTATGCTAACTATTCCATCGTCATCGGTATCACAATAAGGCACGGGATCAGCCGGTTCAAATAATAATATGGGATTTACTAAAAGGGTAATCTCAGACATTTCAACACAACCACTAACTGTATCCTCCAGTCTGATATATAGCACAGTTGGACTAACAGCTGCATAAATTGAATTTTTATTAACAGCGTTTACATTATTATTACGATCTTCTTCTGTTTCAAAAAATGTAACGTTTACAGGGTTAGGTAGGTCATTATTAATAAAGGTCTCAACCGTAATTAAATTAAAATTGAGTGTGTCGTTCTCATCATCATTAGTATCACAAAGAGCAAAATCTCCAGTATCTGTACCAGTTAGTAATAAATTTGTGTGAACTTCGAGAGGAACAATTGAAGCACAACCCGTAACGTCGTCCTCAACCCTTACAAATAAGTTGCGTAATCCAGGTTCACCTGCTGGATTTGTATATTCATAATTGTTTGGATCACCAACAGGGTTTGTTCCGGTATTGGCATCGTCGAAACTTTCATGATAGGTTACAGTTACTCCAGTAAGAGTTCCAACAATAGTACTACGTACAGATTCTAGGTCAAAAAAAGCATTACCATCTTGGTCTGTATCACAAGCGTCCAAAAATTGTGTATCTCTGTTAACAACAGGGCTGGTGGTCATATCCACCGTTAATGTGGTTGTATTGTAGCAACCAGTATCTGTGTCAAGAATTCGAACAAATACGGTATCGATGGGTGTGTTCGTGTTTACATAAGACCCCGGTATGGCATTATCACCAGTTGAAGCATCTAGAGCATTGTAGTGATAACTTACAAGTAGATTGGTAAGTCCACCCGATATTTCACTATCCTTAACGGTAAGGTCAATTACTGTGAAACCATCTGGAGTATCATCACTGTCACAAACTTCTAGAGGTGATGGCGTTGTAGCTGTAGGTGGCGAATTAACTACTAAGTCGAAATTGGTGTAGGCGAAACAATCACTATCCAAATCATCTACTCTAACATAAATTGTTTGGGGATTGCTCGTATTGGATATAGGGCCAGTTATTGTTCCTGTATTATTTCTAGCACCAGAATCTGATAAATGATAAGAAAATGTGTAGTTAGTAAATGGAATGTTAGGAATTAGTTCTGTGTCTTTGGTATTTAAATCAAAGACTTCTGTACCATCATTATTGGTTAAATCATCACATAACTGGAAATCGGTTATAGGGTCAATGGGCTCCTCGGCATTTAAAACAATAGTAATATCATCCTCCTCGATACAATTATTAGAGCTCAAAGGAACACTCACTTCGACGCGATAAGTTCCATCTTGATTAACATTAAGGGTAGGGTTTGTTTCGGCTGGTAAAAGAATATCGTTTCGATACCAAGCATAAGAAGCAAGTGGGTTTTGCAAATTAGCGTCCAGCATTACCGAGCTTGCACAAGTTGTTATATCTTCACCTAAATCTAATACCTCAAAACTGTCACCCTCAATGAAAACTGCAGAATCGAAAGTTCCATCTCTTTGATCTGCTATTATCAATTTAACATGATATTGTACGTAAGGAACAATTGTTTCCGAAGCTGTTAAAACAGTCGTTCTACCATTATAATTTGTGTCACCAGCGTTAAAAACATCAAAGTATTGGTCATTTGAACCGGGACATACTCCAAAAACTTCATTATGTACATTTACAGAGTTTATAGGTGTAGTTGTTCCTGGGACTACAGCAATATTTCTGTATGGATTTCCGCTTCCTACCTCTGTTATTAAAAAAACGAAATGATCTGTTACGTTCTGGCATGGTAGTATATCGAAATATTCTTCTGAAGCAAAAAGAAAATTAAACTGGAATTGACTTGAAATTGAAACAAAATCAAATTCGATAGAAGTGGCATTTAGTGTATTGCTAATTCCTAGTGTGGTTTCTAAATCTGGGTCGGAACCCCAAGAAGCATCTCCTTCGCTTAAAACCCCTGTATTAACCGTATTTCCTCCTGAATTTGCAGAACCAGTGGAAATCATTATTCCATTTTGAAAAGGGAAATTAGACATGCCTCTTTCAAAATAGGCATAACTTGGATGACCAGAAGAATTACCATTGATAGGAGATGTAATGTTAGAAATTTCTACACAACCGTTTACGAGGTTGTCTTCTATGAGCTGTTGAAGACCAACAGAACTATCAACAGAGATTTGTTGAGAAAATACCATGCTGTAACTACAGAACATGGTAAATATGAAAAGATAAACAAATCTCATAGCGGTAGGTGTTTCTTCTTGATTTTTTGGCACAGATTATCGGCAATTGAAACCGAAAATCAATGCCGAAAATTATGTTTTTTTTAGATGAAATACAAAAAATACAGGACAAAATGCGTATTTTTTTGTTTTATGAATCATCTCATCAGTTTTTTAAGGTAAAATGATCTCTAAAAATTCTTCCATCTTGTAGCTTAATTGAAAACCAATAATCATCTGGTGGTAATGTTTGACCATTTAGGATACCGTCCCAGCCACTTATTATAGGGTTAAACTCTTTAAGTAGCTTACCATACCTATTGAATATTCGTACTTTAATATCGGGCATATCCATTTCTGAAATTCCATAAATTTCCCAAGTATCGTTTACACCGTCATTGTTTGGTGTAAAAAATTTAGGAAAACCGATAACGTAAACTAATTGGTTAACGATGCCACAATTGTTTTTAGTATCTCTTACACTTGCTGTATAAATACCTGGATTAATATTTTCGAAGGTATTGTTGCTTTGGTAGGGTGCTACGATATTGCCGCTTTCATCTTGTAACTGAAATTGGTATTCACCGTTACCAGTTACAAATAATGAGATTATATTATTATCAGCTGGTGCGTTTGATGTAAAAGGTGGGGAGCTAAAGCTTGCAACATCAGATGCTAGTAGCGAAATTGTCCTTGTTTTGGAGCACATGGTATTTAGGTTGGTAACTACTACTTGATATTCAATAATTTCGTTCACGTCTATACTGTAAGTAGTGGCTCCAGTAGACCAATTGAATGAATAGTCTTGTATATTTCCGTCTAAAATACCAGCATTTATAGAGATTGTGGAGGGGAATTGATTTAAACAATAATAAACTTCAGCATTTTGTTCTATATCAGGAGGCGTGTTTACGACTAATTCTATCTCGCTTATTCCGTAGCAATTATTATCGTTTTCTACTCTACCAAAAATCGTTTGCTGAAATGGGGTGTTATTGGTGTATGCTTCTTCCAATTTATTGTTTTCTAACAGGGCGTCTTCATAGTTTTCGTAGTAGGTAATGTTGAGGCTGTCTGGTAAGCCATCAATAATTTGGTTATTTATATCAAGAAGATTGAAGGTGTAAAAACCATCTTCAACGGTGTCATCATCACAAAGTATAATAGAAACATCCTTTACATTGGTAGTACTTACTTTTAGTGTGAGTTCTGAATAGTCTGAGCATCCAGTTTTTTCATTCTTTAGTTCAACGTAGATAATTTGAGGGTTAGAGGTGTTAGAAAAAGAATCACCATTTATTTCTTGGGTTCGGGCATTATCTAAATAAAACTTTGTAGTGGCAGAAGCACTATTTACGTTAATTTCGGTATTTGCTTCATTTAGGTTAAATATGGTAAGTCCGTCAGGATTGTCATCATCTTCACATTGTAAAATGATATGGTCTTTAGCTATGGGATTTCTGTTATACAATACAAACGCATCTCCTTCTATGGCACATTCACCATTGTTTGGGTCTATAGAAACTTCGTAATGACCAGATTCCAAAACTTCTAGACTACTGTTGTTTTCTGTTAAGGGGGTATCATCTTTTGTCCATGTGTATGTTGCCCCGGGAATTTCAATTGAAGTTAAAGTATAAGTATCTCCATCGCACAAATCTAAGTTAGTACTGCTTCTACCGTTTTTTATAATATCAATTTGTTTGTTAAAAAATGAGGTGATAAAAGGTGGGAGACCTTGCGAAGAGTCATTAGGTGACAGTGAGATGGCTTGATGCTGATAGTTACATTCTCTTCCAATTTTATTTGGGTTGTTTATAGAAGCAAGGTAAGGTAACCCCTGAGTATAAGTGGCACTTAGTGCTCTATAAATTTTACCGTTAGGTCCTAATTGAAGGGCGCCACGATATAAGTTTCTATCATCGATTACAACCTGAGAGGATTCTACGTCTTCAGCCAAAAGATTATATTGAACAAGAACAGAAGTATGATTGGCTGGGTTTTCGGTTTCAGCTATATTTTCATCAAAAAAATCGTTAGAGGCATGCGCATAAAGTAATTGGCTGTTTGGAGAAAATTCTATGCCATATGGGAACGGACTTTGGAAATTGTTTATATTTAAATATCTAATATTGCTCACCATACCGGATGCTTTGTCAAAATCGAATAGCTGTAAACCTTCAGTAACGCTAGCTGCTGCCATTTTGGAGCCATCAGGAGATAGTCTTAAATAACCTCTTCTTTCAGTAAGGGCGAGTCCTGGAAAAGTAGATTTAATAGAGGTTGTATTTACTCCAAGCTCACTGACTTCATAAGCATGGAAGGTGTCATAAATATCGGTGTTTCCGTTCTCCGACGCCAGAGTAATTACCCATATAGAATCTGTGATACAATCTTTTAAGACTGCAGTAAGTTTTTCAGAACAAAACGAGAGCAGATTTATGTTTTTTTGAGTTACTGCACCAAGTCCGAAGTTCATACTCATATCAATAATCGAGTAATTTAATCCGAAATTAGGGTCAGTCTCTCTAAGCGTTGTATCTACTGTAAAGACGTAGTATATATTGTCGTCGTTAGGTTTTGGGACTATAATTGCCGATTGTGTGCTTGAAGAGTCTCCATAAAGACCAGTGCCATTAATCATAACACCGTGAGTTCTGTCCCATACCACTTTTCCGTCTGTATAGAATAATAGGTTACCGTCATCATCGGAAATTGAAGCACAACCTTCGTTGGTGAACAAAAAGCCATTATCTACAGAATTAATTGTGTTGTTGGCAAGGTCAAATTGAATTCCAGCACCATAGCCAAAATACCAATTAGAGGCCTGTCTTTGAGCAAACAGGTGCACACTAAAAAAACACAACACGAGGGATATGGTAATTTTATTCATTCTTCAATAGCCTAGACTATCAAAGATATCATAAATCACGCTTTTTTAATAATCTGAACGACAAAAAGATAAATAATGCTGTCCAAGCCAGTACTATTGCAATTTCGTACCAATGCACAGCATAATCATAAGACAGGTCCTCACCAACTTGAGCAGCAACTTCTTTAACAGCAGAAAGCCTTGAGCCAGGTTCGTCTATTAGATTCCACAACGATTTAAAAGGTGAAAATTGATATATGTTGTCTGCAACCTCAGTTCCTCTATTATATCCAGAAACAATAAGATAACTGAAGAATTCCATGAAAAATAGTACAATCATGGCCGCAACAGCAAAAGCAGAACGTTTTATTAGCATACCCATAAAAAGACCAAAGGAAAAGAAACCTAGTAATTTAACAAAGAAGGCCACCAAGAATTCCAAATCCGAAAACACGATACCTATTTCTGTGTAGCTCGAGTATACTAAACCTAAAATAAGCGATACTACAAACACGAAAATTGTTGAAATGAGAGACAAAGCAATAACGGTATAGAACTTGGATAAAATAAATTCCTTTTTACTAAGACCATCAATGAGGTTTTGTTTAATAGTTTTATTGCTATATTCATTGGCCACCATAGAAACTATAACCAATAATAGGAAGAACTTAAGTAAAGCGGCAACAAAAGTGTTAAAATGCCATATGTAGGGGAAGTTGAATATGCCAAGTTCTGCCAAATGAAATTTAATAGGACCAATATCAAATTTGATAGTCGCAAATAAGGATATTAGGCTAAGAAGCGCAAAGTAAATTATAATAAGTACCCTACTGGCTTTACTGTGAATAAGTTTATGGTATTCTATACTTAATAATCGTAGCATTTCAACTAATTTTGAGTGGTTTGGTTGTCGGTTAATTGTAAAAATTGTTCTTCTAAACTTTCTTTACGCTGCACTAATTGTGTTAGAATGATTCCTTTCTCAAAAAGATATTTATTTAAATCATCCGATTTCATTTTATCTTTTAGAAAGGCGGTAACTAAATCGCCTTCAATTTTTATTTCACCAAAAGCATCATGGGTTTTAAGCAGACTAGTTAATTTTTCATTATCGTTACATTTTAGCTCAAAGAAACCATGGCTAGAAATCATTTCGTCCACTCTACCTGCATAAAGCTTTTTTCCCTTTCTTAAAACAACAACGTGCGAGCATACTTTTTCTACTTCATCTAGCAAGTGCGAAGCTAGAAGGATAGTAGTGCCTTGGGCGGCTATATTTTTAATAATTTCTCTAATTTGATGGATACCTTGAGGGTCTAGGCCATTGGTAGGTTCATCTAGTATTAAGATTTCAGGGTCGTTTAAAAGCGCCGAAGCAATGGCTAAACGTTGTTTCATACCTAAAGAAAACGTTTTAAACTTGCTGTTTCTTCGTTCCAATAATCCTACGGTCTTGAGTTTTTCGTCTATTTTATCGTAACCTACTCCTTTTATTTTGCAAACTAGCTTAAGGTTATCATAACCAGACATGTAAGGATAAAAGTTGGGACGTTCTATAATCGCACCTACTTTTTTTAGAGCATCGTGCGTTGAGGTATTACCATCAAACCATTGAAACGATCCAGAGGTTTTATTTACCACATTGAGAACTATACCAAGAGTTGTGGATTTCCCGCTTCCGTTGGGTCCTAAAATGCCATAAACATTGCCCTTGTTTATAGTGAATGAAAGGTCTTTAACAGCAGTTAAAGCTCCAAATTTTTTGGTAAGGTTGTTTATTGTTAGAATGGTTTCCAAATGATTATTTTTTATACCAAAAAAGTTTTGGTGTTAATTGGTTACATGGGTATGACGAGTCTATTTATATTTTGTTACACGATAGTAATAAAACCTTATAAAATGATTAATTTTACGGTATGAAGGACCTAAAAATTTCGAAACGAAAACCATCTTATCCAATAAGTGAAAAGCTAAGTGCTTACTTAACAGAATACAATAGAAACATAAAAATACCAATAAATTATGATGATTTATTGCGTTTTCAAGGTTCGGTAGTGGTTTACGATAAAGATGAAAATGACACATTGTGGGTACGGGTCTATTATAACGATTATGAACGCGAAGAAATTGAAGTATCCTTAAAAAAAGTATACACGATTTTACATTCTGATGGAAATGAAGAGGCGCATCCTTTTTTAAGTGTTGATGCTATAGACTACTGTACTTTTGGTAACTCCCGGCCGTTTAGGATAAAGATAAGAAACATCCTGAATGATAACTTCACCTACTTTTATGTTAAAACTGCAGACGCATCAAGAATTTACGGTTTGGAGTTTGAACACATGCTGTCTCCTTATAATTTGAATTTTTTAGTTTATGAAAATACACTTATAGAGGAACATATTTCTGGCATTCCTGGTGATGTATTTATAAAAACAATGTTACCAAATTGTACTAAATCAGAAAAATCTCAAATTGCTAAAGAGTTTGTTAAGTTTAATGAACGATGTATGATTAGGCTCTTAGGTGATATGAGATCATACAATTATGTAATTGTTCCTACGCACGATTTTGATCATGTAGTCTATAAAATTAGGGCTATAGATTTTGATCAACAGGCTTACGAAGGAAAGTTTAATATTTACAGGCCGCAATTTTTTAAGGAAAATCTTGAAATAGTACAAATGGTTTCGCAAATTTTAGGAAAATTGTCAATAGACCAATATAAGACAGAAGAGCGCTCTATTTTAGTTAAGCGTTTAAAAAGTTTTAACGATCGTATTGAAGTATTATTGACCTGTATGAGAGAAGACACTATTTCTACAAAGAAACATATAGATCAACTCAAGAAGGAGATTTACAAATATTCTAAAGATGAAAAGTTTTTGAAATGTAACACGATGGGACAGATTCTAAAGTGCGGATTGGAGTTTTTAACGACGAATTACGAGAACGTAAACCCACTAAAACTTATTGGTTAGTTCCAGTTTTCATCAAAATCTAGACTGTTGTAATCGTCTACGTCAAGATTATCCTCAAATTCATTAAAAACATCTTCACTTTCTGCTTCGAACATACGGTCTGGTGCTGTGTCTGGAATTTGACCGTGAACAAACATAAGATTAGGGTAATCGGTACTCTCGGCTTCGTCAACAATTTCAGCTAGTTCAACATAAAACGTCCACATGCTTAAAAAATCATAAATATAAATAAGCTTGGGGCTAGCTTCGTGTACCACATCGTTAATGGCGGTTTCGTTCATTAATCTTGCAGAGTTATCATCGCTTAAATCGAACAATGATATTTCTTCACCCTGATCCCATTGATCATTACTTAAATAAAACGAAGCCATTTCACTTCCGTCAAAACCAAAAGACTGTGTGATTATATTGTGTAAATCTTCAAGAGTATCAGTTTCTCTAATTTCTAAATCACGAAAAATATCATCTTCCGTATCATTGTCAAGTATTACTCTAAACCTATAAATCATGATAAAAAATTATGTCACAAAGTTACGTTTTTTTGGTTATTTGCTAAAGCGATGCAGGGTAAATGTCATGGCGCTTAACAAGAAAAATGCTCCAACTTGATGTGCAACACCTAACCAAACAGGAACTTGTAAGAGAATAGTGAAAACGCCTAAAATAAACTGTAATATTACTACGAAATTAAGTGCTTTAAGACCTTTGAGTTGGTCTTTGGAAACACTTAGTTTTTTAGATTTTATCCAAATTAAAAAGACAAAAACTACAACAATATAGGCTAGTATTCTATGAACAAACTGCACGCCACTTTTACCTTCAATAAAATTCTTGTATAATGGGTCTTGTTCAATATAAACAGTTGGGTGCATAAATTTACCTTCGCTCATTAAGGGCCAGTGATTATGAATAAAACCAGCATCTAGTCCTGCCACAAATGCACCGTATATAATTTGTATTAAAAGGACTGCTAAACCAAATCGAACCAGATTTCTGAATTTAGTATTAATTTCTTTCTTCTGGGGGAACATTAAATCTAATGCAACCCAAAACGTATAAGCGAAAGTTAAGAATGCCGTAGTTAAATGAGCAGCCAGTCTATAATGGCTTACATCAGGATTGTCTACTAGGCCACTTTTTACCATGTACCAACCTAAGAATCCTTGGAAACCTCCCATAAACATTAATATCACAGATTTCTTTATAGTAGCGCGACTCAGTTGTTTTGTAATTAAAAAATAGACGAATGGTATTAGGAATACGATGCCAATTAGCCTGCCAATAACACGGTGTAACCATTCCCAGAAATAGATGTCCTTAAAATCTTGTAAGGTGAAATGACTATTTAGCTTTTGATATTCAGGGTATTGTTTGTAAAGTTCAAAAGCCTCTTGCCATTCAACGTCGTTTGTTGGTGGTATGGTTCCTGAAATTAACTTGTAGTTGGACATAGATAATCCCGAATGGGTTAATCTGGTAATGCCTCCAACAACAACCATTATAAAGATCAGGAAGCAACCTGTTAGCAACCAGTATATTACTTTTTTATTGTCTTTTGTTTTAGCCACTTCTTTACAGATTTTTAATTTTCTAACTTCTAACTTCTAACTTCTAACTTCTAACTTCTAACTTCTAACTTCTAACTTCTAACTTCTAACTTCTAACTTCTAACTTCTAACTTCTAACTTCTAACTTCTAACCCTAATTTTTTTCCTTTTTTGAGCATTAATGTATATGCAGCTTCGTACTCGTTAGGGATGTCTCCTTCTAATATAGCTTCTTTGATGAATTCTTTAATAACTCCTATTTCACGAGAGGGCTTCAGATTAAAAGTTTTCATAATCTCTTCACCAGAAATTGGTGGTTGGAAATTACGTACATGATCTCGTTCTTCAACTTCAATAATTTTTTCTCGTACAATTTTAAAGTTGTTGTGGTATTTCTGGAATTTCTTTGGGTTTTTTGTGGTTATATCGGCTTCGCAAAGCGTCATTAAATCATCAACATAATCACCAGCATCAAAAACAAGGCGTCTTACCGCAGAATCGGTTACCATATCTTGAGCTAGCACAATGGGCCTAGAGCTCATTAGTACCATTTTTTGAACAAACTTCATTTTATCATTCAAAGGCATTTTGAGTTTTTTGAAAAGTTTGTAAACCATTTTTGAACCTTCAAATTCATGACCATGGAAGGTCCAGCCAATGCGTTTGTGAAACTTTTTTGTAGGCGCTTTTCCAATGTCATGTAATAGTGCAGCCCAGCGCAACCAGAGATTGTTAGTGTGTTTTGAGATGTTATCTACAACCTCTAGAGTATGGTAAAAATTGTCTTTATGACGTTGACCTTCTACTTCTTCAACACCTTTAAGCGCTGTTAACTCTGGCAGAATATAATCCAATAACCCTGTTTTTTCTAGTAGTAAAAAACCTATTGAGGGTTTATCGCTTTCTAGAATTTTATGAAGTTCTGAAACGACCCTTTCCATAGTTATGATTTTTATTCTAGACGAATTGCGAGTAATAGCTTCTAGGCTATTTTCCTCAATCTTAAAACCTAATTGTGTTGCAAACCGAATAGCTCTTAACATTCTTAAAGGGTCATCGCTGTAGGTAATGTCTGGGTTTAATGGCGTTCTTATTATTTTATTTTCTAGATCTTGTGTACCATCAAAAGGATCTAATAAATTACCGAAAGTACTTTCGTTTAAGCTCAAAGCCAAGGCGTTTATGGTAAAGTCCCGTCGGTTTTGGTCATCTTGTAAACTCCCGTTTTCTACTATAGGGTTTCGGCTATCTTCAGAATAAGACTCTTTACGAGCGCCTACAAACTCAATTTCAATATCCTCATAGCGCAGCATTGCGGTACCATAAGTTTTAAAAACTTGAACTTTGGGTTTGTTGGGTAAGTTTTTTGATACTTGCTTAGCCAATTCAATTCCACTGCCAATGGCTACAATATCTATATCTTTTGCGTCGCCTCTTTTTAGTAAAAAGTCGCGAACAAAACCTCCTATGGCGTAAGCACATAAATCGAGCTCTTCGACCGATTTTGATATTATTTTAAAAACAGGGTGTCTTAACGCTTCTTTGTAATTCATCGCAAATTCCTAAAAATGAGCACGTTTTCTAATAAAAAGAAGCTTACGCTTTAATTATTTTTACAATTCCAGAATTACTTAATTTGATAATTGAAGGAGTTGATTTTACGTAAACTTTATCTTTATGCAAATTTACGATATAGTCTACTCCTTTTAAAACCTCTGGAGCTATTTCTTTATAAGATTTTGGAGTAGTTTTTTCTATTACATTGGCACTTATATGCGCTATAGCACCATTTAGTCTTCTACAAAGCCAGTAGCATAATTCATTGTCGGGTATTCTAATGGGTATAGTTTTATCTTTGGCTATTAAAACCGAAGGAAGATTTTTTGCCTCATCGTAAATAATAGTAGTAGGTTTATCGGTAGCATCGATAATACTTTGTGCTGCAAAAGGGATTTCTCGTATATATTTTTTTAGCATCCTATCATCGGCGACTAGGCAGGTTAGAAGGTTTGTGTTTTTAGTTTTTTTTATGGAAAGCATTTTTTTTATGGCATCTTCGTTTGAAGCATTGCACCCCAAGGACCAGCCAATATCAGAAGGGAGTAAGATAACCCCACCAGATTTTAAGGTTTGTAAAGCTTTATTTACTTCGTTTTGCATTTTCAATAACCTGCTTATAGATTTCTATATATTGTTTGGTAGCATTTTCCCAGGTAAACATATTGGCCCGTTCAATATATTTCTGTTTGTAAAATTCTTTATTGCTGTCGTATTCTTTTAAACACTGAACTAATTTTTCTGCCATAGGTTTTGGAGTTAATTCTTCCCAATAAAAAGCATGCTTACCACCAATTTCTGGTAGTGAGGAGGTATTTGCCAGCATAACGGGAATACCAAATTTCATAGCCTCAATTATAGGAAGTCCAAACCCTTCATTTAACGAAGGAAAAACAAAAGCGGAAGCATGTTTTAAGTAATACTGTTTCTCTTCTTCGCTTATTCTTCCAACTAGGGTTACCCTAGTTTGGAGATTTAAATCTTCAATTCTTTTCTTTACAGTTTCGCCATAACTTCTTGAATTGTTCCCAGCAATAATCAAGTTATAATTGGGAAGATGTGCTATCATTTCTACTAGTACATGGAAATTTTTTCTTGCTCTAAAGTCACCAATAGCAAAAAAGTAAGGAGTAGTTGTGTCTACATTTGGTTTAAAATTTTCAAGATTTAAAAAACCTGTTGTTGGGTTTCCATTGTAGACAATATGCTCTGGAATATGACTTGGGATTTTAAAATGCTTGTGAGTAGATTTTTTAGCAAATTCAGAAATATATGTTATAGCATGAGCCTTATTTAGTTTTTCTTTAAATCTAAGATTTCTCTTGTGGTTTGGGTCGTTTGAAATTTCATTGATGAAATTAACATCGTGAATTGTTAAAACGTAAGGGATGTCTTTGTAAGGTTCTATTTTGGTATTTTGATTCAAGGAATGCCAAACATCATATCGGCTTTTTATCCTAGCCAATTTATATCTGCGTGCCCCGAAGTAAATCTTATATTTAAAAAACGAGCCGAATTCTTTTTTTATGGAATCCTTAAAACCAGCATGTATGGTAAATTGAAGTTCTGGGTCATTGATAGCCTCTAATGCTTTAAGTATATGTAGGTTGAATTGTCCAAAACCAGTATGTAGATTATTAAGGTTATGGGTCTCTAGAAAGATTTTATACATTTTTAAGCTTTTTGCAAAGAAAGACAAATTATTAAAATGAATTCTATTTGTATTCTATTAAAAGAAAAAAAGTAGTTGTAATATTGCGTTATGAAGCATTTTGAGATAAATGAACAATATCTACAGCAACAATCTGTAATTCATGAATTTGTAGATAATTTTGATGTTGACGGTATTCCGTTTGGTGACCAAGACAGGAATTCACTCAAGTTGTTTCAAATAGGAGATGATGTTATTAATATCAAGTCTTTTAGAGTACCCAATTTTTTCAACAGATTAGCCTATAATTTTTTTAGAAAGAGTAAAGCACAGCGTTCTTTCGAGTATGCCAACAAGCTTATTGCTTTGGGAGTTGGTACACCACAACCAATAGCTTATTTTGAGTTTAAATCCTTCCTGTTTTTTAATAAGAGCTATTATGTTAGTGAACAGCTAGACTGTGATTTAACTTACAGAGAACTTACTTTAGACTTGAACTTTCCTAACCATGAAGCTATTTTAAGGGCGTTTACAAGGTTCACTTATAACATGCACGAGAAAGGTATACACTTTTTAGACCATTCTCCAGGTAACACTTTAATTAAAATAAACAATGGCTCTTACGAGTTTAGTCTTGTAGATTTAAACAGAATGGAATTTAAACCTCTGGATTTTGAAACTAGAATAAAGAATTTCTCAAGATTAACTGTTCATAAATCTATGATTGAAATTATGAGCGATGAGTATGCTAAATGCATTAATGAAGATTACGATAAGGTATATAATCTAATGTTAAAGTATACCAAAGCCTTTCAAGAACGCTACTACAGAAAAATAAGATTAAAGAAGCGTGTGTTTTTTTGGAAAAAAAAGTACGCGAATAGGCCGACAAGAAGTCCTCTTTAATGAGCTAGGTCTGGTTGTTTTTACGTTTTTGAAGTTCCCTTAGTTTGGTATATTTCAAGAATGTAATATTTGCAGTTTGAACACAGATAACAAAACCATTCAACCCATCTAAAAACCCTAGTCTTAAAAAGAAAGCTTTGAAAAAAGCCCATGTGGGATTGAATACTATTTTCCATAGGTTTGAAGTCTTTCCTAAATCATAATACGATTTGGCAGAAATACTAGAAAAATGTTCAGTTTTCAAATTGAATTCTGAGTAGGACTGATAGGTCCAATGTAAGATATCTCCATTTAGAAAACCTACTTCATCACTTTGGTCATTCAAATTAACATTATCATGTGGGTTAATACCTTTCCAACGGGCTTTTCGTTTATCAAAAACTCTTAGTTTCTTGTTGGGGTACCAATCGGAATGTTTTATCCATTGTCCGCAAAAATTATTGAGCCTGTTGCAGTAATACCCATTTAACTTCCAATTCGATTTTAATGATTTTATGGATTTCTGAAGGGTTTCAGATAAAGCTTCGTCACCGTCCAGAGATACTATATAATTATTTGAAGCCTGTTCAAGAGCAAAGTTTTTCTGTTCTACGTAGCCTAAGAATTCTTGCTCAATAAAGGTAACATTAAATTTTTCGCATATAGATTTTGTACTATCGGTAGAGAAGGAGTCGACTACTATAATTTCATCTACAACAGGAACCAAAGATTGTAAACATTTTTCAATATTTCGCTCTTCATTATAAGTAATAATTACTCCAGATAGTTTAATCATAAAACAAAAAAGTGTTGGGTAAAAATAGTTATTTTTGCAGCAATGAAAATAGATGTATCTGTAATTTTTACAACTTACAATCAGCCGGAATGGTTAGAAAAGGTCCTGTGGAGTTTTGAGGAACAGACTTACAGGGATTTTGAAGTTATTATTGCAGATGATGGCTCTGGTGAGGATACTGCGGATTTAATAGAAAGGTTAAGAGGTCAGCTTAGTTATCCTATTCAACATGTTTGGCATCCGGATAGAGGTTTTCAAAAAACAGCTATATTAAACAAAGCAATTGTCTCTAGTAAAGGTGAGTATTTAGTTTTTACTGATGGTGATTGTATTGCGAGGAACGATTTTTTGCAGGTGCATGTAAGCAAAAGAAAGAAAGGTTGTTTTTTATCTGGTGGTTATTTTAAGCTTTCTATGCATATTAGCAAACTAATCTCCAGAGACGATATTGAAACACAACGATGTTTTGATATTGATTGGTTGAAAAGTAATGGTCTCAAGGCTTCATTCAAGAATAACAAAATAACAGCTAAAGGCTTTAAGGAAAAGTTATTAAATAGGTTCACACCAACAACAGCTACATGGAATGGGCATAACGCTTCAGGTTGGAAACAGGACATAATAGAAGCCAACGGTTTTGATGAACGTATGCAATATGGAGGTGAAGATAGAGAGCTGGGAGAGCGTTTGTTTAACAAAGGACTTAAAGCTATACAAATACGATATAGTGCTATTTGTTTGCATTTAGACCACGAACGTGGATATGTAAGTCCGGAAATGATTGAAAATAACAAACAAATTAGAGCCTTAACAAAAAAAAACAAAGTAGTTCGTACTGCTTTTGGTATTTCTAAATAACTTTTAAAAAGTCCCTTAACTTTTCTAATATAAATTCGGGTGTAAAGAGGTTGTAATAATTCTTGTAATCTTTTTTTATGTCTTTTAAGGTTTTCTGGTTGAATAATTCAGGCTTGAAATCTTTGAGGTGAAGCGAATCATTTTTTATGCCATCATCGAACATATTCCAGGCTTCTTTAATGATCCAAGGTGAAAAGATAGCAAATGTTGGGATGTCTAGAGCTTTTGCCATGTTTACCGCACCTCCTTCGTTGCCTATTAGAGCATTACAGTGTGTAGTTAAACCCATAAAGTCTCTTAGGCTCTTACCAAATACATCAAGATATATGTGTTCTTGGGTTTCTTTTTTGCAAAGTTTGTAAAGCTCTTTTACATCTTTTATTTGAGAAGGTATATAGTTGAATAACAATTGCCCTTTAGTTTCAGTAATTATAAAATCCAACAACTTAGCCATATAATGAAGCGGATAGGTTTTTTGTATTCCGCTTCCTAAAACACCTATCATAAACAAGGGTTTAGTTAAATCGATGCCATGGTCTACTAGGTATTTTTTAGCCTGTTCTATTTCCAAGTTTGTTAAATAGATTTTTGGTTTGAATACTTTTACATCTTCAGAAATTAGTGGCTTTAAAAGTTGTAATCTGTTTTCAATTGCTAATCCGGCATTGGTTTTAGGTTGTTTAGCTTCTTTAAATGTATGGGTGTAAATGGCTGATGTATACCACTTGTATTTCGAGATTTTAGTTTGAGCTCCAGAAAATAGCGAAACCAAATTACTTGAGAATTTAGAATAAATATCAACAACGATATCGTACTTTTCTTTTCTAATCGATTTAAGAAACGAAAAGAACTTCGTTTTGCTTTTTTCTGTTTCTGGGGTAAAGAAGACAAACTTGTCTATGAACGGATTGTTTTCAACAACTGGAAAAGTATGGGAATTTATTAGATAGTGTAATTCGGCTTTGGGATATTTTTCTCTAAGTGCTTCAAACAAGATACTGCTGGTAAGCACATCGCCAATCATTTTTTGCTGAATCACTAAAATCTTCATACGCTGGTTAAATTACAAATAAAAAATTCCAAACTCCAAAGTTGGTATATTTCGGAATTTGGAATTTAATTTTTTTGGTTTGTCATTTAAACCGCTACCTCGTTATCTCTAAGGGCATCGTTTAATGATGTTTTCTTATCTGTACTTTCTTTACGTTTACCAATAATTAGAGCACATGGTACTTGGTATTCGCCAGCAGAAAACTTTTTAGTATAACTTCCTGGTATTACAACAGAACGAGCAGGAACTTTACCTTTCATTTCTACAGGTTCATCACCAGTAACATCAATAATCTTTGTGCTCATGGTTAAAACAACACCAGCACCTAATACTGCTTCTTTTTCAACATGAACACCTTCTACCACGATACATCTTGAACCTACAAACACATTATCTTCTATAATAACAGGTGCAGCTTGCAATGGCTCTAATACGCCGCCAATACCAACACCGCCAGATAAGTGTACGTTTTTTCCAATTTGAGCACAACTACCAACAGTTGCCCAAGTATCTACCATGGTGCCTTCATCTACATAAGCACCTAAGTTAACATAACTAGGCATTAAAATTGTGCCTGGAGAAATATAAGCGCCATGTCTTGCTACAGCATGAGGAACTACACGAATTCCCTTTTCAGCATAGCCAGTCTTTAATGGTATTTTATCGTGGAACTCTAGAGGACCAGCCTCGATAGTTTCCATTTTTTGGATAGGGAAATAAAGTACAACCCCTTTTTTAACCCACTCGTTAACTTGCCAACCACCTTCAATTGGTTCGGCAACTCGTAATTCACCTTTATCTAATAAGTCTATTACGGTTCTAATGGCATTAGTTGTCTTTTCTTCTTTTAAAAGCTCTCTATTATCCCAAGCTGCTTCAATTATTTGTTGTAATTCAGTCATCTGTATTTTTTTGTTTGGGCAAAAGTACATGATTTTTTGTCATTAAAAAATGCATCAATGTCAAATACAATGAACAACTTAAAATAGAACTTTACTGTTTTTAGGCATTCAATTTTTATTTAATCAATATTTAGCCTGTTCAAAAGCATTACATAAGTATGGAGTGGATGCACTTTACCGATTAGCGTACAAAATAGGTTAAAAATAGGATGTTTTTAATCTGATATGAAATGCACTTTATAGAGTGTGTTTTTCTGATTTTCCAGAAGAGAAACAAAAACATCGATGAAATGCATGCTTAATGTATTTTAACCGAAAAAAATCTGCTTTTTACCAGTTAATCTGGGGTTTTAGACACATTCTCTAATAAACGAATATTCGAGGTTTTACAACTATTTTTTTCCTTTTCAGCTTTGGTGTCGATATATCTTTGAAGTGTAAAACAATCCAAATCATGACAAAAAGAATCTACATATTATTAGTTTTAGTTTTAAGCTTCACTTTCGCAAACGCTCAAAAAGCTACTGTTGAGGTTACTGTTGAAACTACTAAAACTGTTACTGTTTCTGAAGATAATGATACTGCGGTTGTTGCTAACGATACTTTAAATACTGAAAAAGAAGAAGTGTTGTTAATTAGCGAAGAAGAATTAAGAACATCTATCGCAGGTACTGCAAGTGATATAAGAACTTATTTCAACAGAGAAAGAAATGTTGACAACATTAAATTATTGTTCCCTAAAGTAAATAAGGCAAAAAAAGCCTAAGACTCTCAAAGGTTTAATAAGTAGGTTAAATTAAAAAAGGCTGTTCGTAATGAACAGCCTTTTTTTTGAGAAAAACCTCTTGAGTTTACTCATAGTATCCGTTAAAGTTGCCATTCCCGTGAAATTGAAGATTCATGAATTCAATAGTAGGAAGTGAGAGCCTACTAATAAAACGGGAATCTAAATGAAGAGTTTGCTCAAATTCTTTATTACTTTTACCAAAAATTAATTCATTAATGGCAAGAATTTTAGCAATAGATTACGGTACCAAAAGAACAGGATTGGCAGTTACAGACGAACTTCAAATAATAGCCTCCGGTCTTACTACTGTTAACACCAATGAATTGATTAATTATTTAAAGGACTATGTTAGTAAAGAAACCGTAGAATTGTTTTTAATCGGTGAGCCCAAACAAATGAACAATACAGCATCGCAAAGCGAAGTCTTTATTGTAAAGTTTATGGAGATTCTAAAAAAAGAAATTCCTCAAATTCCAATCAAAAGGGTAGATGAGCGGTTTACATCCAAAATGGCATTTCAGACCATGATTGATAGCGGATTGAAAAAGAACCAACGAAAGAACAAGGCTTTGGTCGATGAGATTAGTGCAACCCTTATTCTTCAGAGTTATTTGTATTCTAAATAAATTAAGTATTCGTATTTTTGCGACTTTAAAAGCAAAATGCAGTTATGATATTACCTATAGTAGCCTATGGCGACCCCGTTCTTAAAAGAAAGGCAAAAACGATTTCTAAAGATTACCCCAATTTAGATACGCTTTTAGAGAATATGTTCGAAACCATGTATGGTGCTTATGGGGTTGGATTAGCTGCTCCGCAAATAGGGCTGCCTATTAGAATTTTTTTAGTAGATACAGAACCCTTTGCCGATGATGAGGATTTTTCAGAAGAAGAGAAAGCACAATTAAAGACCTTTAAGCGTGTTTTCATCAATGCCAATATTCTAAAAGAAGAAGGCGATGAATGGGCATTTAACGAAGGCTGTTTAAGTATTCCGGATGTTAGGGAAGATGTTTTTAGGCAACCAACTATAACTGTTGAGTATTTCGATGAAAATTTCGAAAAACATACCGAAACATTCGATGGACTCATAGCTCGTGTTATTCAGCATGAATACGACCACATAGAAGGCATTTTATTTACCGATAAACTTTCTAGTTTAAAGAAAAGATTGATAAAAGGAAGGTTAAATAATATCTCCAAAGGAAAGATAAAAGTAGACTACAGGATGCGCTTTCCAGATCAAAAAAAGAAACGTTAATATTTGTAATATGATAATAAAGGCTAGATATTTGCGCCTTTCAATAAAATAGTATGAGTTTAGAAAAATTACTTTCAATATCAGGAAAACCTGGGTTATACAAATTAATAGCCCAAACCCGTGGCGGTTTTGTGGCCGAATCTTTAATAGATAATAAGCGAATGTCTGTTGGTCTTCAAAATAATGTAAGCGTTTTAAGTGAAATCGCTATTTATACACTAGCAGAAGAAGTGCCGTTAAAGGAAGTTTTCAAGAAAATAAAGGAAAAAGAAAATGGAGAACAGGCTTCTGTAAAACCAAAAGATAGTAAAGATAAGCTGGAAGAATATTTCTTTGATGTATTACCAGATTATGATGAAGACCGCGTATATGCTAGCGATATAAAAAAAGTGGTACAATGGTATAATCTTCTACAGAGTCACGATATGCTTCATTATTTAGATGATGATGAAGATGCTGTTAGTACAGACGAAGAAGAATAAAATACAAACCTCCTAAATAAGGAGGTTTTTTTATGCGATTTTGTAAGCTAATGAGTTGTTGTGCGACCTATAAACAGCTAATAAATTCAATCTCAATCTTTATGAAATCGCTTTGGTTTTTTGATGATGTAAATCTCTTTAGAGTATTGTGTCCCCATAAATTTAAAGCCTATAAGGCCAATCATGATCTAGATTCATACAAAAAACAAGATTATATTTATTTTGAAGAGGATTCTGCGAATAAAGTCTACTTAATAGAAAAAGGAAAAGTAAAGATTGGTTACTACAACGAAGATGGGACAGAGGTAGTAAAAGCCATATTGACCAGAGGAGAATTATTTGGAGAAACTGCTATTCTAGGCGAGGAAAAGAGAGAAGAATTTGCCCAATCTGTAGATAATACAACCAGTATTTGCCCTGTTGGCGTTGAGACCATGCACGATTTAATGCGTGATAACCAAACGTTTAGTTTGAAAATTTATAAACTCATTGGTTTTAAACTGAAGCGGTTAGAAAGGCGTTTACAGATTTTACTTTTTAAAGATGCCAAAACAAGGTTGGTGGAGTTTTTAGAGGAATTGTGTTCAGATTATGGATACGATTGTGAAAAAACAGGAGATAAGGTAATCCATCATCCATATACACAAAGAGATATCGCCTCTCTTATTGGAACTTCCAGACCCACATTAAATATACTTCTTAACGAACTTAAAGAAGAAGAGGTGATTGAATTTGGTAGAAAAGAGATAAGAATCCATAAAAAAATTGCCTAGTGTTAGTTAGCTAACATTTTGAGAAATCGTCGCAATATACTTTTGAAGTATTAAATAATTTAAAAGATATTGTAATGATAAGAAAAGCATTTTTAGCGATTTTAGCTTTAGGATTTTTAACGGTTTCATGTAGTGAAGACGATAATCCAACAACAACCTCTAATTTAACTTTAGACCTTACCGGTTTAGAAGCTCTTGGAAATGATTTTGTATATGAAGGATGGATTATAGTAGATGGTAGTCCTGTGTCTACGGGAACATTCTCTTCGGTGACGTTTCCTCAAACTTTTAATGTAGATAGCGAACAGTTGGCACGTGCGACTACATTCGTATTATCTATAGAGCCAGCTGTAGATCCGGATCCAGCTCCAGCTGATACCAAAATCTTAGCAGGAGATTTTTCAGGAAATCTGGCCAGTGTTAGCTCTAATGGTATTGTTGGGGATTTTAGTGCCTCTACTGGGAAGTATATTTTAGCTACTCCTACCGATATGGATGACACGAACGAGGCTAGTGGTGTTTGGTTTTTAGATAATTCTAGCGGAAGTCCTGCACCAGGATTAAGCTTACCTACACTTTCAGCAGGTTGGAAGTACGAAGGTTGGGTGGTTTTCGATGGTACACCAGTAAGTACAGGAACTTTTTTAGCAATGAACACAGCAGATGATAACGCTGCAACGTCTATTTTTAAAGGTGATTCAGGAAATGGACCAGCTTACCCAGGAGAAGACTATTTACAAAATGCACCATCTGGTTTAAGCTTCCCAACAGATTTAAAAGGCAAGACTATTGTTGTTTCTGTAGAACCCTATCCAGACAACAGTCCAGCACCATTTACGTTAAAACCATTGGCTCATATGGTGCCAAGCGATGCCATGAATCACACCGCTATTGCTATGGGAGATGGTCCTGTAAAAAGTCTATCAGGAGTAATTAGTAGATAATTTAAAAGTGCTATGAAGAAGATTAATTGCAGTTCCCCAATGTTTTACATTGGGGTTTCCTATAAATTGTCATCCCGAACTTGTTTCGGGATCTAAACTAAAAGTTTTTTTTCAGAAATTCTTTTAGTTGTTTTTGTTAGATTTGAAGCATGGTTTTTTAACCATGCTTCTTTTTTTAAGGAATATTTTCTATGACATTTAGAATGATTCATTGTTAAGTATTTCAAAATATTGTGCTAGAACTAAGTTGTTCATGAAATTAAAAAAACCAAAATTTAGGGATGTACTGTTTTTAATTGTGGTAGCCCTTTTAATTATACCTCAAACAAGAAAACCCATTCAAGTATTTTTAAATAAAGGCTTAGCGCTTATTTCACCTTCGGTATTAAGTGAAGAAAATCAAGGGCATATTGCTGGCTATAGTTGGAGTTTAGTACAAGAAAATGGTGAAAACTTTAATTTTGAAACATTAAAAGGTAAAGTAATCTTGGTGAATTTTTGGGCGACATGGTGTCCGCCTTGTATCGCCGAAATGTCCAGTTTACAGGAGCTTTATGACGATTATAATCAGAAGATTGAGTTTGTTTTTGTTACCGATGATAGCTTTAAGACAGTAAATCAATTTTTGAAAAAGAATGATTATAATTTACCTATTTACAGATCGGTTTCAAATTTTAATAAGATATTTGAGCTAAAGAGTATTCCTAGAACATTTTTGGTTGATAAAAACGGTAAAATTATAATAGATAAAACTGGAGCAGCAAATTGGAATAGCGAAACTGTTCGGGAAATCATAGACAAATTAATTCTAACAAAATCTTAATAAATTGAAAATTGTAGTTTTAGATGGGTACACATTAAACCCAGGAGACTTGAACTGGTCTGCTTTAGAAGCATATGGTGATTTAACAGTACATGATAGAACACCGTATGATGTAGAAACGGTTATCAAGACCATTGGAGATGCTCAAATAATATATACAAACAAAACACCTCTACCTAAAGAGGTGCTCGAAAAAGTACCACAAGTTAAGTTTATTGGGGTTTTAGCGACGGGCTATAATGTTGTTGATGTCGATACAGCTAAATCTTTAAGTATGATTGTAACTAACGTTCCTGCCTATAGTACTCAATCTGTAGCGCAATTTACAATGGCTTTGTTACTTGAAATGTGTCATAGAGTAGGTGACCATAGCAGAGCAGTCCATGATGAAGATTGGGTGAATTCGGTAGATTTTTGTTTTTGGAATTACCCTTTAATTGAGTTAGAAGGTAAAACACTTGGGATTATTGGTTTTGGACAAATAGGACAGGCTGTTGCCAGAGTAGCACAGGCTTTCGGTTTGAATATTTTAGTTTTTAGTAGAACGAAAAAAGCAGATTTTGAATCTGAAACTTTACAATTTGTTGATCTAGACTTATTATTTAAGAAATCTGATATTATTACGCTGCACTGCCCACTTTTTGATAGTACTCAAGGTATTATTAATTCTGCCAATATTAAAAAAATGAAAGATGGTGTTATGATTATTAATACAGCAAGAGGCGGCTTGGTCATAGAACAGGATTTAGCAGATGCTCTTAATTCCGGTAAACTAGCTGCAGCGGCTTTAGATGTTGTGTCGGTAGAGCCAATGCAATCTGATAATCCGTTGCTAAAAGCCAACAATTGTATTATCACTCCCCATATAGCTTGGGCTCCTAAAGAAGCTAGACTTCGATTATTAAATATTACGATTGATAATTTAAAGGCTTATTTAAACGGGAAACCTATTAACGTAGTTAACGTTTAAGACGTTTTTGGTTTATGAAGAAAAGACATTAAAAACAGGTGCATTAGTATTAATGAGAATGCGTATATACTGTCTTCAATAGGTATGGTGAATAACCTAATGCCTAGGTTTTCATAATCGTTATACCAGACCACTTGGTCTTCAATAAAACTCCCGGTTAAGATACCATTAACAATAAAAAATGGTATGAGCATCACTAAAAAAGTGAGAAAGAATGAACTTAGTAGTTCAGGTTTTTTTGTGACACATAAAAAAGTTAAAACTAAAGCTAAAGAGTAATTTATTAAGGTATACCATTTATCAAAATTGTAGATTACCAATACGGCAAAAAGTAGTATGAGGATATAGCTTATAAGCTTAGTGAACCCGCTAGAGAGTTTCATGTTCGGGAAATAGTACAAGAGTGCAAAATGGGTAAATACACAAGCGTAGGGAATACAGATAAAGAATAGCCATTCTTCAAGAGGTAAATTGAATATGGTAACTCCTAGTAGGTATTTACTATTAAAGCCCCAAAACCCATTTACAGTAAAAATGATATCCCATGGAATGAAGATAAGCATGGTAATTCCCATACTGATAAACAGGGACTTCCAGAAAGAGTAAAATTTTAGTTTAGGATGAAAACTAAATAAAAATGGAACACTTATAGAACCTAAATTAAGTAATAGGTACAAGTAGTTCATTTTAGATTTTTTTAAAGTATTTAAAAGGTACGAATAGCATACCGAAGCATTCGCTGTCTTTTTTACCAATATTTTTGTGGTGTATTTTATGGGCTCTCCTAACACCTTTAGCATACCAGTTGTTTACGTTTCTGAACATTTTAAAACGTTGGTGAATGAAAATATCATGGACCACGAAATAGGATATGCCATAAGCTAAAATCCCTAAACCAATAGGTAGTCCAGCCCAAAAATCGTTGAATTCCCAAAGTAAAATATTAGTAATACTCACAACGGCATAGAAGATAAAGAACAGGTCATTACGTTCAAACCAACTATCATGGTCTTTTTTATGATGGTCTTTATGCAAACTCCAAAGAAAACCATGCATGATATATTTGTGGGTAAACCATGCCATGAATTCCATGATACAATAAGCGCCTAAAAAAATGATAATCCAAAGTAATGTTTGCATAAGTGAGTGTGATTTAATCACATTAAATTTAATTGATATTTTACATAACTACGCATCAAAAGTTCAATTTTTTTTGGGTTAGATACTCTTATGCGAGTCGTTTTTATTTGTAATGCTGGTGTTTTCTTGAGTTTTTTTAGTAATTGTCTGTAATATCTATAAGCCATAAAAACACCAAACTTTGCCTCCATAGGTAATTTTTTAATCCCTTTTAGACCTTCAGCAAAGTCTGCCTCAATATCATCTATAATGTCTTGTTTGGAATACTCATCAAGATTAGATAGGTCTGCATTTGGAAAATAGCTTCTATTCAATTCATCGAAATCAGCTTTTAAGTCTCTTAAGAAATTTACCTTTTGGAACGCAGAACCAAGGGACATGGCGGTATCTTTTAGTTCATTGTATTTTTTATCGTCACCTTTAACAAATACTTTTAAACACATTAAGCCTACAACATCGGCAGAACCATATATGTACTCTTTATATTCTGTGTCGGTGAGGTAGTTGGTTTTGTGTAAATCAAGACGCATGCTTTTCATGAAAGCATTTACAAGCGATTTGTCTATGTTGTATTTGTGGAATGTATATTGAAATGAATTCAATATTGGGTTTAAACTTAACTTGTCTTCTAGTGCTTGTTCTAAGTCTTTAGTAAAACTATTAAACAGTCTTTCTTTGTCATAATCATGGAAAGTATCAACTATTTCGTCAGCTAGTCTTACAAAACCATAAATATTATAGATGTCATTACGTATAGAATTTGATAACATTTTAGTAGCTAAAGAGAACGAAGTACTGTAAGTCTTAGTTACTGTTTTGCTACAGTTGTAGGATATGGAATCGAATAATTGTTTCATAGTTGATGATGTTTGGTTATTAATTCTGCGACTAGTTTTCCAGAAATCAAAGATGGAGGCACACCAGGACCAGGAACAGTAAGCTGTCCTGTAAAATACAAATTTTTTACCTTCTTGCTCTTAAGTTTTGGTCGTAAAAAGGCGGTTTGTAATAAGGTGTTGGCCATTCCATAGGCATTTCCTTTGTATGAGTTATAGTCTTTTTCAAAATCTTTTACACAAAAAGACTCTTTGAAAATTATGCTATTTCTAACCTCTTGAGATGTTAGGTCTTCAAATCTTTCTATTATTTTATTGAAATACGTAGTTCTTAATTTTTCGGTGTCTTCTAGTCCAGGAGCTAAGGGTATTAGGAAAATTCCAGCCTCTTTACCTTCTGGAGCAGAACTATCATCTGTCATGCTAGGGAAACTAGCATAGAATAGAGGTTCTTCGGGCCATTTAGGGTTATCGTAAATGGCGTTGGCATGAATGTCAAAGTCCACATCAAAGAATAAAGTATGGTGGTCTACATTTTTTAATTTTTTGTCAAAGCCTACATAAAATAGTAGTGCAGATGGAGCAAAGACACGCTTTATCCAGTAGTTTTCGCTATATTGTCTATAAGGTTTGTCCAATAAAGTTTCAGAATGCCAATAATCTGCACCACTTAAAATAACATCTGCACTGTGTATCATGTTATTGGCAATAACACTTAAAGCCTTTCCTTTAGAAACGTTTATTTTTGAAACTGCTGAATTTGTTTGGATTTTCACACCTAAATCCTTAGCCAATTGTTCCATGGCTAAAATAACTTGGTACATTCCTTTTTTTGGATGGAACGTCCCCATACCAAAATCGGCATAATTCATAAAGTTATAGAAAGATGGAGTGTTACTTGGTTTGGCTCCCAAAAATAATACTGGGAATTCAAGTATTTTCCTGAGTTTATCACTCTTAAAACGCTTTCTTACATCTCGCTTAACGTTACTGACAAATTGGTTAAGGCGAGTCATTGTTGTAAGCGAAACTAGTTCAAGAGGAGAAACACCAGGCTTGTAGACCAAATCCTTAATAGCAATGTCATAATTCGTTTTGGCTTTGTGAATAAACTTTTTTAGGCTTAAGGCGCTCCCTTTTTCATTAGATTCAAAGGTTTCTGATATTTTTTCTAAGGAATCATCAATGGTTATTAAGTCGTTTTTTCCAAAGTAAACACTGTAAGCAGGACTGAGTTTGTCTAGTGTGTAATAATCAGATGGTTTTTTATTGAAGTCATTAAAAAATCTTTCAAATACATCTGGCATCCAATACCAGGTTGGACCGATATCGAAAGTAAAACCATCCTTTTTTAATTGTCTTGCTCTACCACCAATGGTCGCATTTTTCTCTAGTATTGTAACTTCATATCCAGCCTTTGCTAAGTAACACGAAGCTGCTAGTGAAGAAAACCCAGAACCGATTATTAAAATTGTCTTTTTCATTTTGTTTAACAAAAATATAAAAAAGTTAAACAAAAAGAAATTTATAAGCTAAAATTTTTCTACTAACTCCTCTATGTTATTAAAAATAGTGACTTTTTCTGGTAGTTTGAAATCTTCTAGGCCATTTAATTTTTGTCCTAAGAGATAAAGTTCATTATTACTGTAGTCTTTAAGTAATAAATCATGGAAGTCGTTTATGTAATCTGGTATCTTCTCAAGTTCAGGATATACTGTAAAATAAGATATGAAAGTTATTTCACTGAAAAATTCAATGACACTAGTAAGACTCTCTACAGGTACACTTTCGCCAAGGAATATGGTGTGGAACCCTTTGCTCCTAAGTTGGTAATTGATAAACAATAAACCTATATCATGTATCTCGTGGTCTGGGAGGTACAATATATAAGTTTTAGAATTGGGCTTAGGCTCAAGGCTCTGTAGTCTTTCAATATTTAAAAGTATTTTCTGTTTTATGTGAACAGATAGAAAGTGTTCATGAGCTGGGGTTATCGTGCTTGTTTGCCACAATATGCCTATTTCGTTTAACAAGGGACGAAAAACAGTATAAAAAATATCACTGAAAGTTTTATTTTCGATCAGGTTGTTATAGGTATTGTAAAATAATACTTGATCGAAATTAATCATTGCCATTTTTAAAGCATTAATGGCATGGTCTTCTACCTTAGATCTGGATGCAATTTCTCTTACTTTGATTGGTATTTCTTCCTCTCTAAGATTAGCGATTTTAGATATTTTGTAGCCGTTATTATTTAAAAAGGAGATATTGAGTAGCTTTTGAAAACTTCCTATGCTGTAACTTCTTATGTTTGTGTCCGATCTATTAGGTTGCAACAAATTATAGCGCTTCTCCCATATTCTTATGGTGTGCGCCTTTATACCCGTTAGGTTTTCAAGGTCTTTAATGCTAAAATTAACTTGTATGTTGTTCATTAAAAATAGATATAAGTTAAACAAAATTACGAATTTTAATGCTCTGATTCTAGTAAAAGCTTGAAAAAGTTAATTATTTGATGAAAATTATATTTATTTAATCATATTATTTTCTTTGATACGACCATTGCAAAGCATATTTTTGAATACTTTTATTGGTCAACACTTAGTGATTTTTATGTATTCAACTTCTTTGTTATTTCGGTCGCTTGCTGCTGGGGTCTTATTTGTTTTTTTTACATCGTTTTTCTCGTGTAATGAAAAGAAGCCAAGTTATGTTGACGCCAAAGATGGTGATGTTTTCGTTTCGGACCATTTAATTCCGGATAGTAACTTTTTGGGAGATAAAGTTTGTGCGGAATGTCATAAAGGAGAATCAGAGGAGTGGGAAGGGTCGCATCATGATAAAGCTATGCAGGTAGCTGACAAAAATACAGTTATTGGTAATTTCAATGACACAACTTTTACAAGTCAAGATGTAAAATCCAGATTTTTCACAAAAGACAATGGATTCTATGTTAATACCGAAGGGCCTGATGGTGAATACCATGACTATAAAATTGAATACACTTTTGGTTTAACACCTCTGCAACAATATATCGTTAAGTTTCCAAATGGTCATTACCAGTGTTTAAGAACAGCCTGGGATACCGAGAAAAATAAGTGGTTCGATTTATATCCAGATTTTAAAGTGATTCACTCAGAGTGGTTGCATTGGTCTCGGGGAGGGCTTAACTGGAACAACATGTGCTCAGACTGTCATTCTACTAACGTTAGAAAGAATTATGATCAAGCTACTCATAGTTATAATACCAAATATGCCATAATCAATGTGAATTGCGAAGCCTGTCATGGACCAGGGAAAAATCACGTGAATCAAGTTAAGGAGCTTGGTGAGCAATATAAATCCACAGAAAGTATGTGGATGACTTCAAAAACACCGCCTAAAACATTGGTAGATCAATGTGCTCGATGCCATATGCGCAGGGAGCAATATTCTTCACATTTTAATTTCGAAGGAACAACTTTAGACCATTATTTTCCGCAGTTATTGACGAACAATTTATACCATCCAGATGGCCAAATTCTGGACGAGGTTTATGTATATGGATCTTTTGTACAAAGTAAGATGTATCAAAACGATGTAACTTGCACAGACTGTCATAATGCTCATAGCCTAAAATTAAAATTTGAAGGAAATGCACTTTGTTTGCAATGCCATGAAAAACCAAAATACGATGTGTCATCCCATCATTTTCATGAGATAGATTCTGAAGGTGCTAAGTGTATAAATTGCCATATGGATGGTAAGTTTTATATGGGTAATGATTATAGGAGGGATCATAGTTTTAGAATTCCAAGACCAGACCAGAGTTTAAAATATGGTACTCCAAATGCTTGTGTGAGTTGTCATGATGATAAAACTAATGAATGGGCCTTGGATCATTTTAAGAAGAATTATGGCGAGCCAGATAGTAATCATTTTTCAGATTTGCTTGCACCCGGTATTGCTGGAGAAACCAACGGTTATGAGAGTTTGTTGGCTCTTGCGCACGATACTATTTACCCAAATATTGCTAGAGCTTCTGCAATTAATAACATGGCAAATTATTATAGCGCCGATGCCATAGAAAACATGCTGCAGTTTTTACAAGATGATTCGCCCCTTGTGCGTGGAGCTACACTAGATGTACTTGGGGAAATTACTAATGTCGACTATATTAATTACTTTTTGCCTCTTTTAAAAGATGAAAAAAGAAGTGTTAGGGTTAAAGCTTTCTTTGCACTGGGTAATTTAAATTCACAGCAAGTACCTCCAGAGTATAAGGAAATCTACAATAAGGTAAAAAAGGAATTTGAAACGCATTTGCGGGTTACATCAGATTTTGCTGGAGGGAGAGCCAAGCGGGGTAGTTTCTTTTTGAAACAAGGTGATGTGCCAAATGCCATTAAATCTTATGAAAGTGCTCTTGAGATTGATAACCAAAATAATATTATACGTACTAACCTGGCGAACTTGTACTACAGAAATGGACAATTAAAAGAGTCTGAGGAAGCTTTTAAAACTGTCATTTCTCAGGAACCAGAATTTGGACAAACATATTATTCTTATGCGTTACTTTTAGGTGAACAAAATAGAAACGAAGAAGCCATAGAGCAAATGGAGCTTGCGATTAAGTATATGCCTGATAATATAAGGTTCTACTATAACTTAAGCCTTTTGTATGATAAGGTAAATAATTTGAAAAAAGCAGAGACTACTATTGTTAAGGGGCTAGAAATTTCTCCACAAAACGGAGATTTGCTATATGTGTTAGCCTATATATATCAGAAAGGAGGGCAAATCAATAAAGCTAGAAATATTGCTAAACAACTTATTGAACTATATCCAAATAACAGACAATATATGGCTCTGCTAAATGGTTTAAGCGGTGCGTAATTTTATTTTTAAATTGTAATCATTAGTTTTTTGGTATATTACGGCCTAACCAAAAACATGCCCAAAAACACTGCTAAAAATCCAACGGTAAAGCTAGTAACAGTATATATCGCAAAGCTTGTGAAGTCTCCAGATTTTAAGAATATATGATTTTCGTAAGCAAATGTTGAAAATGTAGTGAAACCTCCACAGAAACCCGTTGCAAGTAACAAGGTTTGGCTTTGGTTTAAAGTATTGTTTCTAGCTGCTAATCCTAGTATAATACCAATGAGCAAGCTGCCTAAAATGTTTGCTGCAAACGTGCCATAAGGTATTCCGGTTTCGCTGTTGTTTAAATACTTGCCAAGAATGTAGCGGAGCACGCTACCAAAACCTCCGCCAATAAAAACGAAAAAAAGCTGTTTCATTTACTTTATAGGGATATAAATTTCGGTAATCCAATCCCCTGGGTTAGGAAAATCCCCTGGGTCATTAACATAGATTTCAAAGGGTTTCATTTCAGATAATACCATATTATTTTCTGTTACATGTTGCATAGCGGCCTCCCAAGCCTTTGGTAAGTTACTGTAATTGCCCTTAAGTGTTGTTTTAAGAACTTTTAATTTAGGTATGAAGCCACATATAATATCGCTTTCTTTTTCAACTTTAACCTTACTCATAATAGGAATGGCATTGCTCATGATGATACTCCCATTTTCAGGATTCATTTCATTGTAGATAGTAAAAGGCATACCGTTGGCAACAATGTTGTTTTTTGCCATATAGCTCATAATATCTCCATACTGTTTACCCATTATTTGACTGATATTGGCGCCGGTTGCTGCTGTTGTCTTGTACATGTAAAAACCGCCACCATATTCTGTTTCTCCATCAATATGTATTGAAAACTTTTTCATATTGGAGCTTATAACACTATCCAGTTTAAACAGGCCTCTCTCAAAATCTGGACCTGTATTGTCTTCAATGGTACCCATAAAAGTGGTGTATATCTTGGTCATAAAATCTTGTTCCCCTTTCATGCCCCAAGTCACCTTGGTGCCCTCGTTGGTCTTTTCAAAAGTCCAATTGATATTAGATTGAGATTCAAAAGGTTTTATGAATTCAATACGCTGCGCAATGGACTTGTTTTCTGTTGCATCAATGGTTTTCATACTTCCTTCACCTAGAATTTTACCGTTCCAAGCATAACTACCATCAACACCAGAGGTAACATCACCAAAAGTAAGTTTAGCATTAGGTTCTTTCTCTATCCAAGGTGAAAAACTAGGCCAATTTTTAAAATCATTTACCTCTTCAAAAAGCAAGGAGGCTGGAGCTTGAATTATTCTGCTCCTGGAAAATTCATAATTATTTGGTTGAACCGCTATGTAGATAGATGTACCTATGATAATTATGAGCAACAGAAATAAGATATATTTAAGAGCTTTCATGAATGTGTCTATTAATTTAAAAATCTTTAAGTAATCTTACAGAAAAATAGACTCATGTAAGATAACATGTTAAATATTTATTTCGTTTTAGGGAGTTAGGTGGTTGGTCAATCAAAGATAATCATTTTTAATTGTCATTAAAGTATGTTTTTTAATATCTGTTTATAGTTAAATAATGTATTTTTGTTTTAATTAATAATCATAATCTTTTTTTGATTCAAATTTTAGATATTTAATAATAAATAAACTTACAAAATGAAACTAAATACCGTTTTAAGTACCTTATGTCTTGCAGCTTTGTTTTTTGGGTGTATTGATGCAAAAAGCGAAAAGAACCCAGCTACTGCCGAAGTAGTAGAAAATTCTAAATTCAATTACAATGTTGAGCAGTTTGCAGATTTAAAAATTTTAAGGTACCAAATTCCAGGGTGGGAACAATTAACTTTGAAAGAGCAAAAATTAGTATACTACTTAGTTCAGGCCGGTTTAAGTGGTAGGGATATTATGTGGGATCAAAACTATCGTCACAACCTAACCATAAGGAAGGCTCTAGAAAATATCTTCACAACATATACAGGTGATAAAAAATCCAGTGAATGGAATGCTTTCGAAGTGTACTTGAAGCGTGTTTGGTTCAGTAATGGCATTCATCATCACTACTCAAACGATAAGTTGAAGCCAGACTTTTCACCGGCTTACTTCAAACAGCTATTGGCAGAAACAAATACGGTTTTAGAAGGAGAGGCGTTCGATGTAATTTTTAATGACCTTGATTCAAAAAAGGTAAATCAAAGTAAAGGTGTTGATAATGTTGCTCTGTCTGCAGTAAATTTTTATGGACCTAATGTTACTAATGCAGATGTGGAAAGTTTCTATGCTGCAAAAAAATCACCCAATCCAGAACAGCCGCTATCTTTTGGTTTAAATTCTCAGCTAGTTAAAGAAAACGGTGTTTTAAAAGAGCGTACTTATAAATCAGGTGGACTTTATGGTAGTGCTATTGATGAAATTGTAAAATGGTTAGAGTTAGCTGTTGGTGTAGCTGAAAATGAAGCTCAGGGAAAAGCATTGGAGTTATTGATAGCTTACTACAAAACAGGTGATCTTCAAACATGGGACGATTATAATGTAGCTTGGACTAATGCCACAGATGGTAATATAGATTACATAAATAGTTTTATTGAAGTGTACAATGATCCGCTTGGATATAGAGGCTCATACGAAAATATTGTTCAGATTAATGATTTTGACATGTCTCAAAAAATGAAAGTGCTATCTGATAATGCACAATGGTTTGAAGATAATTCGTCAATAATGGAAGAGCACAAAAAAGCTAATGTGGTAGGAGTAACCTATAAGGTTGTTAATGTAGCTGGAGAAGCTGGAGATGCCTCGCCAAGTACTCCTATTGGTGTGAACTTACCTAATGCAAATTGGATAAGAGCAGAAGTAGGAAGTAAATCGGTCTCTCTAGGAAATATTATTCAAGCTTACAATAATGCAGGTAGTTCAGGAAGGTTAAAGGAATTTGTTCATGATCAAGAAGAGTATGATTTAGAGGAAAAATATGGGCAATTAGCCGATAAACTTCATACGGCGTTACACGAGGTGATTGGGCATGCCTCTGGAAAATTAAACCCAGGAGTTGGTGAAACCAAAGAGACACTAAAAAATTATGCCTCCACACTAGAAGAAGGAAGAGCAGATTTAGTAGGGCTTTATTATTTGTACAATCCTAAATTGCAAGAATTAGGTTTAGTTGAAGATTGGAAAGCGGTTGGGAAGGCTGCATACGATAATTACATTCGTAATGGTTTGCTCATGCAGCTAATAAGACTAAATCTAGGCGATGACGTTGAAGAGGCTCACATGCGAAACAGGCAATGGGTAAGTGCATGGGTTTTGGAAAAAGGAGAACAGGATAATGTCATTGAAAAAGTAACAAGAGAGGGCAAGACATTCTTTAATATAACTGATTATGATAAGTTACATAGTCTTTTTGGAGAGTTATTAAGAGAAACACAACGTATAAAATCTGAAGGTGATTACGCTGCAGTAGAGGCTTTAGTAGAAGGTTACGGTGTTAAGGTAGATCAAGATATTCATGCAGAGGTTTTAGAAAGAAACAAGCAATTTACCTCGGCACCATATTCAGGGTTTGTGAATCCGGTTTTGGTTGCTGATAAAAATGAATCAGGCGAAATAATCGCTATTAAAGTAATACAACCAGAGGCATTTACATCTCAAATGTTAGACTATAGCAAAAACTATAGTTTCTTGCCAGAAGTGAATTAAAACTAATTTTTTAGTAAAAAATAAGAACGGATTTCTGTTTCAGGGATCTGTTCTTTTATTTACACTAAATACCAGTAAGAGTAGATTAATTACTAAGAGAATGGAGATAATTAATAGCGTCTTCATATTTAATAGTTGGTTTAGTTATTAACTAGATGTACAGGACAAAAAAAGGTTGCGTTGATTATTGCTTTTATTTATTAAACAGTTTAAAACATGTTTTTCCTACCTTCTTTTTTTTGATTTTTCCACTCTACGAGTCATGTGCTACTAAACCATATAGCTTGGTAAATATTTAAAGCGAACTTAATAAATTTATTTAAAGAAAAATTTTATGGCAGCTATGAAGAGAATAAAGGAGATAAAGGCAATAAGAATCCATACGCTTCCGGCATAAAAGCGTTTATGGAGCTTTAAATCTTTTCTGTAGGTAAATGCAATAATTATTGCAAAGACAATAAAAAATAAAATTCCAAAAATGATTTGACCTTTACTAAACATATAATTATTTTTATGCAAAAGTAAATAATTAGATTAATATCTATGAAAGATAAAATTGAAGCGGTCAAAGCATTCCATACAGCATTTAAAATAGGGCACAGAGAAAGTCCTAAAGCCAATCTGGGATCAGAAAAAAATATGTTGCGTTACAAATTAATGCGTGAAGAGAATGAGGAGTATTTAGACGCCGCCAACGATGGCGATTTAGTTGAGGTAGCCGATGCTCTTGGAGATATGCTTTACATTTTATGTGGTACTATTATTGAACATGGTATGCAATATAAAATTGAAGAAGTTTTTGAAGAAATTCAACGTAGTAATATGAGTAAACTGGGTGAAGATGGTGAGCCCATTTATAGAGAAGATGGAAAGGTGTTAAAAGGGCCCAATTACTTCAAGCCAAATATTGAAGCTATTTTAAACAAATAAGAATGTTTGCCCTGAACTAACAAACTGAACAATACACAAATGTTGATTCAGTTTCTTATTGAAGATATAAAAAAAGAGAAGTATTTTGCTTCTCTTTTTTGTTACGATTCTCTTTCCCTTTGGAAAGGATAACGAATGTCTATACCTTAAAACGCCATCCAAAAGGGTCTTCGGTTTTATTGGTTTGAATGTCTGTAATACGTTTTTTTAAGAAACTTGCATACGTATCATTTAACTTCGGTAATTCGTAGTCTGTGCCTTTGTATCCAAACGCAGAAATCGGTGAAACTACGGCAGCCGTACCGGCACCAAACATTTCTTTTAGCGTTCCATTTTTTGCAGCTTCAACAACTTCTGTTACCGTTATCTTTTTAACTTCTACATCGATACCTTCAGATTCTGCTAATTCAATAATGCTTTTCCGCGTAATACCATCAAGGATCCTATCACTTGTTGGAGCTGTAATCAAAGTATCATTTATCCTAACAAAAATGTTCATAGCACCAGCTTCCTCGATGTATTCATGTGTGTTATCGTCGGTCCAAATAACCTGATGATAACCTTTGGCTTTTGCTAATTGCGTTGGATAAAACTGTCCAGCGTAATTTCCACCTGCTTTTGCAAACCCAACACCGCCATTTGCAGACCTAGAATAAGTTTCTTCAATGAGAACTTTTACATCACCGGAAAAATAAGATCCAGAAGGAGCAGTACAGATTATAAATTTATATTCATCTGCAGGAGACGCATGAAATCCTTGTCCGGATGCAAAAACAAACGGACGAATATATAATGAACTTCCATCATTTGTTGGAATCCAATCTTTATCAAGTTCTAATAACGCTTTCAGTCCCTCCATGAAATATGCTTCAGGCAATTCCGGAATTGATAGACGTTTAGACGAAATATTTAAACGCTTAAAGTTATCTAAAGGACGAAATAACCAGACATTTTGATCTACATCTTTGTATGCTTTCATGCCTTCAAAGACGGACTGTCCGTAATGGAAAATCTTTGCAGAAGGGTCTAATGTGATAGGTTGATAAGGCGTGATTTTTGGTGCATGCCATTTACCATCTTTATAATCACATACCAACATGTGGTCAGAAAACACACTTCCAAACGTCAAATTGTCAAAGTCTACCTCATTAATCTTAGAAGACTCTGCTTTTATAATCTCAATGTTATTGATTATTGCGTTCATAATCTCGTTGTTTTACAGGACAAAGTTAAAATAAAAAGGTTAAAAAAAGGTGTCTTTGCTTAAATCATTTAAAATTGAAATTTTGAAGTTATTCAACCAATAGTCGTTTTGTTTTTTTGTACTTAAATATTGGTTTTTTCAAAAGGAAAATTCAAAGAATAATAACTAATTAAGCTTGGTTTAGGATGTGTTTTGGTGCAGAGCGTACTACTTCAGATTATAATTCTACATAGTTTATTAAGAGAATAAGCATACATACACTACAGGACACAAACTAAATGTCTTTAAACGATATTTGTTATGATAATGATGATTAAACATAATTATATGAAATTATTCAGACTTACAGTTTTTAGTTTGTTTTTGGTTAGTCAATTATTTTTGAATTGCCAAAAAAGTGGGGATATCGAAGAGGCACCTGAAGTTGAAATGCCTGAGGAAAAAGAAGAAGAAGTAGAAGAACCAAAAGAAGAAACCCCTGAAGCACCAGAGGCTTTTGATATCATATCTGAATCTAACCCAAGGGTTACTACGCATCATTTACAATCTGGGCCATCAGGTTTTCAAATAGGAATTACCTCAAATGGTGGAGGAGTGATAAACGAGGTGGTTATTCCTGGTTTGGGAGATATTATGGGACCAGAATCAGATAGGTATGGTAGAGCAGGGCAGGTGGCCATTAGAGATGCATCTCATGGTGGTAGATACAACCCTACTCAGGCCGGCTTTTTTGAAACCTTAGGTTCACCATGTGCAATTACACAAACAGAAGATGGAAAAAAATTAATTGTGGAGCCTAGGCCTATGGCGCTTTGGCATGGCGATGGACAATATGATTTTACGCGCTGGGAAAATATTGGAGAGGACCCATATAGAAATGACGGAGGAAATTCTGATGAAGATGGACTTGACGAAGAGGGGTTGGAAGGTAAACAATTGGATGAGGTTAAAAGTGAATTTGATTATTATGGAACCTATGAAGATATTTCAGGACAATACGGAATATCTATAGGTATCGTAAAACACTATTATCAAATTTCATTTATTCGTCCTCCTGGGCATTGTATCAACCAACATCGTGCAGGTACAAAATTGTGGAATCCAGATGCTGTACAATCAGATATTTCTATAAAGGCCCCAAGTGGTGTACATCCAGGTTCTGATAAGGATATGAATGTAATGACTGGTGTTTGGTCTCTTAGACATGACAGGAGTGTATGGACTACAAAATATTTGTATTACAGGAAAACGAATGGACAATGGGCTATTACAGACAAAGAGAGTGTTGGTAGTGGTTTTCCAGATGCTGATAATACCGTTTTTATACTTTCCGATTCTAATACAGAAACCGAAGGAAAGGCCTTAGGCTTATATCAACCTAAAACAGATGTTAACAAAAATGTGATTATTGGCGTTAATGAAACCGATAATAGTATAGCCTACAAGGATTTTAGGGGAAACCTTATCAAATTGAATTACGATTTAAAAAGGATTCCAACTATGAGTAAATACGGATTTTCAAATAGGATTAGAGGGATGATCAATAGAACGCAATTAGACGATAATGTTTATGAGGCCTATAGAAATGAAGTCTATATAATTTACGGAACTCCAAAAGAAATAAAAGATGCTATAGCTCTTTTAGATGTAGGTTTAAATATCTAAGCAAACCTTCCACGAACCCTACCTATTAATCCTAGTTTTTGTGCAGGTAGAAAATGTTTGCTAGGCATAATCTTTTTTTGAAGAAAAGACCTTGTGATCTGTTGTTTTTAATTTATTAATCTAGTCGTTTTAAGGGGATGACTCAAAGCATAAAGGTTAAAAAGCGGTATCTTTACTAAATCGTTTAAAATTTACCACTATGAGGACGCTTATCGTTGTGTTTGTTTGCACTTTAATTCTGAATTCTTGTAAAGAGAAAGTAGAAGAAACCCCAAATAAAGTTCCTAAAATTGAATACCTATCTTATGGAAAAGAGATTATTGGCGATGATGCCATAGCTGCTTCATCTATGCTTTATCATTACCAAGATATGAATGCCAGAGATAGTATTAACTCTAAGATGATAGCTACTGTAACAGATGTTTGCCAAGCCAAAGGGTGTTGGATGACATTACAATTAGGAGAAGGAAAAGAAGCTATGGTTAAATTTAAGGATTATGGTTTTTTTGTTCCAAAAGATATTAAAGGGAAACAAGTCATTGTAAACGGAAAAGCTTTTGTTAATGAGGTACCGGTTGATGAATTGAAACATTATGCCGAAGATGCAGGAAAATCTAAACAAGAAATTGCTGCCATAACAGAATCGAAAAAGACATTTTCTTTTGAGGCCGATGGTGTTTTAGTAGCGCAATAATTTTGAAGAGGGAAATTATTATTACTGCCGATGGTTCAACCACCATTCATATTCCAAAGTGGAATGAACAATACCATTCAAAGCACGGTGCTATCCAAGAAGCGTATCATGTATTTATAAAATATGGGTTGCATCATCTTTGGAATGTAAATGAATTAACCATAGATGTCACTTCGAGCGGAGTCGAGAAGTCTAATAAAGATTTATCCATTCTAGAAATTGGTTTTGGAACAGGCCTTAATGCTTTAATCACATTTTTGGAATCTGCTAAGATTAAAGCCAAAATTGATTATGTAGGTGTTGAAGGGTATCCTGTTTCTAAAGATGAAATAGAACTTTTGAACTATGCTTCTGAATTGAATGTTCCTAAAGCTGTTGAAACATTTGAATTGATTCACAACATACTTTGGGAGGGAAAACACCAACTTTCTGAAAAGTTTTCACTTATAAAACAACATAAGTTTTTCGATGAGATTGAAGATAAAGAGGCTTTTAATCTTATCTATTTTGATGCCTTTGGAGCAAGGGTACAGCCAGAGTTGTGGACCGAAGAGATTTTTAAAAGAATGTATGATGCTTTAAAAGACAATGGTGTTTTGGTGACTTATTCCGCAAAAGGAAGCGTGCGTAGAGCTATGCAGTCCGTTGGGTTTTCAGTGGAAAAACTCCCTGGTCCTCCTGGCAAACGTGAAATGTTGAGGGCAATCAAGTGTTCAGTTAGCAGTATGCAGTGAGCAGTTTACAGTTCTATATTATTTGTCATCGGTCTCCTGTCTTTTATCCCAACTGTTAAACCTAACTTAATTTATTAGCAAATGGAATCTCCATTTCGTAATTTTAATGTATGAGGGTATTAATAACAGGAGCCACAGGTCTCATAGGACAACAAATCGTTAAATCTTGTCATGAACAAGGCATAATGGTTAATTATCTTACTACCAATAAATCTAAAATAAAGACTGATGAACATTATCATGGATTTTATTGGAACTTGGTGACCCAAGAAATAGATAAAGCATGTTTTAAGAATGTAGATGCCATTATCCATCTCGCTGGAGCTACAGTTTCAAAACGTTGGACACCCGAATATAAAAAAGAGATTTTATCGAGTAGAGTAAAGAGTGCCGAGTTACTAATTAACGCCTTAAAAGGTGAATCTCACAGTATAAAACAAATTGTTTCTGCAAGTGGGATTAGTATTTATCCCAGTTCTTTGGTGAATTATTACGAAGAGACTTTTAAGGAAGTTGATGAGTCTTTTTTGGGTGAAGTTGTAGAAGTATGGGAAAAAGCAGTTAATGGATTTTCTGATATTAATGTACCGGTTTCCCGAATAAGAATTGGGTTGGTGATGTCAGATAAAGGAGGGGCGCTACCTCAAATGATTAAGCCAATAAAATTTGGAGTAGGAGCAGCTTTTGGTAGTGGTAAGCAGTGGCAATCATGGATTCATATCAAGGATTTAGCTAATATGTTTTTGTATATCATTAACAATAATCTTACTGGAACATACAATGGTGTTGCCCCAAACCCAGTTACAAATAAAGAGCTTACAAGAACCATTGCTAAGGTCATAAGAAGGCCATTGTTCCTGCCTAATATTCCAAAGTTTGTTATGAAACTTATTCTCGGGGAAATGCACACGGTATTGTTTGATAGCCAGCGGGTAAGTTCTAAAAAAATAGAAAGTAAAGGTTTTCATTTTGAGCATCACCATTTAAAACCTACTCTAGAAGATTTACTGAGAAAGCATTAGGCTAGCTTAAGGCATTCTTATAGGTAGAAATAGCCCTTTCCCGAGCTTCTTTATGATCAACCATTGGGGCTGGGTATTCAAGCGAATTTAATTCTGGAACCCATTTGTTGATATAGCTGAGGTTTTTGTCAAATTTCTTTACTTGTTCGGAAGGATTGAAAACTCTAAAGTAAGGCGCCGCATCGCAACCTGTTCCAGCAGCCCACTGCCAATTACCATTATTTGAAGATAATTCAAAATCAAGGAGTTTCTTTGCAAAATAAGCTTCACCCCATCGCCAATCAATTAATAAGTGTTTGCATAAAAAACTAGCCACAACCATTCTCACTCGGTTATGCATGTATCCTGTTGCATTTAGTTCGCGCATACCTGCATCAACCATAGGATAACCCGTTTTGCCTTGTTTCCATTGTTCAAATTCTTCTTCGTTATTACGCCAGGGTATATGATCATATTTTCTTTTGAAATTATGTTGCACTACATCTGGAAAATGAAAAAGGATTTGCATAAAAAACTCTCTCCAAATAAGTTCTGATAAGAAGGTTGCATTTTGCTTAAAATGTTTCACTAGTTTACGAACACTAACTGTCCCAAATCTCAAATGTGGAGACAGGTAACTGGTTTTATCAAGTGCTGGAAAATTCCTTTCAGCTTCGTAATTCTCTAAATCGTTTATACGATAGTCCTTCACTTCAATTGCCGATGAAGTAAAACCTATGTCTGTTAAACTTGGGAATGGAAAACCTGTTTTATAGAAATTGGATATATTTTTACTCTTTTGCTCTGAGGTTAGACTATCGTCAAATTTTTTTAACCACTGATTTTTAAAAGGAGTAAAAACAGTATACGGTGTGTTGTCTTTTTTTAGAACGTCATTTTTGGCAAAAATAACTTGGTCTTTGTAAAGATTAAGTTGGATTGCTTTAGTTGACAGTAGTTTTTTTATTTCACTATCTCTCTTTATGGCATAGGGTTCGTAATCCTCGTTTGCATAAACACCTTGTATGTCATAGTTTTCAAGAAGGAATTGCCATTGCTCTAAAGGTGTACCTTTTAAAACATAAAGTGAACCGCCAAATTCTTTATTTATTTTCGAAGAAATTGAAGATAAAGTGGAGTGGATAAAGTTGACTCTGGCATCATCTTTATCTAATTCATTTAAAATCCCATCATCAAAAATGAAAATAGGTAGCACGGGGTATTCCGAATTTAAGGCGTGAGTTAGAGCGGTGTTATCCTCAAGTCTTAAATCTCTTCTAAACCAAAATATAGAAATTTTTTCAGCAGGCATTTTATTCTGTTTTTACAGAATAGTGAAGTTAAGGATTGATTGTTTTAAAACTTAAATTTTAACAATTTTTTTTCTGCTAATTATATTGTTTTTTGCTTTCAAGATAATAAAGTAAATGCCAGCAGGGAAGTTAGAAATATCTATTGGTTTCTTGTTATATGCATTTATCTTTAGAACTCGCTTTCCAAGTGAATCATTGATAATCACTGAATTTAAGTTTAGTCCATTTAAGTTTTCAATATGTAACAAGTTTTTAACTGGATTGGGATGTAGTTTGAAAGAAGATGTAATGGTGTTGTCGATGCTTAAACTTGAAACTTCTTCAATGCTGAAATTAGCAAAAAGAACTTCTTCATCTCTTAAGTCTTGCGAATTGTTTAAGCTTCTATAAATACCCCATTTAGGGCGAACAAAATCTGCATCTGTTTGCCAATTCTTTGTGGCATTATCAGAATAGGACAACAAAACCGTTTGATTGCTAACTTTCTTTAATTCTAGCGAATATGTGCCAGCGTTAGGGCTTGAGTTTGTACCAAATTTTATGGTCTCTGTTGCTTCTACCCATACACCTTTAAAAGGTGCGATATCAGTTTGTATTAAAGTCGTTTGAGAGTTAGTTTCTGCATAACGTAACTCTATTCTATCTGGTGTGGCTTTTCGTGCTGTAAGCGTGTACATTGGCATGCTAGAATAAAGCCCTCCAACAGATTTTAACTGATGTAAATGAGTAAAGTTAGGAGAAGCCTGAAATCCAGCATCTAGTTTAAACTTCCATTTATATATTACCGTTTCCCCTTCAACAGCCTTGAGGTTATCAGGAGATTTATCATAAGATTTAATCTCGTTTCTTTGTCGGTCGAAATTAATGCAGCGGTCATCATCATCTGTAACATGAATGTGAAATCTGAAAACATTATCATTTAAATCACTGTCGTATACTTCATCAATATGTCTAGCAAAAGTTCCGTGATTACAATCAGGGACTTCAATAGGGTTATAACCTGGAGCTAATACCGAAGTGATTAATTCGTAGGTGTTTCCTGGTCCATCAGCATCTAAAACTATTTGGGAATAAGAAGTTTTAGAGACAAAAAAAACTAGCAATAAGGAAAATAATTGGAACTTTAATCTAAACATATATTTGGTTTACCAAATTGGTTTACCAAATATAGCCAATTAATATTAATTAACCTATTCTAAAATACTTTTGACAAAAGAGTGAATGTTATCAGTACCCTCATTCGTAACATGTTTAACAAATGCACTCCCAATAATAGCGCCTTTAGCGTATTTGGTTGCAGCTGTAAAAGTATTATTGTTGCTGATTCCGAAACCAACAATTTGTGGGTTGTTTAAATTAAGGTTATCGATTCGTTCAAAATATTCGGTTTGCTCGTCTCCAAAGCCAGACTTTGCGCCAGTTGTACTTGCACTGCTTACCATATAAATAAAACCGTTTGAAACTGAATCGATAAATTTAATGCGCTCATCACTGGTTTGAGGTGTAATTAAGAATACATTTATTAACCCGTATTTTTCAAAAGTGGATTGATATTCCTCGTGATAAACGTCTACAGGTAAATCAGGAATGATTAAACCATCAATACCAATCTCTTGACATTTTTTACAGAAATCTTCAACACCATATTGTAACATAGGATTAAAATATCCCATTATGATTAAAGGAATATTAACCGACTTCCTAATGTCTTTTAGCTGATTGAACAGAACTTCAGTGGTCATACCATTTTTCAAAGCCTGTGTTGAGCTATCTTGAATTGTTGGTCCATCTGCTAATGGGTCACTAAATGGTAGGCCTATTTCTATCATGTCGACTCCACTTTTTTCTAAATCTTGAATGATTTTAACGGTCTCATCTAAGTTAGGGTATCCTGCTGTAAAGTATATTGAAAGCAGTTTTTTGTCTTCCTTTAGCTTTTCTTGTATACGATTCATTTTTTCTGTCATTCCTGCGGAGGCAGGAATCTATTTTAAATTATACTTTTTTTATGTTTGCTTTGTTCATTTTTGCCTTGATGCAAAACGAACCAAAAAATCAAATCAAAAATAGGAAATTGCTATAGCATCATTCACTTTCAGAGTTTCGTGCTTGAAGCTTTGCTTCGCATCTTCACTCTTTCGTTCATTATTTCTGGTTTTTGATGATTCCGATTCCATCGGAAATCGGGACTCGCCCTTTTGCTAAATACTTTTTATAGTTCTAAATTGTTTTTCAATTTTCTAAACTCTTGCGCCTGCAAGGGATTGAGCGATTATTGGAGCTACTCAAAGAGAGCTCTTAAACTCCGCTAAGGAAAAACTTTTCGAGAAAGCTCGACCCTTGTAGTAACGCCATAAATCTATATCTTAAAATAATCAATATAATTCTGTAAATCTTTATCGCCACGTCCTGATAGGCACATGACCACAACATCATCTGGCTTAAATTGCTTTTGTTTGAAAATAGCAAAAGCATGAGAGCTTTCAATAGCGGGAATTATACCTTCTAATTCGCAAAGTTCTAATCCTGCCTTCATAGCATCATCATCTGTTATAGATATGAATTCTGCACGTTCTGTTTTAGCTAGATGTGCATGCATCGGCCCAACTCCGGGGTAATCTAAACCTGCTGAAATTGAATAAGGTTCCGTAATCTGTCCGTCGTTAGTTTGCATTAATAAGGTTTTACATCCATGAATAATACCTTCTTTTCCTAAAACCGAAGTGGCGGCACTTTCACCAGAATCAACACCAAGACCTGCTGCTTCAACTGCAATAATTTTTACACTCTCTTCATGTAGAAAATGATAGTAAGTACCGGCAGCATTACTACCGCCTCCAATACAAGCTGCAACATAATCAGGATTTTCACGTCCTTCTTGTTCTTTTAGTTGCCATTTAATTTCTTCAGAAATAACTGATTGAAATCTCGTTACCATATCTGGATAGGGGTGAGGGCCAATGGCTGATCCAATGATATAATGTGTATTTACAGGATTATTAATCCAATCACGGATAGCTTCATTGGTGGCATCTTTTAATGTTCTACTTCCTGATAGGGCAGGAACTACTTTAGAGCCTAACATTTTCATTCTGGCAACATTTGGTGCCTGGCGTGCAATATCAATTTCACCCATATAAACGATGCACTCTAGTCCCATTAAAGCGCATACAGTAGCTGTGGCAACACCATGTTGTCCAGCACCCGTTTCAGCAATAATCCTCTTTTTACCCAATCGTTTTGCCATTAAGATTTGCCCAATGGTATTGTTGATTTTGTGTGCACCCGTATGATTCAGGTCTTCTCGCTTAAGGTAAATTTTTGTGTTATACTTTTCCGAAAGTCGTTTGGCAAAATACAAGGGAGAAGGTCTACCAACATAGTCTTTTAAAAGTTGGTCAAACTCCTTTTTAAAGTCTGGTTCTGCCATGATTTTGAGGTAATTTTGCCTCAATTCCTCTACATTAGGATATAGCATTTCGGGTATAAACGCTCCTCCAAAATCACCATAATACCCTCTTTCGTCTACATTATATTCTTGCATTTTTTTGTTATTACTAAGTTTGTTTATAAACTCTCTTAAAACGCCAACATTTTTAAGTCCAGGTTCTAATTCAAATTTGCTATTAACATCAAGACTATAACAATATTTAGAAGCATCACTGGCTTTAAATTTCTTAATGTCTTCGACTTCATCTATACCAATACCACCACTTAAAAAGAAGGGTTTGGTTGATGGGTAATCGTTTAGAAGACTCCAGTCGAACCTATAACCATTACCACCTGGAAGTTTTCCTTTAGTATCGAATAAATAGTAATCACAAACATCCTCATATTCATCTAACACCTTAAAATTGAAACCATCCATAACGGAAAACACCTTGATGACTTCAACAGGTTTAGATAAAAGTGTAGTTGTTCTGAGCATATTACAATAGTAAGGCGCTTCTTCTCCATGCAATTGAACAGCTTGTAAATCGAATTCATTGATTTTTTCAATGACCGTATTTAAATTTTCATTTACAAAAACACCGATTTTTTTTATATCACTAGAAATTTCAGGAATCTTAGTATCAAAGTGCCTAGGTGTTTTTTCATAAAAAATAAAACCAAGATAATCAGGTTGCAGTGCAGCAACTTGCTCAATGTTATCTTGATATTTCATTCCACAAATCTTTATTTTCATAGCTCTAGTTCTTTTATAAATTCTGTGGCGCTAGCCCCTGGGTTATCTGTTTTCATAAAGTTTTCCCCAATTAGAAATCCTTTGTAACCGTAAGGTTGCAACTCCTTAATAGCATTTACATTACTAATTCCACTTTCTGATACTTTTACAAAGTCATCTGGAATAATGCTACTTAAAGATTTACTTGTTTCTAAGCTAACTTCAAAAGTCTTGAGGTTTCTATTGTTAACGCCAAGCATATCCAAACTTGGCATTATGGACTTCTGCAATTCTTCTTCGTTGTGTACTTCTAAAAGTACATTGAGGTTTAAGCTTTTAGCAAATTCAGAAAACTGTTTTATTTCTTCTCTGGTTAAAATGGCAGCTATTAATAAAATGACATCAGCACCGTAAGCTTTAGCTTCAAGAATTTGATATTCATCAATAATGAATTCTTTTCTTAATAACGGCAATTCACAACTAGCTCGGGCGGTTAATAAATCATCTAAAGAACCACCAAAATATTTTCCATCGGTTAGAACGGACATTCCACAAACACCTGCGTTTTCATAACCAGACGCAACATCTTGAGTATTTAAACTGTTGTTGATTATTGATTTTGAAGGAGATCGTCTTTTGTGTTCTGCGATAATCCCAGAAGCACTATTTTTTAAACGTTCAGCCAATGATACCGTATTTCTTGAAAATAATACGGATTGCTCCAATTGTGAAATAGGTATTAACCCTTTTCTTAAATCAACTTCTTTGCGTTTATCAATTACTATTTTATCCAGTATGTTCATTTTTTCAGTCTTCAGTCTTCAGTCAACCATCTTACTGCCAATGGCCTACTTATTTATCTACTTAATTCAATCAATTTATGCAAACTTTGTTTCGCTTTACCTGATAACAGTGATTCTTTAGCTATTTCAAAGCCTTCTTTGTGAGAAATCTGTTTAGAGGTAGCAATAGCCAAACCTGCATTGGCACAAACAACATTATTTTGTGCATCAGTTCCTTTACCGCTAATAATATCTAGAAATATTTTGGCTGCATCTTCAACAGTGTCTCCACCATAGATGGCTTCTTGTTTTATTTTATTTAGGCCTAAGTCTTCTGGTGTAAACAATTTTTCAGCTTGATTAGAAACAATTTTCGCTTCTCCAGTTAATGAGATCTCATCATAACCGTCTAAAGCATAAACAATGCTGTAGTTTTTGTCTGTATTTTGATATAGAAAGCTATAAAGACGCAACACTTCTAGGTTAAATACGCCTAGTGATTGACTTTTAGGAAATGAAGGGTTAACCATTGGCCCCAACATATTAAAAAAAGTCTTAACACCTAGTTCTCTTCTTATTGGAGCAACATTTTTCATGGCTGGATGAAAAAGAGGAGCATGTAAAATACAGATACCTGCTTTGTCCAAGCAACGTCTTAAAAAGTCTTCGTCATTAGAAAATTTAACGCCTAGGTTCTCCATAACATTAGAGGACCCAGAGGTTGAAGACACGCCATAGTTTCCATGCTTTGAGACATTAATTCCGGCACCTGCAGTAATGAACGATGACAAGGTAGAGATGTTGAAGGTGTTTTTACCATCACCTCCAGTACCAACAATATCAATAGCATCAAAGTCTTTTAAGTCAACCGCTACACATAATTCAAGAAGAGCATCCCTAAAGCCCTGTAACTCTTCAATGGTAATGCTTCGCATCATATAAACCGAAAGAAAACAAGCAATTTGACTTGGGTTATACATATCATTTGATATGTTAACTATAACCTGTTTAGCCTCCTCGGTAGAGATGGTTTCATGGTTTATTAATCTATTAAGTATGTCTTTCATTCTTGTCATTCCTGCGAAGGCAGAAATCTATTTTAAATTACACTTTATTATTTCCCATTCATTTTTTGCTTGTCCAAAAAACGAATCAAAAAAGGACATCCAAGTCAAGGAATTTTTTATCCCGGTTTTCGGGATAAAAACCGATTTGAAAACTCCGCGTCGAACTTTGTTCTCCTGATTTCGGAGCTTTTCTTCATCTATTCTTCGCCTTGGCTATCAATTCTACGAATTGAATTGGGATTTGACTTTCTGTAAATTTATTTTTCATTTAAACTATTATCTCTTTTTCAGCTAACAGCTAACAGCTAACAGCTAACAGCTAACAGCTAACAGCTAACTATTTACCCAATTTTCTAATATTTTTTTTCCGTCTGGGGTTAGGACAGACTCTGGGTGATATTGAACGCCTTTTACATCATATTGTTTATGTCTTAAAGACATTACTTGTCCGTTAGCATCAAAAGAGGTCGCCTCCAAACTTTCAGGTAAATCGGCATTTACAACCCAAGAGTGATAACGGCCTACTTCAATTTCTTTGTCTAATCCATTGAAAATCGATTCATCATCTACACTAATTTCAACTTTTGTAGCAACACCATGATAGACTTCATCAAGGTTTACTAAAGTACCTCCAAAAACTTCGCCAATAGCTTGTTGACCTAAACAAACTCCTAAAATACTTTTAGTAGGAGCATATTTTTCTATAATGGCTTTTAATAAACCGGCCTCATCTGGAATTCCTGGCCCTGGAGACAAAACTATTTTGTCAAAAGCCTCAACATCTTCAAGTTCTAATTTATCATTCCTATATACTGTTACGTCACAATTTAAATCTTCTAAATAATGAACCAGATTATATGTGAAACTATCGTAGTTATCTATTACTAAAACTCTTTTCATTTCATTTGTCATTCCTGCGAATGCAGGAATCTATATTTAGTTGTTTTCTTATTTTATTTTTGTTCATCTTGTCTTGATACAAAACGAACCAAACCTGCCTGCCGGCAGGAAATCAAATCAATCTAAGGAAATTCCTTCGGAACATTCCCTTTCGGAATCTCGCGCTCAAAGCTTCGCTTAGCATCTCCATTCCTTCGTTCATTATTTCTGCAGATTGATACTTCCGACTTTGTCGGAATATGGGACATGATTTTCTGCTTATTTATTTTTTATGTCAAGCCTGATTCTCAACTTTCTAACTTCTAACTTTATATATCTTCTGCTAATTGAATTGCTTTGTTTAACGCTCCTAATTTGTTGAAAACTTCTTGTCTTTCGCTTTCAGGATTTGATTTCGAAACCAGTCCTGCGCCTGCCTGCCAATTAAGTTTATAATCTTTACTTAAAAAAGTTCTAATCATGATGGCATGGTTAAAATTGCCCTCAAAATCCATAAAACCTATAGCACCACCATAAAACCCTCTACTTGTTTTTTCATATTGTTCAATAAGTTGCATGGCTCTATGTTTAGGAGCTCCACTTAATGTTCCCGCTGGAAATGTATCGGCTACAACTTGCATAGTTGAAGTTGTATCATGTTTATGTCCGGTTACTTTACTAACCAAATGAATTACATGAGAGAAAAACTGAACCTCTCTGTAGGTTTCAACTTTTACATTGCTACCATGGCGGCTTAAATCATTTCTTGCAAGGTCCACAAGCATTACATGCTCTGCATTTTCCTTTTCGTCTTTAACTAATTTATCAGCTAAGATGGCATCTTTATCATCATCACCTGTACGTCTAAATGTTCCAGCAATGGGATGAATTTCTGCTAAACCGTCACTAACTATAAGTTGGGCTTCAGGAGAACTTCCCATGATTTTAAAGTTGCCATAATCAAAATAGAACAGGTAGGGAGAAGGGTTTATACTCCTTAGGGCTCTGTATACATTAAAATCATCACCGGTAAACTCTTGAGAAAAACTTCTCGATAGCACCAATTGAAAAACATCGCCTCTTGCACAGTGTTTTTTTGCATAATCTACGTGCTGAAGAAACTCTTCATCCGTTAAATTAGAAGTAATGTCTCCTTTAGCATTAAAATTAAACGACGCAAAGTTTTGTATGTTTATAAGTTTATCTATTACATCAATGTTACTTTCTACGCCATCAAAACAATGGGCAAATATGTACGCCTCATTTTTAAAATGATTTATAGCGATGATATTTTGATAAACCGCATAATAGACATCTGGAATATTAATTGAATTTTCCTTTTTCCCAATTTCAATATCTTCAAAATATCTAACAGCATCGTAGGCAGTATAACCAAAAATTCCATTGTTGATGAACTTGAAATTTTCTTCAGAAGACACATCAAAACGTTTGGTAAACTTGTATATTTCATCCACAACATCTACTTCGGGTGTAATCTCTAATGTTGATGAACTACCGTCGGGGAAGGTCTGTTCTATAACCTCATTTTCAATTTTTATTGTTGCTATAGGGTTAAAACAGATGTATGAGAAATTCTTGTGATTTCTGTGGTAGTCCCCACTTTCTAATAGAATACTATTAGGGTATTTGTCTCTAATTTTGTAATACACTGAAACAGGTGTGATGGTGTCTGTTAAAATGCGTTTATGGTGTGTATAAAGGCTAAATTTTTCCATTGTTAACATAAAAAAGGCTTGTCGTGAATGACAAGCCTTTTGATATTTTAGATTTTAAATATACTAGGATTTTACTTCACGAATTTTAGTTTCGAGAGCACCACCACCAAGTATTATTTAAATTGTTTTTCATTGATTTTAATCTTCGAAGCACAAATATAAAAATGAAAAAATAATTAAGCAATAGTTTATTGTCTTTTTTGTCTAAAAGATTGTTAAATATGTTTAGTTGAAAGAAGGAATCATTATTTTTATGCTTATGAAGTTAAAGTTAGTATTCATTGCGGTTCTTACACTATTAAGTTGTAACAACCAGAAGAAAGATACAGTTAAACAAGTAACAAGCGAAGCATTACCTGAAAATAAAGCTATTTATAATGATGTTGAATTAGAGATTTATGATTATGATGGATTAAAACCTCTATTATCAAAGAACGATGGAAAGATACACGTGATTAATTTTTGGGCTACATGGTGTAAGCCTTGTGTAAAAGAATTACCTTATTTTGAACAATTGGGAGCAAAATATAAAGACAAAAATGTTGAGGTTTTACTGGTTAGCTTAGACTTTCCACACCAATACGAATCTAAATTAAAACCGTTTATTAAAGAAAGAGATTTAAAATCTAAAGTGTTGGTATTAGATGATCCAGATTCAAATCGTTGGATACCTCAAATAAATCAGGATTGGTCTGGTTCTATTCCAGCAACGATTATTATCAACGATGAAAAAAGTAGTTTTTATGAACAGTCATTCAACTATACCGAGTTGGAAGAAGCTTTAAAGAAATTTTTAAACTAAAATAAAATGAGCAAAACAATTAAATTATTTACAGTGGCTTTTGTGGCCATTTTAGTTACTGCATTTACCGCTCCAAATAATGATTTGGATACTGGTTATAAGATAGGGGATGTCGCAGAAGATTTTTCTCTTAGAAACATAGACGGAAATATGGTTTCTTTATCAGATTACAAAGATGCCAAAGGTTTTATTGTAACCTTCACATGTAATACCTGTCCGTATGCTGTTATGTACGAAGATCGTATTATTGAGTTAGACAAGAAATATGCATCAAAAGGATATCCTGTAATTGCCATTATGCCTAATAATACGAGTATAAAGCCAGGAGACAATTTAGAGGCTATGAAACAAAGAGCCCAAGATAAAGGGTTTACATTTCCTTACTTGATAGATGAGGGACAAACTGTTTTTCCGAAGTTCGGAGCGACTAAAACACCACATGTCTTTGTTTTGTCTAAAATTGATGGTAGTTTATTTGTAAAGTATATTGGAGCTATTGATAATAATTATAAAGATGCCTCTGCGGTTACTACAAAGTATGTTGAAAATGCCGTAGATGCTCTAATAGATGGTAAAGAAGTTCCTGAAAAAGAAACTAAAGCTATTGGGTGCTCTATTAAAGTATAAATAAAACAATTAAACATTATTGAAAACTGAAGTGTAATGCTTCAGTTTTTTTTCGTCTATAGAATAAGAAGTACTAATTTTGTATTCATAATTAATTCACATAAATATATGGAAGATTTAACACAAGAAGAATGGGCAGAACAATTAGCGGCTGACGATAAAGCGGTTGTTCTTGATGTAAGAACCGATGCGGAAGTAACCGAAGGTATTATACCCAATGCAATACATATTGATTTTTATCTAGGAGATGAGTTTGTTGATAAGATTGACGAGTTAGATAAAAGTAAGAATTACTATGTTTATTGTCGCTCGGGGAACAGGAGCGGTCAAGCATGTGTTATTATGGAAGAATTAGGGTTTGAGAATGCTTATAACCTCGAGGGAGGAATGTTAGATTGGACCGGAGAAGTTGTTGATATGGAATAACCATGAAACAGCTACTAGTTTTGATTTGTTCGCTTTTCAGTTTTTCCACAACAGGGTGTAAACAATCCTCATATGATGACGGTGTTATAAAGATTTCACCAAAGGATTTAAACGATATCATCAACAATGAAGATATACAATTGGTGGATGTTAGAACTTCAAAGGAATTTAGAGCAGGACATATAGCAGGAAGCATTAATATCAATTTTTTTTCTACTAATTTTAGAAGTCTAATAGAAAAGCGTTTAGATAAGGAAAAACCAGTTTACATTTATTGTCGTTCTGGTAAACGAAGTGCTAAAAGTGTAAAGGTGTTCAAAACACTTGGTTTTAAAAAAATCTATGACCTTAAAGGTGGTTTTTTAAGTTGGAAAGAAAAGGATTTTACTATTTCTACAGAATAAAATTAGAATATCAAGTTTGTTGCTTTTCTTTTAATTTAGACCTAAACAATTGTATGTTTAGATTGGCTTTTTTAGAAAAGGTTATCCAGGGTTGTTATACGTTATAACTACTTTTTCAGTACTTCACCTTTTTTATTTTATTCGAGAAGTCTGTTTTTTTTATCTTTAACAATAATTAGGTTTTTTTTAGATTAAAATCCTGTAAAACAAATTAATAGCAATAGCACATGGATAACGGTTATATAATATTAGGTATCATTACTTTGTTGTTTTTAAGTATGTATGGATTTGCATACTTCTCTGTAGCAATGGAAAAGATTAAGCAAAGAAGAGCTCAAAAGCGAGAGTTAGAGAAAGAGGAGCAAAAAAGAAAGCAGCGTATCAGAAACCAAGAGATAAGAGATGAAAAGCTTCGCAAGTTCAATGAACGTAAAGAAGAAATTCAAAAAGAGCTTTTGTTGTTGGAAAAAATGAAACAAAAACAGAAAGTTAGCTAATACATGATTAGCTTTTTTCAAATAAGAATTTATTACCCATATATTGTTTATGGGTTTTTTTATAAAAAAAGTTTTATTTTAGAGTTAAACACTTATATTTAAGTAGTTTATATTTTTAATTTTATAGCCCTAAATTCTAATAAATTAAAAACTTAACTGTGGTGCCGTTCTATGGTACTTTCGTATTATGGTCAATAAATTTTGTTTTTACATTTTTTTTATTGTTTTCTGTTCTGGTATTTCTGCACAGGAAGCAAGTATATCCACTCGTTTTTCTCAGGAAGGTACTTTATACACTAGTATAGATAAAAGTATTAATGAGTTAATTAAGCCAATCACAGAATTTAAGGAGAACCAAAAGTGTACTGTAATTGGTTATTTAGGAAATGACAACTACAAGGTTAAATTTAAGGATTGGATAGGTATAGTCACCATAGAAGACCTTATAGTTAACGACGAATTAGAAGATCTTTATTATGACTTTCAGGACAGAGAGCGAGAACTCCGAAAGAAGGAAGAAGCTGAGAGAAGGAAAAAAATATATCAGATTGTCAATAAAGAAAAAATTGAAAAAGAAAAAGCTGAACAACGCCGATTGGACTCCATAGCTAATGCAGAAGCAGCTGAGCGCAAACGAATCGCATATGAGCAGGAACAGGCCCGCAAACGAGAAGCGGCTTTACGAGAGCAACGCCGATTGGACTCTATATCAAAGGTAGAAGCAGCTGAACGTAAACGAATTGCCTACAAGCAGGAAGAAGCCCGCAAACGAGAGGCGGCTTTACGAGAACAACGCCGATTGGACTCTATTGCCAAAGTAGAAGCAGCTGAACGTAAACGAATTGCCTACAAGCAGGAAGAAGCCCGCAAACGAGAGGCGGCTTTACGAGAGCAACGCCGATTGGACTCTATTGCCAAAGTAGAAGCAGCTGAACGTAAACGAATTGCCTACGAGCAGGAAGAAGCCCGCAAACGAGAGGCGGCTTTACGAGAACAACGCCGATTGGACTCTATTGCCAAAGTAGAAGCAGCTGAACGTAAACGAATTGCCTACGAGCAGGAAGAAGCCCGCAAACGAGAGGCGGCTTTACGAGAACAGCGCCAATTGGACTCTATTGCCAAAGTAGAAGCAGCAGAGCGCAAACGTATTGCCTATGAGCAGGAACAGGCCCGCAAACGTGAAGAAGCCTTAAGAGAGCAACGCCGATTGGATTCTTTAGCCAAAGTAGAAGCAGCTGAGCGCAAACGTATTGCCCATGAGCAGGAACAAGCTCGCAAACGAGAAGCAGCCTTACAAGAACAGCGCCGATTGGATTCTTTAGCCAAAGTAGAAGCAGCTGAGCGCAAACGAATAGCCTATGAGCAGGAAGAAGCCCGCAAACGAGAGGCGGCTTTACGAGAACAGCGCCAATTGGACTCTATTGCCAAAGTAGAAGCAGCAGAGCGCAAACGTATTGCCTATGAGCAGGAACAGGCCCGCAAACGTGAAGAAGCCTTAAGAGAGCAACGTCGTTTGGATTCTATTGCTAAAGCAGAAGAAGCCGAGCGCAAACGTATTGCCTACGAGCAGGAACAGGCCCGCAAACGTGAGGAAGCCTTAAGAGAGCAACGCCGATTGGATTCTTTAGCCAAAGTAGAAGCAGCTGAGCGCAAACGTATTGCCCATGAGCAGGAACAAGCTCGCAAACGAGAAGCAGCCTTACAAGAACAGCGCCGATTGGATTCTTTAGCCAAAGTAGAAGCAGCTGAGCGCAAACGAATAGCCTATGAGCAGGAACAGGCCCGCAAACGTGAAGCGGCTTTAAGAGAACAGCGCCGATTGGATTCTATAGCTAAAGTCGAAGCAGCTGAGCGCAAACGTATTGCCTACGAGCAGGAACAAGCCCGCAAACGTGAGGAAGTATTAAGAGAGCAACGTCGATTGGATTCTATAGCTAAAGTTGAAGCAGCTGAGCGTAAACGTATTGCCTACGAGAAGGAGCAAGCCCGCAAACGAGAAGCGGCCTTACAAGAACAGCGCCGATTGGACTCTATTGCCAAAGTAGAAGCAGCTGAGCGTAAACGTATTGCCTACGAGCAGGAACAGGCCCGCAAACGAGAGGAAGCCTTAAGAGAACAGCGCCGTTTGGATTCTATTGCTAAAGTAGAAGCAGCTGAGCGCAAACGAATTGCCTACGAGAAGGAACAACAAGCCCGCAAACGAGAAGCGGCTTTACGAAAGCAACGTCGGTTAGATTCTATGGCTAAAGTAGAAGCGGCCGAACGTAAGCGTATTGCTTTGGAAAAAGAAAAGAGTAAAGAAGATAAATTTGATATTAAGGCTTTAGAAAGACAAAAGTTTAGAAGGACATGTCATTATGCTATGAATGAATATGATAATCTATACTCAGAAAAAGTAATTTTAACCAAAGCATATTCCGTAGCCAAAGGTCTAACAATAGAGCTATACAAGAAAGGAGGTAAAGCAGATATTTTTATTAATTCGCCATCTAATTTAGGTTGTGTAAGTGGTTATTCGAAGAAGAAAACTTATGTTTTGATAAGTTTAGAAAATAAAAAAACAATCACATTTTATCATACCTATGGTACCAATTGTGGTGATTACGAATTCAAAGGAAGTTTATCTAATAATCAAAAAGTAGTACTCAAAAGTTCTCCGATAAAATCAATAACACTAAAAGGAACTGAAGGCGTTTTAGAGTTTTCTGATATTGACTACCCCGAATTTTTTATGGATAAGTTAAAGTGTATTGAATAAATAAAAAAAGCCTTCATATTTACAATGAAGGCTTTTTAATTTTGTGGAGTCGGAGGGAGTCGAACCCTCGTCCAAACAAGTAACCAAAGGGCTTTCTACACGCTTAGTTTTTTCTTGGTTTTCGATAATAAGCCGGTTAAAAACAACCTACTTAAAACTTAGCTTTTTAATCTCGATATTACATCAAAGCGCTATAATATCTTAGTCTATATTTACGATGCCTCTAAAAAGAACGCCATAAACCAAGGCTTTCTGGAGACATTTAGCTTGCACACCTTGTGTGCCGGGGCTTGAACTTACTATAATTCAGTTATTAAGCAGCTAAAGCGTAATTATTTTCGCCGTTTAAAGTTTGACCTAGCCTTTAACGTGTTTCAATGTCATTACACGACGTGCTTACCGTTCAATTAATCTCGCTGTCAAAACCAGTCGACCCCTAAATTAATTTAACTTTTTACATACTTTAAGAAATCTATATCTGTAGATTGTAAAAAGGAAAACAAAGGTATCAAAAAGTTTCATAATCCTTTATGTACTCTTATTTATCATGCAATAATTGTTCCTAAATAATTATTAATTATTCCTTTTTTGCTATTAATTACTATTTAAAAAAAAGTGTAAGTATTTAATATACAATTAAATGCATTTTATTTAAGTATTAATTAACCAAAACTAATTTTTATGAAAACTATTTTTTCAATCTTTTTAATTGCCATTTTATTGACAAGTTGTAAAACAGAACCAGACAATTCAGCTCAAGAGTTGTTTGCGAAAAATTCTGAAATCGTACTTAAAGACATTTCTAACTGGGAAAATGAAACACCTGATTATTCAATTTTTGCTGAAAATGCAATAGGATTGAGTACTGTTTTTGGAGCCAAGGTAGATACAGTATTGGTTCATAGTGAGGAATCAAAGGCAAATGATAAGGCCTTTTTATCAAGATTTGATTTTAAGCTTTTAACTAGCCCTCCACAGTTATTGCCTGGAGTAAATCCGGATACAAAACAGCCTGATGGCTCTGTACGCTATTATGGTATTTGGCAAGTAACTTTGCCGGCTACTGATTCTACCGAAGCGAAATCTGGTGAAATTAAAATGTATTCGTCCTATGATTTTGATGAAAATGGAAAGATTATTTATACTCAGAGCTACGGAGATTTTTCGTGTTTAATGAGATATTTAAATTAATAATTGTTCAATAGAATAATAAAAAACCACCAAAAAGCACTTTGGTGGTTTTTTTCTTTTTAAATATTATTTAGATGAAATAACCTTGAAAAGATAAAACCCAACCATTAAAAAGGTTCCATATAATAGTGTGAATAACCAAGCTTCAGAATATTGACCTGGGTAGAATATAATTTCTAAAATATCACTAAATAGAGAAATAGGGTCTTGAACTATTTCCCATGAGTTGTATCTCAAAAACCTTCCTAAGTAAACGCCAAAGCCACAAAGGAAAATAATAATCGTGATTAAAGAATTCACATATTTTAGTTTTATCCTTTTCACAAGACAATTTTTCATATCTAGAATCGAAATAAAGAAAAGCATAAGACCAACCATGGCAAAGGAACCAACCACAAGAATATCTAACCATAATAGATGAGAATCACTTCTTTTTAAATGCAAAAGGTCTGTTATAATATAAGGGGCATTAGGTAAAAAAAGCAGCCATACACCAAACCAACTAATTAGCTCAAATTTATTAAGCTTGGGGAGACTTGCCAAATAGCTCGTAATGGCAAAGGGTATGACTGCCAGAAACAAATTCCAAACCAAAAACAAGTAAAAAAAGGAATGTGTTAGCTTCATTCTAATCATTAACAGCACCATGCTGAAAACTATAGAAACAGTTAATAAGGCAAATGTTTTAAACTGGTTGTTAATGAGTTGTTTTATGTTATTCATTGGAAAATAATTTTATGTCTGTAATTACAATTATTACTACACCTAAAGTGTAGGCTATAAGATCTGTTGCTTGAAAGGTCGTTCCAAGAGCTATCCTTACTATTTTATTTTGAACATTGAAATAATCAAGAACATTTAAAAACTGAATGAGTTCCAGGGTAAAAGCAAAAATTAATACATAAATGCCTAGCTTTATTGGGTTCACTTTAAGAAAACTTCTAAAAAAAGAGAAAACTAAAATTGTTGCTAAAACATCTCCCAATGTATGTCTAACAAAGCCTGTTTTTATATAGATGGCGATTAGTATTTCTGTTATTAAAATTAGAAGTGTTAAAACTAAATATGTTCTATTGAATTGATTTGTCATGAAATCTCAATTTTTTTACCTAAAAATTTTGGTTGAATATTAAACAATAAATCCAGTGAAGCTTTTGTTCTTGCAAGATACTCTCGCAACCTTGTTTTTGTTCCGTAACGCCCTTTAATGTCTTTAGCATTATATGCAATGGCTTTAATGTTTTTATATTTTGCTAGATACAAGGCGCGTTCGTTATGGAACTTCTGGGAGATGATTGTTAAGGATGTTTGACCAAATATTTCTTTAGCTCTAATTACAGAATCTAGAGTTCTAAAACCTGCGTAATCTAGATATATTTTATCTTCGGGAATTCCTCGCTCAATTAAGTCGTTTTTAAAATCGGTAGGTTCGTCATAATCTTTTCGGCTGTTGTCACCACTTACCAAAATGTAATCTATCTTACCAGATTTGTATAGTGTAATGGCTGCCTCTAGTCTATATAAATAATAAAGGTTAATTCTACCATTTGCGGTAAGTTTTCCAGCCCCTAAAACCAATCCTACTTTGTTCTTAGGAATTGAGTGTACGTTATCATAAATCAAGTTTTTTGCCTGAATGCTTATCCATGCGTTTATTGATGTTATTAGCAACAAAGCAAAAAGAAAAAACTGTATGGTTCTTTTTAAGTATTTCATATTTGAGATGGTTTTTCGTTATCCTTTGCTAACCAAACCCAAGATTGTAATGATGTAAAGAAAGCAGAAACCCAAAAGCAAGTTAAATCGCTGCTCCACAACAGCCCATAAAAACATAAACAAAAAACAACAATGGCATAAACGGGAAAAAAGTGTTTAAAAATTTTTTTTCTGTTTTTCTTGGTTTTCCTTCATACCAAAAGAATGGTGCTATAGTTAAGGTTACCGTTATCGCACAACAAATACAAATTGGAACCATTGATAGTAGGAGGTATAAAAACATTTCGGGTTCATAAACCTTACTAAAAATGATTAACCAAAAGATTACAGTTGCAAGTAATGTGGCTTTTCCGATGGTATTCCCAATTCTCATTTATCTGTTTATTTTTAGATTATCGTATGTAAACTCCTGCCAGTTATTTTCATTTAATGTCTTTAAGTAGTCATGGTATTTAATAGCCACTTGTCTTTTCCTGTCACCTATTAAATTATTGTCATCGCTATATTTTTTCAATAAAAGCGTGTTGTTATTAGAAAGATTCACGAGGTATTTAAAATCCATAGATTTAGTATGGTATAAATTGTAATAAGTAATGTGTTTATCCCAATTTATGGTACACGAAATGATTAAAATTGTAAAGGCTATAAGCGAGTTAATCCTAAATAGATACCAGAAATTCTTTATTTTATTGACTTTAATTGCTGTAGTTGAAAGGCCGATTATAGTGAGTAAAAGATATACTAAGACCCCAATTCTCTTATAGGTAAACCCGAAGTAGTAGATATATTGACAATCTTTAATAACAGTATTTATAACAAGGATACTGTTTAGTATGATCCAAGTGTAAGCCAGTCGTTTTAAGTTTTGGTTTCCTTTAAAAAAGTTAAGGTTTCCACGGAAGAAATACAGAATGATTACAATAGCGATAATTATTGAGGCAATTAATGCATTAATACCACTGTGTACCTGACTTGAAAACTCAGAAGCTCTTAATTCTCTGGTTGAAAGCAAAAAGGAGAAGTCCGTAATAAGGAAAAACACGATAAGTAGGTTAAGTATAGATATTAAAACCACACCAAGCTGATTTTCTTTTGCGGTAGAGTCATTAGAAAAAGAGTCCTTTGGCATTAAGATATTATCGGTTTTTACATCTAGTTCGGTTGCGGGGTTAACGGGTATTGGTTCTGAGATATTATACAGAAAATAATAACCTAATGCAGTAAATAAAATCCATTGCATATTGATAAAACTAAAGTCTATTTTGTTAATTAAATTTTCAAAAACTGGATTTCCATTCTTGTAAAGTGCAATGAATATGACGGTTATTATTAGAGGGATTCCAATGATTTTTAACCAATGCAGATAATCGATTTTCTTTTTGAGTTTTACTTTTTCTTCTTCATCCATAACATTGAAGTTTTTATGGAAAAAAGCTGCAATACATGTATAAAATCCGTTTAACCAATTAACGTATATAGAAGAATCTTTTTCAGAAACATGACCCACCAAAGTAATGAAGGTAACTATGTTTGCAATTAATGATAAGGTGGAATTGAAAATGAAAAAACTAATAGATGTTATTAAATAAACGGCACTAAAAGCTATGGTGCTTTTCCGATTAAATGCATTCTGATTGTAGATAACTAGAACAGAAATGACTACAAGACTAAATATACTTAAGTTTAATCCAAGTCCTTGACTGTAGAACATCGTACTGAATGCTATTGAACCGATTAGTAAAGCTGTTTTCTTCATGATTTATGGTTTTAAAGTACTTTGTATTTCAAAGTATAATGGTAAAAAAATTATTTTTGCTTGTTTATTATTGCTTCCAATGCTTCAATGTGTTTCTTAAAGGCCGCTCTCCCCATTTTGGTAGTAGAGTAGCGTGTATTTGGTTTTCTACCAATAAATTGTTTTTCTATTTTAATATACTCTGCTTTTTCTAATGCTTTTGTATGGCTTGCCAAATTACCATCGGTGGCGCCTAAAAGTTCTTTAAGTGTATTAAAATCGGCATATTCGTTAACCATTAAAATAGACATGATACCCAGCCTTATCCTATGGTCAAACAGTTTATTTATGTTGGTAATTATGCTCATATTATTTCCTAAGAAAGAAGGAGTTTATCTTTTTATGGTTTTCAGAATATAATAATAACGTAAAAATAATTGCATTAATAAAATAGTAGAGAACACTGGCACCTAGAACAAATGAAAAAATTAGGGTTGGAATTATAGCTAAAAAATAAAATTTCAACCTAAAAGTGTACCTCTGAAATATTTTTAAAGTCAGGTATGATAATATTGTTGGAATTGAAAAAAACACAATTTGACTACCAATAACATAAAGTAAATAATAAATATAATCCATGAATTATTTTCTATCATATTTAAAATGCATCCAAGTACCGTAGATAATGTGCATAATACCAAAGCCAATTACCCATAACCAGAACCCGTAACCAGGTTCCCAAGCTCCAATTAATCCCAATGTAATTTGAATATAACCCAAATACCTTATGTCTCCAATACTATATTTTGAAGCGTTAACTAACGCTAATCCATAAAAAATAAGCATAAGACCACCAGATTGTCCATATTTACCCTGACTTAAAATTATAAGGATATACAGTCCACCGACAACTAAAGGAATTAAAAAATTAAAAACCAAACGTCTAGAGGTGTTATCCCAAATTTTCGCCCCGTTATTTTTAGCTTTTTTAGTAGTTAACAAAATACCAGTAGCAACACTAAAAAAACCAACTAAGGCAAGTGTGAGAAGACATGACTCAAAAACCCACCCATCTAAAATTAAAACACCATTGCTATAAGTTGTAACCAACCAATAGGCAATAAAAGCTCCAATTAAAGCATAAGAGCCAGCCAAAACTCCAGACAGACCACTTAAGGAAATAAAACGAGAGGACTTATTCATTAAATCCTTTATTTCGCTGATGTCTTTTAGATAATCTTTAGATTCCATATAAAAGTACTTTGAAATACAAAGTAAATGAATATTTCTGAAAACAGCATCATAAATTTTTGTTAAGTTTGAATACCAATAAATTTTATTCTAAAGTTGAAACCTGTAGACGAATACTTCTTCAATCAAAAAGAGCCTTATCAATCCATTATGCTTTATGTGAGAAGCATCGTTTTAAGAACGCTTCCTGATATTACAGAACGCTACAGTTACCGTATTCCATTTTATAATATTGAAAAAAAGCCCATGTTGTATTTAAATATTTTAAAAGGAAAGGATTATGTAGATGTCGCTTTTGTTCATGGCGTATTTTTGGAAAAAGTCTTTCCTATTTTAAAAAATGATAATAATAGAAAACAAGTGCGTTCCCTTCAGCTAAAATCTCTAGAGGATCTAGACCAAGAAAATTTTGAGCATCTATTGTTGGCTGCAGCCAAGATTGTTAGGGAAAGTAAACGGCCTTGGCATATATAAATTTAGTTGAAAAGATTAAATCTTGCTCCAAATACCAAAACTCTTTGAAAAAAGAAAAAATGATGCTTGGCTCTGTCACTATTACGATTTGTTGTCTTACTGTTAAACATATTTATATATCCACCTTTTAGTTCTCCTTGAGCAAAAAAGTGTTTTAAAAATGTAATATTAAGTCCTAGGTTGGTAGATAGCCCGAATCCAGAGACATGGTAATTGTCACTGTTGGGTCGGTCGAGTAATGTAGCATCTGTTCTTGGGAAAATAATACCAGAGCCAACACCAATAACAGAGCTAAAATAGATTTTATCAGGATTGGTTTTAATAAACTTCATATTATCAAACCTATTGAGTTCAATATTTACATAGTTTAAGCCGTCTGTATATTCATATTCCAAAAAGCCTTCTTCAATGGTTATGGGCTGGTTTAAATAAGTACCATCGTAAGCGCTATTATCGCTAATGCTGCCATTAATTATTACAGTTTGGGGACTGTTAACAACGTATTTCATATGGTCGAAACCAATAGAAATGCTGTAGGTTTCATTAAGAAAATACCCAAGTTTAAAATTTGTTTGAGGCACGGTTATTCTAAATGGATTAAGATGACTTTTAAAACCGAAGTTTTCTTCAGGCTCATCACTAGCAACGACATCTTTTAATACAAAATCATGATCTGGACCAGAAAATGCAATATCGCTTTTTGAGTAATTGGCTCTATTCCAACCCCAACTTAAATAAAATTTGCCTTTTTTATTAGGAAAAGTAGTCTGTTTAGATTTTTCTTGAGCCAAAGAAAAAACACTTAAAAACAAACTGAAAAAAAATATTTTAAACTTTATGGGCATAGAAATAATAACTATTTTCAAAATTATAAGGGAGAGAGGCTATTAATTCTAAAAGTCTACAGATTGGTAACTTTATAGATTGTTAATGGTTTTTCTTATGGATACTAAATTACTCAAAAGGTTTTGCAGATTATCCAAATGTAACATATTCGCCCCATCGCTTTTGGCATTGGCAGGGTCATAATGAGTTTCGATAAATAGGCCATCAACATTGTTTACAACACCAGCACGGGCAATCGTTTCAATCATGTCTGGTCTGCCACCGGTAACACCAGCGCTTTGGTTGGGTTGTTGTAAGGAATGTGTAACATCTAAAACGGTTGGTGCATATTGCCTCATGGTTGGGATGCCTCTAAAATCAACAATCATATCTTGGTAACCAAACATGGTGCCACGGTCTGTTATCCATGCTTTATCACTACCAGAATCCTTTACCTTTTGTACAGCATGTTTCATGGCTTCGGGACTCATAAACTGCCCTTTTTTTAAGTTTACAACTTTACCTGTTTTTGCTGCAGCTACTACCAAATCGGTTTGACGTACCAAAAAAGCAGGAATCTGTAAAACATCAACATATTGTGCTGCAAGTTCAGCATCAGAAACTTCGTGAATATCGGTAACTGTTGGAACATCAAAAGTATCAGAAACCTTTTTTAGAATCTTCAACGCCTTTTCATCTCCAATTCCTGTAAAACTATCAATTCTACTTCGGTTAGCCTTTTTAAAGCTGCCTTTAAAAACATAAGGAATTTCCAATTTATCGGTTATCGAAATCACTTTTTCAGCAATCCTCAGTGCCATATCTTCACCTTCAATGGCACATGGTCCACATAGCAGGAAAAAGTTGTTGGAATTGGTATGTTTTAGTTTTGGGATTTCTTGAAGATTCATAAAGCTATCATTTACTAAATAAAGCTGTAAAGATAATGTTTTATGTACATAAATAAACGTAACTTTGCACGCTTAAATTAAGGAGCTCGGTATGGACACAATTAAAAATATTGCTATTATAGCCCACGTTGACCACGGAAAAACAACCTTGGTTGATAAAATCATGTATCATTGTCAGTTATTTCGTGAAAACGAGAACACAGGAGATTTAATCCTTGATAATAATGACTTAGAAAGAGAGCGTGGAATTACGATAACTTCTAAAAACGTTTCGGTTACTTATAAAGGGACTAAAATTAATATTATTGATACGCCTGGTCACGCCGATTTTGGAGGAGAAGTTGAGCGTGTACTTAATATGGCAGATGGTGTTTTATTATTAGTAGATGCTTTTGAAGGACCGATGCCGCAAACTCGTTTCGTGTTACAAAAAGCCATTGATTTAGGTCTAAAACCATGTGTGGTAGTTAATAAAGTCGATAAGGAAAATTGTACGCCAGATGAGGTTCATGAAAAAGTATTCGACTTAATGTTTGAGCTTGGAGCAGAGGAGTGGCAATTAGATTTCCCAACGGTTTATGGTTCGGCCAAAAACAATTGGATGAGCGAAGATTGGCAAAAGCAAACCGAAAATATTGAGCCTTTGTTAGATATGGTAATTGAGCATATTCCCGAACCGAAAATTGAAGTGGGAACAACTCAAATGCTAATAACTTCCTTAGATTTCTCTTCTTTTACAGGAAGAATTGCTATTGGACGTTTAACTAGAGGAGAGCTGAAGGTAAATCAGAATATTTCTTTAGTAAAAAGAGATGGTAGTGTTGTGAAATCCAGAATTAAGGAACTTCATGTTTTTGAAGGTTTAGGAAGAAAGAAAGTTGAAGAAGTTCAAGCTGGAGATATTTGTGCTATTGTTGGACTTGAAGGTTTCGAGATTGGAGATACTGTAGCTGATTTTGAAGCCCCAGAAGGGTTAAAAACTATAGCGATAGATGAACCTACAATGAGTATGTTATTCACTATTAATGATTCGCCTTTCTTCGGAAAAGATGGAAAATATGTAACATCGCGTCACATTAAAGACCGTTTAACTAAAGAGCTAGAAAAGAACTTAGCGTTACGAGTAGAAGATACCGATAGTGCCGATAAATTCATGGTGTTTGGTCGTGGTGTATTGCACCTCTCTGTGTTGATAGAAACCATGCGTAGAGAAGGGTATGAGTTGCAGATTGGTCAGCCGCAAGTTATAATCAAAGAGATTGATGGTGTAAAATGCGAGCCGGTTGAGGAAATGACTATTGACTTACCAGAAGAAGTTTCTGGAAAAGCCATTGAAATGGTGACCATGAGAAAAGGTGAAATGTTGAGCATGGAAGCCAAAGGAGATCGTATGGTATGTGAGTTTATAGTGCCATCGAGAGGTATTATTGGTCTTAGAAATCAGTTATTGACTGCAACCGCAGGAGAAGCTATAATGGCGCATAGGTTCAAGGAGTTTCAACCGGTAAAAGGTGGTATTCCAGAACGTCAGAACGGTAGTTTGGTATCTATGGAAAATGGTACTGCTATTCCTTATTCCATTGATAAACTTCAAGAGCGCGGTAAGTTCTTTATCGATCCAGGAGAAGATATTTATGAAGGTCAGGTAATTGGTGAAAACTCTCGTGGTGATGACATGACGGTTAATGTTACGAAGACCAAAAAATTATCGAACGTACGTTCTGCAGGAGCAGATGATAAAGCTAAAATTGTTCCAGCAATTAAGTTTTCTCTTGAAGAAGCTTTAGAGTACATACAAAAGGATGAATACGTAGAGGTAACACCTAATCACCTAAGATTAAGAAAAATTCTTCTCAAAGAAGTAGAGCGCAAAAGAAATAAAGCCATTTAATGGAACTTTTTGGTATTTCATTAGTTGAATGGGTTGGCTATGCAGCTATGGCTACAGTACTGTTATCCTTTCTAATGAAATCTATCGTTACACTCAGGTTGGTAAACGCCATTGGGTGTTTACTGTTTATTGTTTATGGTTTTTTGCTCAGCCCACTGTCAAAACCAATCATTTTGACCAATACTGCAATACTGTTTATTAATTTCTATTATTTGTTGAAAAGAACCAAATAAAGAAATTGTGGTGCACTTTATCTATAAAAGCTATTATGTAAGTTTAAACGTATATTGATTTTGTATATTTGGTTTCATTGTTTAATCAGGGATAGTTAGCGTAGAAATTCAGCAGTAATTGAGAAATTTAATTGATTATATAAACAAGCATGTTCTAGTTAAAATAGCGTCGTTACAAATAGCTTCTGTAATAACAAGAATAATAGCTGGTTTATTAACGTCAAAAGCTATTGCGGTTTTTATTGGAGCAGAAGGACTAGCTTTAATTGGTAACTTTCAGAATTTTGTAAACTCTTTTCAATCAATCTCTATTCTGGGGTTTTACAAAGGGGCTGTCAATCATATTTCAAAAGCCAAAGACAATATATTAGAACTTGGAAAAACACTTTCCACAATTTTCTATGCTGGTTTTTTTTCAACAGTTTTGGTCTCTGTAGTCTGTTATTTCAATGCAGAACTCATTAAAGATATTATATTTCCGAGTTATAATAATTATACACTAGCGATTAAAGTTTTCGCAATAGTACTTCCTTTTTATGCTTTAAACATGTTTTCCTTTTCAATAATGAATGGGTTTTCTAAGTATAAAATATTGATAATTATCAATATCATCGGACAGATTTTAAGTGTTTCCGTGGCATTGCTACTTATATACCAAGAGGAGTTAAAAGGAGCATTAATATCTGTAGCCATTGCAGAGTCTTTAATATTCTTAATCACTTTGGTAGGTATAATAAACAGGAAAAGTATGGTGCCTTTGTTGAAAGCAAGCAGCTTTAGTTTTCCCTTTCTAAGGAAAATGGGAAAGTATTCTATAATGGCTCTATTTTCAGCAGTAATTTTACCTCTGGTTGCGATAGCCATTCGATCTTATATTATTGAAAACATAGGATACAAAGATGCTGGTTTTTGGGAAGCTATGACCAGGATTTCTAAGTACTATTTAATGTTCGTAACCTCTTTAATGACACTTTATATTCTTCCTAGATTTATAGAGATAAAAACAACAAAAGCGTTTAAAGAAGAAGTTTTTGGTTTTTATAAAACGGTACTTCCTTTTTTAATTTTAGGGTTTGCGGTGATTTATTTTCTTAGGAATATTGTAGTTTCGGTAGTGTTTACAGAAGAGTTTGAACCTGTAGAAGGACTGTTTTTATGGCAGTTATTAGGTGATTTTATTAAGGTGCTTTCCATGGTAATTGCTTATCAGTTTATTGCAAAAAAGATGTTTTGGCACTATATCTTAACAGAGGCCACACTCATAGTTCTTCTATATTTCAGCAGTGTATATTTTATCGAATATTTTGATGGTGTAAAAGGTGCTGTATTCGCTCATTTTATTAGTTATTTAATATATTACGCTATTATTTTGACTATTTTTGGAAGGTCTCTCTTTAGCTCTGGAAGAAAGGCATAGTTTAACTATTTGTTTTTATTCATGCAGGATTATAAAATTATTAGATATTCTTCGGAGTATTTCCAGGAATGGAATGATTTTATTTTGAAAGCTAAAAACGGCACATTCTTATTTCACAGAAATTTTATTGAGTATCATAAAGATCGTTTCCAGGACTTTTCTTTGATGATTTTTAAGGACAAAAAATTATTAGCTGTTTTACCAGCTAATATAGTAGGTGATACTATATATTCTCACCAGGGTTTAAGTTATGGCGGTCTTGTTTTTAAAAATGAATTAAAACTGAATAAGATTATCGAAATATTCGAAAGTTTATTAAGGTTTTTATTTGAAAAAAAAATACCTCATTTAGAATTAAAAACCTTGCCGAGTATTTATTCTAAGACGCCCAATGACGAGATAACCTATTTAATGTTTTTGTTGAAAGCTAAATTGACAAAACAAGAATCACTTTCAGTAATAAACCTAAACCATTCTTTAAAAATTGATGCCAACAGAATGGAAGGATTCAGGAGAGGGAATAAAAGTAACTTGAAGATAAAGGAAGACGACAGTTTACGTCTTTTTTGGGAGTCTATTTTAATTCCTAATCTACTAAATAAGCATTCTGTAAAGCCTGTACATACTCTAGATGAAATAAGAATGTTAAAAGATATGTTTCCTGAAAACATTAAACAATTTAACGTTTTTCATGAAGGTGATATAGTTGCAGGAACTACATTGTTCATTACAGATAACACAGTTAAGGCCCAATATATTTCTGGTAATTCAAAAAACAATACATTAGGAAGTATCGATTATTTATTTGTTAATCTGTTAGATAGGTTTAAGGATAATGTGTTTTTCGATTTAGGCTCTTCTAACCTGAGTGATGGAATGCAAATAAACAAAGGTCTACAATATTGGAAGGAAGGTTTAGGAGCTAGAACGATTGTTCAAAATTTTTATAAAATTGAAGTTGAAAATTATGCGTTATTAGGTAACGTGCTTGTATGATAAAGTTTTTAGATTTACATAAACTAAATAGTCGTTTTGAAACAGAATTACAATTAAAGTTTCAGGACTTTCTCAATTCGGGCTATTATGTGTTGGGAAATGAAGTGAGCGCCTTTGAAGAAGAATATGCCAATTATTGTGGAACTAAATATTGTATTGGGGTTAGTTCCGGTTTAGATGCACTTCATTTAATTTTAGAAAGTTATAAACTGTTGGGTTTACTATCTGATGGAGATGAAATAATAGTCCCTGCCAATACCTACATAGCTACAGTTTTGGCCGTTAGTCATAAAGGGTTGAAACCTATTTTAGTTGAACCAGATCCAAAGACTTTTAATATTAACCCCAACGAAATAGAGAAAGCCATAACCGCAAAGACAAAAGCCATTTTGGGTGTGCACTTATATGGAAGACTATATGAGGTTGAGGCTTTGAAGAAGATTGCTAAAGATAATGGGTTATTGCTTATTGAGGATGCAGCCCAAGCCCATGGAGCTGTTAATCAAGATGGGTTAAAAGCAGGGAATGTATCAGATGCGGCTGCTTTTAGTTTTTATCCTACAAAGAATTTAGGAGCTCTAGGCGAAGCAGGAGCTATAACTACCAACAATAAAGAATTAGCAGATATCGCTATTAAACTTCGTAATTATGGAAGAGCTTCAACTTACAAAAATGATTACAAAGGCTTTAATTGTCGATTAGATGAAATACAGGCCGCTTTTTTACGGGTTAAACTAAAATGGCTAGACAGAGATAATGATAAGAGACTACAAATAGCAAAAACATACTTAAAAGGCATCAATAATAAAAGTATAGTATTGCCAGAGGGTGATATTAATAAGCAACATGTTTATCATCAATTTATTATAAGGAGTAAAAAAAGAGATATGCTTAAAGAATATCTTCTAAAAAATGTTGTGGAAACAACAATTCATTATCCAATACCAATTCACAAACAAAACGCTTTTGAGGAGTTGGGAAATTTAAGTTTCCCAATTACGGAAGTAATTCACAAAGAAGTTCTTAGTATACCTATTAATCCTGTATTATCTTCCGAAGATGTTGAAAAAATTATTAGTTTAATAAATAGGTTCTCATAATAACTAAGTGGATTTTAAAGAAAGGTTTAAACAAAATTTACTTTTAAAGATTACATCTTTAAACGCTGTGGTAATCTGTATCAGGCTGGTAATATCACTTGTTGTTCAAAGAATACTTGCTGTTAGTGTTGGTGAAATAGGTATAGCCAAGATAGGGCAGTTAAGAAACCTAGTTCAAATTACTACCAGTACCTCTTCGATGGGTATATTTAATGGCGTTGTAAAATATGTGGCACAATGGCGAGAAGAGCATGATAAATTACAAAAGCTTTTTACTACAACTTTTGTATTTGTTTTTATTGGCTCCATTCTAACATCCATAATAATTTTCTTCTTAGCATCAAATATTTCAATCTTATTATTCGCTTCTTCGAAATATACCTTGGTGATAAAAATATTGGCTTTGTTACCACCTGTAATTGGCGTCAATAGAATCTTTCAAGCTATAATAAATGGTTTGTCCGAATATAAAAAGTTCGCTAAAATTGACTTAATCTCATACATTATATCTGCATTAAGTCTTCTAGTCTTGCTTAATTTTTATGGGTTAAAAGGTGTTTTTTATTCAATTATACTAACTCCAATAATTCAATTTTTTATAATAATACTAGTTTTTGGAAGTACTTTAAAAAAATTTTTAGAACGCAAGCATATAAAGTTTAAAGTGCCTATGGCTAAAGAACTTTTGGCTTTCACTTTAATGTCTTTTGTCTCTACTGGACTCTTGAATTATATTGAGCTAGATATTAGGACTATAATTACCAATAAAATCAATATAAACGAAGCTGGTTATTGGACCGCAATGAATTTCATTTCAAAAAATTACATGGTATTTTCCTCTGGTCTGTTCACTTTATATGTGATTCCTAAATTTGCTAGGATAGGTGAAGAAAAATTTTTTTTCAAAGAGGTAGTATCGATATACAAAACAATTTTGCCACTTTTTGGAGTGGGAATGCTTTTGGTATATTTATTTAGAGCACAAATTGTAGCTGTGGTTTATCCCAATTTTCATGGATTGCCTCAATTGTTTAAATGGCAATTGTTAGGTGATTTTATTAGGTTGGCCTCACTGGTTATGGCGCATCAGTTTTTAGCAAAAAAAATGGTTAAAAGCTTTGTGTTTACAGAATTGATTTCTTTGTCGCTATTCTATTTTTTATCTATAAAATTTGTGGGTGTTTATGGTACAGAAGGTGTAGTTATAGCACATTTTATTAGAAATCTTATTATTTTAGTAATTGTTAGTTATTTGATTAAAAGTTATTTTAGAAGGAGTAAAAATTAATTCAAGGACAGGTGTTAAAAAATATTGTTTCAAAGTTGTTTTTATTTAAAAGGAAGATGGTTTACTCTTTTTTTTCAAACAACAAAAAAATTACCGGGTCTTTTGTTTCAAATCAGCCTGTTGTTATTAAGGGACTAGGTGATGTTGTTTTTGGCTCTAATGTTAACTTTGGAGTCGTTGATTCTCCTTTTTTTTTAAATAGCTATGCTTATTTAGAGGCTAGAACCAAACACTCGGTGTTGTCCTTTGGCAATAATATCCATATCAATAATGGTTTTTCTGTTATTTCTGAAAAGAAAATTGTTATTAATGATAACGTACTAATTGGGGTAAACTGTCAGATTATGGATAGTGTTTTTCATAATCTTGATGCAGAAAAAAGATTAGAAACAGATCCAAAACCAGAAGAGGTCGTTATTGGGGAAAATGTTTTTATAGGAAACAATGTAACGATTTTAAAAGGTGTTAATATTGGAGAGAATTCAGTTGTTGCTAATGGAGCTATAGTAACGAAATCTTTTCCCAAAAATGTAGTTATTGCTGGTGTCCCAGCCAAAATAATTAGGGATTTATAAATTTAGGCTTTGGTTTGTGCCCATGTTTCAAGATATTTAGAGGCTATATCTTTATAATGGTGCTCTTTTTCGATAAATGCTCTGGCTTCTTTAGAAATTTCAACAATCTTTTTGGGGTTTAGAATTAGCCATTCAAGTTTTTTTACGATATGCTCGGTATCAGGAAGGGCGTTAATGGCAACTGTATCTTCTTTTAATCCATAATAATCAAGCCATTCTTGTTCAGCGCCAGTAAATACAACTTTGCCCTTTGCCATAGCCTCCAGAGCATTGTATCCTTGATCATAAGCATATACTTGGTCTAAGAGTATGTGGCATTCTTCGTATAGTTTAATGTAATCTTGATATGGTATATCTCTAGATGATGTGATTTTTACTTTTTCATGGTACTTTTTATCTATAATTTTCAAAGCCTCTTCAAAATAAACGTTTCCCTTCTTAGTATAATTTAAGCTGTTAATACCATGAAAAATAATGATTCTATCGTTTATATTAGGTCCAGACCACTTAAGTGAATCGGTATTGATCGGATTTGGAATTAGGCCTAAATATTTGGGATGTCCTTTTAGCGGAATATGGTAATCGATATCTGAAGCAATAACGCCTTCTATATTATTAAAAATATAAGAGTGTAATCTGTAATAAGGTTTTGTTGTGTATTTTAGGATTTGGTTTAATTGTTTTCTGAATTTCGAATTATTTTCAAAAGGTGTTAAGATAGAATATTTAAAACCTTCATTTCTTGCATAAGAAACACTGGTATAATCTGTTCCACAAGATAGTAAGAACAATTTTTCATTCTGTTTTTTTAGTTTACCAATAAACCATTTTTCCGTTTTAGTAGAAGCTCTTGTACTATTTTCGTTTACTAATTGCACAATATCAAAATCCTTTAACTTTGGGGTAATAAAATAAAGACGAAGCGCTATTTCAATTTTTAATAAATCTATCTTAAGAAGTTTGTAAATACCCTTTACTATAAAATGTAAAATTGAAAATTTCTCTATTAAGGTAGAAATTTCCAAATCTGCGGGATACCCTTTAAAGCCATCTCCAGAGGAAACTATAACAACATCATGCCCTTTTTCAATGAGTCCTTCCTTTAAGGAGTTATGAAGCCTGCTATACTCACCAACTAATAAAACTTTCATTTTATTTAATACATTTGTTTCAAATATAGTTTTAAATGGGTAATGATAGAAGGAATATTAAAAGTATTGAAATACTTATTTCTACTATGAACAGAACATCGTTATCGTTTCTTGATAAAATGTTTTCTCAAACAGATTATTCTAATCTTGACATTTTAATAGTAAATCAAACAGACAAGAATAGACTTTTAACGTCAAGTTTTGATAATATTCGTGTTATTAATTCTTATGATAAAGGACTCGCAAGAAGTAGGAATGTAGCCTTAAATAATGCTGAAAAAGACATTTGCCTGTTTGCAGATGATGATATTGTATATAAGGGAGATTTTATAAAGACCATCCAAGAGGCTTTTGCTAAGTATAATTCGGCTGACATTGTTACTTTTAAAATGGAAGATAATCAAGGGAGGCCGTACGATAATTATCCAAACATTGTATTACATAACAGAAGAACGTTAAGGACAGCAAACTCTGTTGTTATTGCAGTAAAAAGAGAGCCGGTTATTGGTAGTGGCGTTTATTTTAATGAGCATTTTGGATTAGGTTCTATTTTTGAAACTGCTGATGAGTATGTTTTTTTAAGAAGTGCAATTAAATCAAATTTGAAGTTGTATTTTCATCCTCATGTAATTTTAAGTCATCCATTTTATAGTTCAGGAAAATCTGTGTCTGAAGATAAAATTATTTTTGCTAGAAGTGCTGTTTTTTATAAGTACAATGGCATTTTAACTTACATTAAGTTAATTTGGCATTTATTCTTATTATTGAAAAATAGAGATTTAAGAGCTAGTGAAATACCACGGAAGTATTTTGTTGGACTCTCTGGTATTAATAAATATAGAAGTTTGGTAAAACAAGGTTTGGAAATTAGAAATAGCTAATATGGAAATGAAAAACACAATGAAATCTTATATTATAGAAATTCCAAAAATTGTTGATGAAAAGGGAAGGGGAAGTTTATCTGTAATAGAAAAAGAATGTATACCTTTTAAAATTAATCGTGTTTATTACTTATATGATGTTCCTAGTAGTGCCTATCGCGGTGGGCATGCCCATATAGAACAACTCGAATTTTTAGTGGCTGTTAGTGGTAGTTTCGATGTGATTTTAGATGATGGGAACACCAAAAAAAGCATTACATTAAATAAGCCTAATAAAGGTTTATTAATTTCAACAGGCACATGGAGGGAATTGGATAACTTTTCTTCGGGAGCAGTATGTCTTGTGCTTTCTTCGGGAGAGTTTGATGAAGAAGATTATATAAGGGAATACGAAGATTTTACATCATTTGTAAGCAGTAATGTAAACACCAAATTTGAGTAAGAATTTTTGAAAGTTCTTTACTAGTTTTATAAGCCAGAGGGGAGAGTTCAATATTAATTTTTGTTTGAAGTTTAAGTTTTTTGGATTAATCTCTCCTTTAAGTTTTTTGTATAAATCCCTATCCCTGTTTATTTTACATCTCAGGGCAACGGCATAGCGGTTTACGTCCAAATATTTTTTTAGGGAGTTGTTGGATTTCTCAAGATTGGTATAACTGTTTATAAAGTCATATCTAATTTGGTTATTCTCTTTTTTAGACAAACTATCCTCCACTTGGAAATTGTAAGTCATCGTTATCGTAGGGTTAAAACTTACCGGATAATTTAAAGCAAATCTATTCCATAAATCCAGGTCCTCAGCAATTTCAAGTTTTACATTAAATCCTCCAAGGGTGTCAAATTTTTTTTTCTCAAAGCAAACAGCAGAAGTCCATGCTATATTATTTACCGTACTGGCCTTAAAATAATCATCGATGATGATAGGTTTTTGTCCTAATTCCATATTGAAATTTGGATTGCGTACATTATCATTTACATAGCGTATCTGGTAGTTGTTGCAAAATAAAGCTGCGCTAGAATGTAACTTAATTTGTTTATGTAGTTCGTTTAAATGTATCTCAGACCAAATATCATCGGCATCTAAAAGCGCTATATATTTACCTCTGGAATTAGCAATACCAAGGTTTCTGGCACTAGCTGCACCTTTGTTCTTTTGTTTAATTATTTCAATTCTCTCATCTTTTATGTCCTTAACAATTTTTAAGCTATTGTCAGTACTTCCGTCATCTACTATTATAACCTCAAAATCCTGAAATGTTTGGCTTAAGGCACTGTTTAATGAGGAGCCAATATATTTTTCTTTATTAAATAGAGGGATGATAATTGAGAAGAAAGGCATTATTTTTTTGTGTTTAGGTAACAAAAATAACTAAGTCTAAATATATCAAAGAACCAAATAGAGGGGTGCTTAGAGGTTAATTGAAACCTAAAAAATGGTTTTAACAGCACATAGCAAAAAGCAATAGGGTAATTTATCTTTAAGCGCTTTATCTTTTCATAAATACGCAGGAATGTCACAAATTCATTCGATATAAGTTGTTTGTCGTATATGTATTTCAGGTTTTGTATCGATTTGTGTGTCTTGTCGAAAAACACGCTATTCAAATCTACATCACCGTGTTCAACAGGGTTGTCAATATGCTTGATTTTAGCTTCTATGTTCAACAAATGATAAGCAAAAAGAGTATCCTCGTGGCCATATTTGGTAATACTTTTTTCGAAACCAATTTTATTGAAGGTTTCTCTCCTAATTAAAGTATTATTGAATAAGGTGCATTTATAGGGATTTTTTTTTCTTTTTTTAGCGTCTGTATCTTCTCTGTACACACCATATTTCCATCGTAACCGTCTATTGGCGTCTGTTGATTTTGGGTGTTTTCTTCCTCCATAAATAACATCAGCATCCCACTCTTTAAGGGTCTGTATATACCTGTTTATAAAGTCAGGGCTTGGTATTATTGAGTCACCATCTATAAAAAGTAAATTTTCATAAGCGGATAGCTCAGCTAAATAATTTCTATTGTTACTTAGGCCAATATTTTTATCACTTTCAATAAATCTACAATGATCTAGATTATTAATCTGTTTATTTTCACTATTTATTTCAGATTGCGAACCATCATCAACACAAATTAATTCAAAGTTCACTTTGCATGCAATGGCCTGTTTGCATAGTTCATTTGCAAGAGAGAAAACACTGTAGTTATATGTTGGTATTAAAATGGATATCATTACTAAATAAACTTAAAATATAAAACTACTCTTTTTTAGTTGGAAGATTATCTTGTGTTCCCATTTCAAATTAGTTGTCTTTTTTTGATTAGCTGTAAAGTACTTAATTTGAATATTATTGATTAACAATCTAGTGAAATTTATTAGGCTACTATATGTGTTTTAATTAAAAGAATAATCTTTTATTTTTGATAGATACCAAAAATGAAATCACTATCGTTCGTAACCAGATAATCATCCTCTAATTCAAAGAGAGATTTCAATACCTTTTCTTTTTCAGTATCTAGTTCAATGAAATGATGTGAAATGTCTTTTAGTGTAGTCATTAGAATATTGCCTCCATAAGGGGCCTCGAATACTTTTTCAAAATTCTTATGTATAACAGGAATGATTCTTTCAGACTCAATACATTCAGATGGATCGGCTATTTTCATTCTTATAATACCAGAACCGAAAACCCTATTTTTATGAGCATTGAGCATAAAGCGTCTTCTGTATCTTTTTGGTATGATATTTAGAGCTTTATTTATAGCCTTAATTTGATGTTTAGGAAATTGAATTCTATTTGGTCCAACGTATTCGTCAATAATCAGAAGTCCGTTATCCTTTAATCCGTTTTTTACACGTTTACCAATTAGTTGGTCTACCTGTTTAAAGTGGTGTAATGAGGCTCTAAAATATACGATATCGAAGTAATTGTCGTCGAATACATAAGTGTTGGCATCTTGAATTATAAATTTTATGTTGTTGAATTGATTGGCATGAGCTTCTTTTTCGGCATTTTTTAAAAGGATATCTGAGATATCACAGCAAATAATCTCTTGGAAATTATTAAATGAGGCAAATTGTAATTCTGTAGCACAATTTCCGCTCCCAAGAGAAAGCATTCTTAAATTACTTTGATCTTTAAGGTGATTTGCCATTACAAAATTCACAAAATCAATATTCTCTTTTCCGGTAACCATTTTATTCCATCTTTTTCTTATTTCAGGAATAATCCACCAATTGGAAGAATTTATGTCTTTATGATTAAATGCTGTCTTAGCTCTTTTAATTTTACTGATTTTGAATTTTGAAGAGATAAAACCTAGGCCCCTTTGTTTTAATTTGGCATAAGTGTCAATAAAATCATCTAAGGTAATAATTCTCATTTTTTTGTAGCTATTAATATAGTTTCAGGAGACTTAAATCCATGATGCCAATCCATCTCATCCGATTTATGTTCTTTTATGATTACATTAAAACCCTGTTGTTCCAAACGTTTTTTTAATCCATCGGCTGAATAGATTCTAACATGATCCCATTGCCCAAAATTAATTTCTCGTTCTCTTGGGGATGTTATACTGTAATCCTCATAGATATCACCCTCTTTAAATGGAGTTTGGATGTATATTGCTCCATTTGGTTTTAAAACCCGATATAGTTCTTTTATGGCTTTTTTGTCTTCAACAATATGTTCTAAAATATGAAAGCAAATTATGGTATCGAATTTCTCGTCTGGTTGGTCGATATTGGTAATGTCGAACTTGTAATCAGCTAAAAATTCATTTTCAAAATCTGTAGCATAATAGTGAATGTTTTTGTCTTTTTTTAGTTTTCTAAATAGACTTCTAGAAGGTGAAAAATGAAGAATGTTACCATTAATTGAATTTTCAGTATTTAGTAGGTTCCATAACCGCCTATTTCTTGAAAGACTTCCACAAGATAGACATAACAAATCAGAATTTTTTAATGTAATGAACTTACGTAGTTTTTTGTTGCAGACATTGCACTGGTGTTTATTTCCCCAAAAAAAGATACTATAAAAATATCGAAAGAAGATTTCGTTTTTAAAAAGGAATTTATGAGGAATTATAAATTTGAGATATTTTTTTAAGGTAGCATACATAATGAACTAACCTTTCTTCTGCACAACTTCATAAACCTGATTGTCATCGCACTTTAAGGTTTTGCTCGGATATTTTAATAAAAGTGCATAATCGTGAGTTGCCATTAAAATAGTGTTGCCATTTTTATTTAAATCTTGAAGAACTTTCATGACTTCTACACTTGTTTGAGGGTCTAAATTTCCTGTAGGTTCATCGGCAAGAATGAGCTCAGGGTTATTTAACAAAGCTCTTGCTATAGCTATACGTTGTTGCTCACCACCTGAGAGCTCATGAGGGAATTTAAAACCTTTAGTTTTCATATCCACTTTTTCAAGAACTTCTGCGACACGCGTATTCATTTTATCCCTGTCTTTCCAGCCCGTAGCTTTTAGTACAAAAAGCAGGTTGTCGTTAACCGTTCTATCTGTTAGTAATTTGAAGTCTTGAAAAACGACCCCAAGTTTTCGCCTTAAAAAAGGAATGTCTTTTTCCTTTAATTGTTTCAAGTTATAATCAACGATATGGCCTTCGCCTTCTTTTAGGGGCAAGTCACCATAAAGTGTTTTCATAAAACTACTTTTTCCTGTTCCCGTTTTTCCTATTAAATACACAAATTCGCCTTTGTTTATTTCAACATTGACATTAGAAAGCACTAAGCTATCTCCTTGATAAATAGAAGCGTCTTTCAATTGTAAAATAGGATTTGACATATAATTAAAAAGTGGTTTATAGTTTGGTAAATGTATTGTTAAAAAAATCAAAACCCAAACTCCAAATCTCAAAAATATGTTTTGGAGGTTTCAACTACTTAAAAAGACACTTTTATCTTAGGTCTTTTTCACATTTAATAACTCGGTTTATAATTATGGCACGATTATTTCGTTATAGGGTTTGTATTAATTTATCTTTGATTCCAAATTAAAAAACGAATAGTCAATGACTAAAAAAAGTATCGTTTCACTTCTAGTAGCTATCTGTTTTGGTCTTCCTCTTTTAGCACAGCAATCAGCAGCTTACACCAATAATATGGTTGATTATCAAAAGGCTTTGTCGCTTTATAATAACCAGCAATATTTAGCAGCTCAATCGTTGTTTGGGAATGTTCAAAAAACTGCAGAGGTCCCCATTTTACAATCTGACTGTGCCTATTATATAGCCAATTGTGCAGTTAGGCTGAATCAGCAAAATGCTGACCAGTTAGTAGAAGATTTTGTTAAAGAATACCCCACTAGCACCAAGCGAAATACGGCTTTTGTTGACGTAGCCGATTATTATTTCGAGAACTCAAAATATGCTCATGCTCGAAAGTGGTATAATAAAGTAGATGAAAATGCCTTGGCTAGAAAGGAGAAAGAAAAATTCAATTTCAATAATGGTTATTCGGCTTTTTCTACCAAGCAGTACAGAGATGCCAAGAAATATTTATCGAGAGTTGAAAGTTCACAGGAATATGGTTCTCAAGCTAAATATTACATTGGTTTTATGGCCTATGAAGGTGACGATTACGATAAGGCAAACGAATACTTTGACCAAGTAAGTAACCAGGAACGCTACAAAGAGAAACTATCTTATTATCAAGCCGATTTAAATTTCAAACTTGGGAATTTTGAGAAAGCCATAGCGTTAGCCAAAGAGCGATTGCCGGAAAGTAATGAAGAAGAAATTTCGGAACTGTCTAAAATTATTGGCGAGAGTTATTTCAATCTAGAAGAATACGCGGCTGCAATTCCATATCTAACAGCCTATAAAGGCAAAAAAGGTAAACGTGATAGAACAGCAAAGTGGAATAATACCGATTTCTACCAATTGGGCTATGCGCATTACAAACAAAAGGATTATGAAAAAGCGATTTCAGAATTCAATAAAATAATAGGAGGCAATAATGGTATTGCCCAAAATGCTTACTATCATTTAGGAGAAAGCTATATCAATTTAGGCAAAAAACAAGAAGCCTTGAATGCCTTTAGATATGCTTCTCAAATGGATTACGATTTAAAAATACAGGAGGATGCTTGGTTAAATTACGCCAAGATTAGTTATGAAATAGGAAATCCTTACCAATCGGCGCCACAAGTATTGGCAGGTTATTTAGAAAAATATCCGGATACTCAATATAAAGAAGAAATCGAAACACTATTGATAGACTCTTACATAACTTCTAAAAATTATAAGGAAGCTCTGAAATTATTAGAAGGTAAAAAGAGTTTTGAAAACAAAGTGGCTTATCAAAAAGTGGCTTTTTACAGAGGTATAGAGTTGTACAATGACAACCAATATTTGGAAGCAGAATCGATGTTCGATGAATCTCTAAAAGAACCACGAGATGATAAATTTACTTCGAGAGCCACATTTTGGAAAGCTGAAGCCGATTATAACTTAACCAATTACGATGATGCATTGGTTGGGTTTAAGGAATTTCAATTAGCAGGGGCTAACACTCCAGAAATGGAGAATCTAGACTATAATTTGGCATATACTTATTTTAAGTTGAAGAACTATGCCAAAGCGACTGAACATTTTAATCAGTTTATTTCTAACAAAAAGGATGACAAAGTCAGATTGAATGATGCTTACTTGCGTTTGGGCGACGCACACTTTGTAAGCAGTAACTACAGTTTAGCCATAAAAGCCTATAGCAATGCTATAAAAGTGGGTGAAATAGATTCAGATTATCCCGCATTCCAAAAGGCTATTAGTGTTGGTTATTTGGGACAATCATCAAAAAAGATTAAGGAGCTGGAAGAGTTTATTTCAGATTATCCAAAATCTAAACTTCGTGATGATGCCATGTACGAATTGGGTAATGCTTATGTAAAGGCCAATGAAACGAATAAAGCCATGAAGGTTTACGACCGTTTAAGTTCAGAATATAAAATGAGCAGCTTTGTACCTAAGGCTTTATTAAGGCAAGGTTTGGTGTATTACAACGGTAATGAAAACGAAAGAGCCCTAACCAAATTCAAAAAAGTTGCGGGAAATTATCCGGGTACTCCAGAAGCAGTTCAGGCCGTCTCTACTGCTAAATTGATTTATATCGATTTAGGTCGTGTTGATGATTATGCCAATTGGGTGAGGACCTTGGATTATGTTGAAGTTACAGATTCTGAGTTAGATAATGCCTCTTATACGGCTGCAGAAAAGCAATATTTAGATGGCAATACAGATAGAGCCATTAAGCAGTTTAACAACTATGTGAATGAGTTTCCTAACGGATTACATATTCTTCAATCGCATTTTTATTTAGGACAATTATACTACAAGAAAGGTTTGGTTGCTAATGCCGCTCCGCACTATAAGTACATTGTTGAAACATCTCAAAATGAATATTCCGAAGAAGCACTGTCTCGTTTATCGCAATATTATTTGGAAGAAAAAGTTTGGAAACAAGCCATTCCGTTGTTACAACGTTTAGAGGAGGAGGCAAATTTTCCACAAAATGTAGTTTTTGCACAATCTAATTTGATGAAAGCAAACTATCAGTTAGAAAATTATGCTGAAGCTGTTTCATATGCCGAAAAAGTTTTGAATAGTTCAAAAATTGATAATAAAATTAAGAGCGATGCCTATATAATTATAGCGCGTTCGGCAATTAAAACGGGTGATGAAGACAAAGCAAAATCGGCTTATGCACAAGTAGAAAAAGTAGCTTCTGGAGAAACTGCAGCCGAAGCGCTTTATTACAACGCTTATTTCAAAAACAAAGAGGGTAAGCACGAAGACTCTAATAAATCGGTTCAGAAGCTGGCCAAAGACTATTCAGGATATAAGTACTACAGTGCCAAAGGTTTGTTAATTATGGCCAAGAACTTTTATGCTTTAAATGACGCCTTTCAAGCTACTTATATTTTGGAAAGTGTCATTGAAAATTTTGCTGAGTTTGAAGATGTGGTAGATGAAGCCAAAGAAGCATTAAGCAAAATAAAAGCAGAAGAAGCGAAAACCAATTCATCCATTCAACCTGAATAATTAGTATGCAGTCGCAGTTTTCAGTAAGCAGTTACAAGCAATCACATGCAGTAAGCAGTTTTTGGTCAACAGTAAGCAGTATAAACTTTGAAACTTTGCGTCATAGCGCCTTTGCGAGAAAAATAGTCAATTATCAATCGTCAATAGAAAATTAAAAAATATGCGCAAGCAGATAAAACATATATTAAGCATCATTACTATTTTAAGTGTCACCTTTATTTCTGCTCAGAAAAGGGACAAAGACACCATTAACACAGGTGTTATCGATGTAGTGAAACCTTATACGCCATCCATTTCAGATGCCTTTAAAGTGAAAGAAATTCCGAGTTTAGAAGATGAAACTACAGCGCATAAAAAGGACGTGAAGTATAATATATTTTCGTTTCCAGTAGCTTCAACATTCACTCCTGCCAAAGGTAAAGCGGCCGTGGTTGAGAAACGAAAACCAACAAAACTGTTTGACAATTATGCTACCATTGGCGTTGGGACTTATACCACTATTTTAGGCGAAGTTTATTTAAATCATGCCATTAGCAGAAACGAAAGTATTGGTGGTTACGTAAGTCATAATTCGTCGCAAGGTGGTATCGATGGGGTGTCTTTTGATGATGATTTTTCAATCTCGAAGGTGAATGTCAATTATTCAACCAGGTTACGGGATTTATCATGGAACGTTGAAGCCGGTTTTAAGCACCAAATGTATAATTGGTATGGTGTTGCGCCCTCTTTTGTTGATACAGCCATGAATGATGCTATTGATGAGGAACACGCCTTTTACGATGCCTATTTTGGAGGTGATATAACTTTTGAAGATACTTATATTAACTCCGGGAATTTCTTTTTTAGACGTTTTGGGGACAACCAAGGTTCTGGAGAAAATAGGTTTTTGGTTAGTACAAAAATTGACATTCCGATAGATAGAGAAGAGATTTCAACCTCTTTTAAATTCGATTATTTGAAAGGCACGTTCGATAGAAGTTATGAACTCAATGAAGAACTGAATTATGGAAATTTTATAGTAAGCGCTGCTCCCACCTATGAAATGAAACAAGACGATTTAACCGTAAACGTGGGTGTTACTGCAGCTTATTTAAGAGATTCAGAATCTAAGGAAAGCAAGTTTTATATCTATCCGAATGTAACGGCAACCTACAGATTGGTTAATGATGTCCTGATTGCCTACGGTGGTATTGAAGGCGGACTCATCCAAAACTCGTATTTCGATTTTGCATCGGAAAATCCTTTTGTGTCACCAACGTTATTGGTGATGCCAACAGACCAACAATACAACGCTTATATTGGTTTAAAAGGGAAGCTATCCAGTAATATGAGCTATAATATTAACGGACTCTATAAAGCCGATAGAAATAAAGCCCTGTTTAAGAATAATGACATTACTTTAATGACCGATCAGGCCTATTCTTATGGGAATTCATTTGGGATAGCCTACGATAATGTCGATACATTTGGAGTAGCTGGAGAAATTAACGTCGATGTAAACCGAAACTTTAAGCTAGGCGTTAAAGCCGAATACTTTAGTTATTCTACCGATAATGAAGCCGAAGCTTGGAACTTGCCAGATTTTATAGGGGCGTTATTTATGGATTACCAAATTGATGAACACTGGTTTACGGGAGCCAATTTATTTTATGTGGGGGAAAGAAAGGATCAATTCTTTTTAAATGATGGTATTACAGTAGCGTCTCCGTTTACGGTGGTATTGGATAGTTATTTTGATGCCAATGCGCATTTAGGATATCATGTTAATGAAAAGATTTCGGTGTTTGCCAAAGCGAATAACATAGCGAATAACACTTACCAACGCTGGCAAAATTTCCCGGTACAAAGTATCCAGTTTTTAGCTGGAGCTACTTTTAAGTTTGATTTTTAATACACCTTTTTTGTTATTCCCACCCATGAAGGCGGGAACCTCTCTTCCCGAACTGTCAGACTGAGCGCAGTCGAAGTCTCGTTTCAGGGTCTCATTTTTATTTGGGCGTTCCCCTATCGGGTCAGGCTTTCGGCAGTCGCTCTCTCCTGCGTCGAGGAGCTTCAACAAATGCCTCAATCCTTAACGCACTTATTTGCTAGCAATACTATTATTAGAAAGTTATTTGTTTTTTTAGAGGTTCGTTTAACGGTTTGTGTAAGGATAGTTGCGTGGTTAAGCAACTAACTTAGCAAAAAAGGAACGAACCAGAGGAAAATCTGCAGGATTTTCCGAGTAGGCAAGAACCAAGCAATTATTTTTACACTTTGTTACCATACGTTTTTTATACTACTGTTGTTTTGTTTTTATTCTTGAAAATCAAAATACTCAATATTGTTCCGATTATAAAACCTAAGAATAAGTAAAGTCCAAAATTCAGACTATTCAAACTCATAGTGCTAAAATTGAGTTCTGTTTTAATTTCACTTCCATTATAAAAATCAGATATATTTTGAAATCTGTTTTTTAACTGAAATGTTCTGAATAACCATAGTGAAACTCCACAAATAACGATTATTCCAAACGAAATTAAACCTTTATTCAAAAAGTTAATTTTCGTAATTTTTTTTATAATCAGATAGAATAGTGGAATAATTCCGATTGATAATGCGAATAAAATATGAGAGTAAAATTGTCCGCTAGCGGTTCTGTTTCCAATAATTATAGTTTCGTTGGTTATTTGAGAATGCGAAAAGTCAAAAAACAAATCTCGAATTATAAATCCGATAATGGAAAATATTATAATTAGACCTAAATATTTCAATGTGTTCGTCATTTTTCAAATGTATGGTAACTTGTGGATATGCGACGTTTCAATGTCTTATATTCAATGCTAAACGAAGGTAGTAGAAAAATATTACAAAGTCAAATTAGGTATTCGGAAGAAATGTATTATTAGGCCTTATTTATGTAACCTAGCCAAATAATCAAAATGCTCACCTTCCGTAATCAATTCGCATTTCAGTCCCACCGTTTCACAGGCTAATTTTAAAGTGTTAAAATCTAAATAGAGCCATGTCATGGGCACTTCCTTTTCACCTTTATAGGTAATAAAATAGTCTATTTCGCCGTAGTATTCGGCGTTGGTGTCCATCCAAATTCCGCCATCGTCATCTTCGTACATGTATTGAATATCAGAAGAATCGATTAAAATCTGTCCGTTTGGTTTCAACAGGCTTTTCAAGTGTTTTAAATACTTAGCAACCAGATTTAATTTTTGGAAGATGCCGGTACCATTCATTAGTAAAAGAATAGTGTCATAAGTTTCGGTTTCATCTAGAATATTTAAAACCTCGGCATTTTTAATGCCTCTAAGCTTAGCCACTTCAATAGCGCCCTTAGATATATCAATAGCTTTTACATTTAAGCCTTTTTTCTGTAAATACAAACTATGGCTTCCAGAGCCACAACCAACATCAAGAACTTCTCCTTTGGCAAGTTGCAAGGCCTTTTGTTCCAATTTTGGCATCTCTAAAAAACTTCTAAATAAATAGGGAAGTGGTAAAACATCATCATTAGAAATACTTGTTGAGGTTATGATGTCTTCGGTGTAAGCTCCGTTTTGATACTCTAATAATGCTTTGCCAAAAATGTCTCGCATATTGTTTTTGTCATTCCCGCGAAGGCGGGAATCTAAATTGGTCACGTTGGGCGCAGTCGAAACATCTTAATAATTATTAAGATTCTTCACTTCGTTCAGAATGACAGGTTTGTTTATTTTTGCGCTATGCAAGACATAATAGATAATCTTCCAAAGCAGGCCAAAGATAAACATAACGAGAACAAAAAGTTCTTTCAGAAGCTCAAAAAGAAGCCACCAAAAAATCTAGATTATATCATGCAGGAATTGCATGATGATGAATTTGAACGAACCGATTGTTTAGCATGTGCTAATTGTTGTAAAACTACTGGGCCATTGTTTACAGATAAAGATATTGAGCGTATCTCAAAATTTTTCAGATTAAAACCGCAACAATTCATTGCACAATATTTAAGAATTGATGAAGAAAACGATTATGTGTTACAAAGTGTGCCTTGTACCTTTTTAGGCGCCGATAATTACTGTTCGATCTATGAGGTTAGACCCAAGGCTTGCCGAGAATTTCCGCATACCGACAGGAAAAAGTTTCAGCAAATCTCCAATCTTACCTTAAAAAATGTGGCTATTTGTCCGGCGGCTTTCAATATAGTAGAGGCCATGAAGCAGCAAATCAAGTAGTTGTAAAACAGTTATGCGTGCATAATTTATTGAAGTGTTGTATATTTAGAACAAACTAAATGTATTATGCAGGAGATTTTAAACTATTTCGAAGATATTCCATCGCTTCATAGGGGCATTATTATAGTTGGTGGCTTAACGCTTTTCTGGTTAATAGAAGGGATGTTGCCCTTATTTGGCAAGCCTTATAAAAAATGGAAGCATGCCGTACCCAATATTTTCTTTACCATAACAACTATTTTAATAAATATGCCCTTGGCTTTTCTGTTTCTAAAATCGTCTAATTGGGTCGTGGAAAATAATTTTGGGATTTTGAATTGGTTGCCCGAAATGCCTTTGTGGCTTTATGCGGTAATTGGTATATTTTTAATTGATTTTATTGGAGCTTATCTACCGCATTTTATTGAGCATAAAGTAAAACCCCTTTGGATGGTCCATTTGGTACATCATACAGATCATCATGTAGATACAACTACTGCCAATCGCCACCATCCTCTAGAAAGTTTGGTGCGCTATGTGTTTACCTTGGCAGGTATTTTTATTATTGGTACGCCAATAGCGCTGGTAATGCTTTATCAAACACTTTCTGTTGTAGCAACACAATTTAATCATGCGAATATAAAATTGCCCAAACGTGTTGACAAGGCCATTAGTTATGTTTTGGTATCTCCAGATATGCACAAAGTGCATCATCATTACAGGTTACCTTACACTGATTCTAATTATGGTAATATTTTTTCGGTTTGGGACCGGCTCTTGGGCACGTATATGGAATTGGATAGAGACAAATTGATATATGGTGTCGATGTATTTCCAGATGAGCGTAGGAATGCCCATATTGGTGCGTTATTAAAACAACCTTTTCAGAAATATGAAAAACCTACGATTACTCCAGATAGCTGATTGAAGCATGAAAAAACTTATTTTAAAAGTTGTATTGCCACTTACAATTATTTCATTCTTTGTATTTACAAAGTTTTGGTATGCAGAGGTAGTAGATGCACCTAATACAGTTCTGTACGGTTTTCCGTTAGCATTTATAAGCGAAGGTTGGCATACATCCATGTCATTGCAAATATTCGTATTAGAGTTCTTGGTTGACTTTAGCTTGTATTTTATTTTTTGGCTTTTAGTAATACTGGGTATAAATAGGTTTATAACAATTAAGCCATCAAAAACTTTAGCCTTGGTATTAATTCCTATTAGTGTGATGTTTTCAATAATTGTGATTCTTATCGCAGTTGCTCCAGAACACATGTATATATTAAAAAGAGACTTTGATATTGAAGTTAAAAGCTCTGGGTTTAGTTTCATGTACAGTAGTCCGTTAAGAATATCATTTGATTAGAAATAAGGAAAAAGTACTTTAGTTATGAATTATAGTTCATTAAAAACTATAGATATTCAAGGCCATCGAGGTTGTCGAGGGCTTATGCCAGAGAATACTATACAGGCTTTTGATAAAGCTATTGATTTAGGTGTGCATACTTTGGAGCTAGATGTTGTGGTTTCAAAAGATAGTGTTGTGGTAGTATCCCATGAACCATTTATAAGTAGAAAATATTGTTTTGATTTAACTGGAAATGACATATCAAAGGGTTTAGATAAGGCATTCAATTTGTATCAAATGACATTTGATAGTATCAAGCAGTTTGATTGTGGGAGTAAAGTCTACCCTAAGTTTCCAGAACAGAAAAAACTAAGGACTTATAAACCATCCTTAGATGAAGTTATTAAGGTGACTAAAGGAAAAAATCCTAAAATAAAATTCAATATAGAGTTGAAGGCTCGACCAGCATATGATACTATTTATACACCTATTCCGAAAGAGTTTGTTCAATTGGTTTTAGAGGTTGTAAATAAAAATGACGCTTTTTATGAAACTAATTTACAATGTTTTGATTTGAGAATTTTAGAAGAAATAAAAAATCAATCTCCCCATATGGTTGTGGCTTTATTAGTTGACGAAAACGAAAACATTAAGGATAAGCTGGTAAAAATGTCTTATGCTCCAGAGATTATAAGCCCTTATTTTAAATTATTAGATGCCAAAACCGTGAGAAGTCTTCAAGCTAAAAATTTTAAAGTAATTCCTTGGACTGTAAATAAAAATGAGAATCTACAGCGAATGATAGATTTTGGAGTTGATGGTATCATTACCGATTATCCAGATAGGTTAATTAAACTCATAAGGTAATGCTTGTCATTCCTGCGAAGGCAGGAATCTATTAATCATAGAGTAAATATTTTGCTCTAGTCTTTTTAAAAGCTTCTAAATCCTCTTGCCAAGTAGCCTTGATGTCAGCCTCGCTCAAACCAGATTCAATTTGCTTTTGGAGTTGATTTGTGCCTGCGTGTTTAGTAAAATTATCAGTATTAAAGAACTTTGATTTATCTGTTGAGTTTTGATAAGCCTTGATAATCCATTTCAAGGTCATTTTGCCATCAATTTCTTCGCTTCTTAAATCTTCTCCGTAGCATAACACGTTTTGATGTTTGGGGTATTTAGCTCCAAAATTAGCGACGGGCGTGTAAGTAAAACTCATATTTTTCTTGTCTAAAAATGGTGCTCCATAGCGTTGGAATTGATGTTCAGTACCTCTTCCGGCATTAATGTTGGTGCCTTCAAAAAGACCTAAACTGGGGTATAGCTTTATGGATTGGTCATTTGGAAGATTTGGGGAAGGGCGTATCGGTAAACTATAAGGCGTATTATGATTATAGTTTTTTACTGGAATTATGCTAATGTTGCATTGTAAACCGTTAGCTAACCATTTTTCTCCATTAATCATTTGAGCATATTCGCCAATGGTCATACCATGAACCAAAGGAATTGGGTGCATTCCCAAAAAACTTTGGTTTTCAATGTTTAAAGTTGGCCCGTCAACATAATGTCCGTTGGGGTTTGGTCTATCAAAAATGAGGACAGGTACATTAACTTCAGCACAGGCTTCCATAACGTTGTGAAGCGTTGAAATATAGGTGTAAAACCGAACGCCAACATCTTGAATATCGAAAATAACAACATCTAAATCCTGAAGTTGTTCTTGCGTGGGTTTTCTATTTTTTCCATGAAGGGACACAATGGGCAAATTTGTTTTGGTATCGAAGCCATCTTCAACATGCTCACCAGCATCTGCTTTTCCTCTAAAGCCGTGTTCTGGGGCAAATACTTTTTTAATAGCAATGTTTAATGTAAGTAAGGAGTCAACCATATGGGTATATCTGTCATTACGAGGAGCATTGAGCGACGTGGTAATCTCTTCTTTAAATATTACACTGGTTTGATTCGCCACAATCCCAACGCGTTTTCCTTCTAACATTGGCAAATACATTTCAGTTTGATTAGCACCAACTACAATGTCTTTATCACCCTGAACTTGTTTCAGGGTCTCATCAATTTTTTCATTCTCTTTTTTCACTTTAGAAGCACAAGAAATAAGTACAATAACAAATAATAAAACAGTATTTTTGAACATAGATAAACCGCTTATAAAAATTGAATTACGAGTATTTTATAGCTAAACGCATTATTAGTAGTAAGTCGTATAAAAGTAGTGTTTCGGCTCCAATTATAAAAATTGGTATCGCGGCTATTGCTATAGGTATGGTAGTGATGATGATCGCTATTGCAACTGGTATTGGTTTGCAACAAAAAATACGAGATAAAGTGGTCGCATTTAATGGACATGTACTTATTACGAATTACGATAGTAACAATTCTGAAGAAAGTATAACTCCAATTTCAATAAATCAGGAATTTTATCCGGAATTTAAAACGGTAGATGGTATTGCGCATATACAAGCTGTAGCTTCGAAATATGGTGTGATTATGACCGATACCGATTTTGAAGCTGCTTACCTCAAAGGGGTTGGGATGGATTATGACTGGAAATATTTCAATGAATTTTTAGTTGAAGGAAGATTGCCCGATTATTCCAAAAAATGGAGTGAAGACGTTTTAATTTCCAAATATTTGGCAAATAGGTTAGAACTGCAGTTGGATGACACATTTCAAATGTTATTTTCTAAAGACGACCCAGAAAAAATACCCAGCCGACTTAAGTGTAAAGTCGTGGGGATTTATGAATCTGGTTTTCAGGATTTAGATGCTCAGTTTATCATAGGGAATATGCGTCATATTCAGCGCATCAATAAATGGAAAAAAGATGAAGAAGGCCATTTTACGGAGGTGGGAAATTTTGAGGTGTTTATAGAGGACTATGATAAACTAGAACAAAAGGGTTATGAAATTTATGATAATACACCATCGGTATTAAACACCAAGACCATCACAAACAAGTATAGTTCTATATTTGAATGGATTAAAATATTTGATACCAATATTTATGGAATTATTGGTATTATGATTTTAGTGGCTGGAATTAATATGATAACGGCGCTGCTCGTTCTAATCCTAGAACGTACCCAAATGATAGGCATTTTAAAAGCACTAGGAAGTAATAATTGGAGCATAAGAAAACTGTTTATATACAACGCTTCCTACCTAATCATTTTAGGTTTGGTTTGGGGAAATATTTTAGGGCTAGGGCTTCTATTTGCTCAAAAGTATTTTAAACTTTTTCCGTTAGACCCAAGTGTGTATTATGTTACCGAGGCTCCAGTTTATATTAGTGCTGGTTATATAATAGCTTTAAACATTGGTACATTGGTATTGTGTTTATTGATGCTTTTGGTGCCGTCCTATATCATCACGAAGATTTCTCCTGTTAAAGCAATTAGGTTTGATTAATTCTATTGCGGTTAGGAGCTGTTCATAAACTCTTATAAGTTGAGTTCTTTAGAAAACTTACTTTAAAACAATCGAATCGATTTCTAATTTAAAACGTTCTTCTTTTTTGTTACCAATTAAAAATGCAACCATTTCAAGTTGTTGCCCCGGATAGTTTGCTTTATCTAGTTTGCGCCCCCGAAATGAAGGATACATGGTATTGAAAGGTATTTCGATGGTCTCCCACGCTCCAGAGGTTTCAAAAGAGATTACGTATGAATAACTATCATCAATGCTGGATTTAACCCGAAACTGATACGTTTTTCCATCGCCTTTCAGATAAATCGATACCTTGGAGAAACTAGAAATGTTTTTCGTTTCAAATGCATACTGTACCATAGAAAACCCACCGTTATTCTCAAGCGATATATTACCAGAAAAGATTCCCTTGCCGGCATCGGTTATATAAAAAGTTCCATTAGATTGGCCTCCCATAACCACATCATCAACAATACGCCAGTTGCTGTTATTACTATTTTTATTAGAATCGAATATTGTCATTTGATTTTGAAATATCATTAAGCTGATTAAAAGTATCGATACTTTCATTTTTTTAAAATTAGTTTCCCTCTATATCACTAATATGAAGCTCCAGTGCCTTTACAGAAATTTGTATTTCTAAAATCAAAAAAGCCAATGAGGCAATTAATAGTAGAAGTGCTAAGCCAAATACCCAAATAGCAAAAACTTGCTGTTCTATATATATTAAAAACATGGTAAGTACACATAGCAATAAACTCGAAATACCTAGTATTTGCATAGTACGAGTTAGATACAGTCTTCGTTTTATATTCTGTATTTGTGCCATAAGAATACCGTCTTTGTTTTTAAGATATTTACCATGCAAACTCCTAATGGTCGCTGCATAAGCAAGAAACCTATTGGTGTAGGCTAGCATAATAAGCGAAATTGCAGAGAATAGTAAAGCCGGTGTGGTAAGTGTTAAAGATTCCATAACTAAGTTTATAATGTATTTCAAAGTTATGTAACTTTTTCTATTTTAGGCGCATGCAAGAAGAATTCTTACATTACATCTGGAAGTATAAAAAATTTCGGCTTAACAATTTAAAGACTACTCAAAATGAGCTTGTAGATATTCAGTCTGTTGGGCATCACAATCAAGATTCTGGACCCGATTTTTTTAATGCAAAAATTGTTATTGGAGAACAATTGTGGGCGGGAAATGTAGAGGTGCATGTTAAGTCATCAGACTGGTTTCTGCACAATCATGAAACAGATGCGTCCTACGATAATGTTATTCTACATGTGGTTTGGGAAGATGATTCTGAAATTTACAGAAGCGATAATTCGGTTATTCCAGCATTAGAGTTGAAGCAATTGATAGAGAGGGATATTATAGTCAACTACGAAAAGTTGTATTCCAATCATAATAAATGGATTAATTGTGAAGCTAGTTTTGACCAGGTAGACGATTTCGTTATTGATAATTGGTTAGAGCGATTGTATTTTGAGAGGTTAGAGCAGAAATCTGAAACCATAAACCAATTACTAAAAGAATCTAGAAACGATTGGGAGGCAGTTCTGTTTAAAATGTTGGCCAAAAATTTTGGGTTAAAGGTTAATGGTGAAGCATTTTTAAGTTTAGCCAAGTCGGTTGACTTTTCTGTTATTAGGAAAACACAATCTAATTTAACAAGCTTGGAAGCATTGCTGTTTGGTCAGGCAGGATTATTGGAATCAGACTTAGAAACCTCATATTTCAAGACTTTACAAAGTGAATACAAGTTTCTTGGTCAAAAGTTTGGTTTGAATAATAATCATGTTTTGCCTGTGAAATTTTTCAGGCTACGTCCTTTAAATTTTCCAACTATCAGGCTTTCTCAATTGGCCTGTTTATACCATGAACATCAAAACCTCTTCTCAAAAATTATAGAAACCAATAATAGAGATGGTTTTTATAAACTGTTTAGAGTTTCGACTTCAGATTTTTGGAAGAATCATTATACATTTCAAAAGGAATCTAAAGCCTCTGCTAAGACGTTAACTAAATCTTTCATAGACTTACTTTTAATCAATACCATGTTGCCGATTAAGTTCTGTTATTCAAAGCAGTTAGGACATGATTCTCAGGATGAGGTATTGAAAATAGCCAGTAAAATAGCTTCAGAAAAGAACAGTATAATTACATCGTTTAATAATTTAAAGCAAGTTTCTAGGTCTGCAATGGATTCTCAAGCGCTTATTCAACTTAAATCGGCATATTGTGATAAAAATAGATGCATACAATGTGCCATTGGTAGTACAATTTTAAGCCAATAAACTTTTAAACTTGTTAAGTAAAGATTAACTTGCGGGATGAACATATATAAACCACTATATTTTTTTCAAAAACATGGTTACTATGTCTGCCAACGCATAGCAGACAGGTTTGGCATAAGGGCTAAGGTTGTTCGAACTAGCTTCATGTACTTAACTTTTGTAACCGTTGGATTTGGGTTTGCTTTGTATTTGTTTTTGGCATTTTGGATGCGTATCAAGGATTTAATTTATACAAAGCGGTCGTCTGTTTTTGATTTGTAATTTTTTATGAGTAACCCTTTAGTTAGACTTTTTCGGTCAAAAATCTACACAGCTGTAATGTTGTTAGGAGTACTTATGCTTATTGGTGTTGTTGGGTTTATGTTTATTTCAGAATATAGTCTAGTCGACGCACTATACATGACCGTTATCACCATGACAACAGTGGGTTTTGGTGAGGTTCAACCACTAGATGATCAATCAAAAATATTTACTATATTTTTAATACTAGCCAGTGTAGTTATAGTTGGTTATGCGATTTCCATAATTACAGAGTACATATTAAGTAAGAACGATGTCGAAGAATTAAAACATAAAAAGATGCAAAAACAGATTGACGGTTTTAAAGACCACGTCGTAATATGTGGTTACGGAAGAAACGGAAAACAAGCCGTACGAAAGCTTCAAGCACACAACAAGGCTTTTGTTGTTATAGAGAAAGATAAAGAAGTAGAAGAGCGCTTGAGGTTAGATGAGGTGCCTTACGTCATTGGAAATGCTAACGAAGATGAAACATTGCTTTTAGCCGGTGTAGACAGAGCTTCTAATTTTATTTCGGCCTTACCTAACGATGCCGATAATTTGTTTGTAGTATTATCTACAAGACAACTCAATAAAAATATCAATATAATAAGTAGGGCGTCTCAAGAATCGTCTTACAATAAGCTTAAATTTGCTGGTGCCGATAATGTTATCTTGCCCGATATGATAGGAGGCGACCATATGGCCTCGTTAGTTGTGGTTCCAGGCCTTATGGAATTTATAGATAATTTGGCCATTGTTGGGGAGTCTAACATAAATATAGAGGAAGTTGCAGTAGAAAAATTATATAGTTCACAAAAAGCCAAAACTATTAAGGATCTGGACCTAAGAAAAAGAACGGGTTGTACCATTATTGGTTACAAGGATTCCAAAGGTGAATATACTGTAAATCCGGAACCAGAAATTTTACTTGAGACCAATTCAAAAATTATAGTTTTAGGTAGACCAGAGCAAATAGAGGAACTAAATTCGGCTTTCGATATTGAAATTGAAAATGTTTAAAACCTAACATCAATTTTAACGAGTCGATTATTTTTAGCATCTTGCTTATCCAATACATTGTTTTTCTCAAATAATTAATAAATACAACATATATTATGAAGAAGTATCTTCTTTTATTTTTTACCCTCACATTTTCAATTTTAACATTTGCCCAAGAAACCGCTGAAAAAGGTTTAGATGAAAAGGTTAATGAATGGTTTGCGCCAATTTCAGAAGCTTGGAGTGGGTTTATATTTACTTCCATAAATCTTACTGAGGGTGTCTCTATGCCCATTGTAATAATTTGGTTGTTGGCCGCAGGTTTGATATTCACCCTAGTTTTTAAGTTTGCGAATATTAGATTATTTCCTGTGTCTATAAATATTGTTAGGGGAAAGTATGATGACATTGACCATCATGAGTCTATGAGTATGAAAGGTGATCCCACCCCTGGAGGCGATATTTTAGAAACTATTGCAGTAGAAAATCATGAAGGCGAAGTGTCTCATTTTCAAGCTTTAACCGCAGCGCTATCTGGAACCGTAGGTTTAGGAAATATTGCAGGTGTTGCTATTGCTATTTCATTAGGAGGGCCAGGAGCCACGTTTTGGATGATTGTAGCCGGGTTATTGGGTATGTCTTCAAAATTTGTAGAGTGTACATTAGGCGTAAAATATAGAGATATTGGTGATGACGGAACAGTATATGGAGGACCAATGTATTATTTGAAAAAAGGACTAACAGATGTTGGTAAAAGTGGTTTAGGTAAAGTGTTGGCTGTAATTTTCGCAATTATGTGTATTGGAGGTTCATTTGGTGGCGGCAATATGTTTCAGGCCAATCAGGCAGCTCAGCAGTTTAATAACATGATAGGGGCCGACTCTACTTCTGCGGGAGTCATCTTCGGAATCATCATGGCCGTACTTGTAGCAATCGTTATAATTGGAGGTATTAAGCGTATAGGTAGTATTACAGAAAAAGTTGTGCCGTTTATGGTTGGGATATACTTTTTGGCGGCCATAGTCATAATATTCATGCATATAAACCAAATAGGTTCTGCATTTGGCCAAATTCTTGATGGTGCGTTTAACGCAAAAGGAATTACAGGTGGTATGCTTGGCGTTTTAATAATTGGTTTTCAAAGAGCAGCTTTCTCAAATGAAGCTGGTGTTGGGTCGGCAGCCATAGCACATTCTGCTGTAAAAACTAAATACCCTGCTTCTGAAGGTTTGGTGGCCCTATTGGAACCTTTTATAGATACAGTAGTTGTATGTACTATGACAGCTCTTGTAATTATCATAACCAATGGAGATGGAAGTATAATGGAGTATGGTGTTAAGGCTCCAGATGGTGTTTTAGCAACCTCTAAGGCTTTCGCATCTGTGTTGCCCTGGTTTCCTTACGTATTAACTATTGCTGTTGTATTGTTTGCTTTTTCCACAATGCTCTCTTGGTCTTATTATGGCTTACAGTCTTGGATGTTTTTATTTGGTAGATCCAAGGCTTCAGATTACACCTTTAAGATTCTATTTTGTTTCATGATAATAGTAGGCTCGGCTGCTAGCTTGGGAGCTGTAACAGATTTTTCGGATGCTATGATTTTTGCTATGGCGGTACCCAATGTAATAGGTTTATATTTCTTGTTTCCTAAAGTTAGGGATGAGGTTAAGCGTTATATAGGCGCTATAAAAGAAGCAAAATCCTAGAATTTAAATAAAGACATATGAAATCCCATTTTACGTTTACTAAACAGCAACGAAATGGGATTTTCTTATTATTAGTGCTAATAGTAGTACTTCAGTGTGCATATTTCTTTATCGACTTCTCTTCAAAAGAAATTGTTGTTGATGAGAAGGCAATCAATGCTTTTAGTAAAGAACTCGATTCACTCAAGGCTATCGAGATTGAGTCTAGAAAACCAAAAATATACCCTTTCAATCCAAACTTTATTTCAGATTATAAGGGAGCAAGTTTAGGTATGTCTAATGAAGAAATCGATAGACTTTTAAAATTTAGAAGTGAAGGGAAATGGATTAATTCTACTCAAGAATTTCAAGAGGTAACCAAAATTTCAGATTCTCTATTGGTGGCCATTTCAAAGTATTTCAAATTTCCTGAATGGGTAACGAACACAACATTAAATGCAAACAAAGATTTACCAAAACTTAAGGTCTCTAAAACGTATAAACAGAAGATAGACTTAAATAAGGCGACCTCTCAACAACTTCAAACTGTTAATGGTGTTGGAGAAGTACTTTCGAAACGAATTGTTAAATACCGAAATAAATTTGTTGGCGGTTTTATAGCTGATGTTCAGCTAAACTATATCTATGGACTAACTCCTGAGGTAGTAGAACGCATTACGAAAGAATTTACAGTAAAAACGCCAAGACCAATAACTAAGATTAAAATTAATTCAGCTTCTATTGATGAGCTTGTAACTGTTCAATACATAGATTATGATATTGCCTATAATATTATTGAAGAGCGTACATTGAGAGAGGGCTATAAAAACATTGAAGAATTAACAAAAGTAAAAGACTTCCCAGTAAATAAATTAGAGATAATTGGATTATATTTGTTGTTTGATTAAAATTTTGCTTTGATATGACGAAAATGTACTTCACAGAAGAACATAATCTCTTTAGGGACAGCCTTCGAAATTTTTTAAAAAAAGAAGTTGTTCCACATGTAGATGAGTGGGAAGAAACAGGAACAATAGACCCCTCTATTTGGAAAAAGTTTGGTGATATGGGGTTCTTCGGCATCCATTATCCTGAAGCCTATGGGGGCACAGACTTAGATATTTTCTACACAGTAATATTGCAAGAAGAGCTTCAGAGAGTTAATTCTGGAGGTTTTGCTGCTTCCGTTTGGGCGCATGTATATCTATCAATGACTCATCTTAATGCTGAAGGAACTGAAGAGATAAAACAAAAATATCTTGTTCCCAGTATTTCTGGAGACAAACTTGGTTGCTTGTGTATTTCAGAACCTTCAGGAGGCAGTGATGTAGCAGGAATGAGAACTACGGCTGTTAGAGAAGGTGATCATTACATCATAAATGGATCTAAAACATTTATTACAAATGGGGTTTACAGCGACTATTTAGTGGTTACAGCTAAAACAAGTCCCGAACTAGGTAATAAAGGCATTAGTATTTTTGTTATAGATAGGGACACGCCAGGCATATCTGCTACGAAACTAAATAAATTGGGTTGGAGAGCATCTGATACTGCTGAGCTAGCTTTTGATTGTGTGAAAGTACCAGTTTCTAATTTGCTTGGAAAAGAAAATCTTGGTTTCTCTTACATCATGCAGCATTTCGCCATTGAGAGATTGGTTATGGGAGTTAATGCTCATGCTAGAGCAGAATATGCGTTAGAGTATACCTTGCAATATATGTCTGAAAGAACAGCCTTTGGCAAAGAATTAAATAAATTTCAGGCACTAAGACACAGATATGTGGATATGTATGCCGATATGGAATTATGCAAAGCCTATAACTATGCTGTAGCTTCCAGATTAGATAGGGGAGAATATGTGGTTAAAGAAGCTTCTATTTCTAAGTTGAAGTCCACTAAAATGGCAGATTATGTAATTAACGAATGTTTACAATTTCTGGGGGGCTATGGTTATATGGAAGATTATCCGCTTGCAAGAATGTTAAGAGATAGTAGATTGGGGCCAATTGGTGGCGGGACATCAGAAATTCTCAAAGAGATTTTATCTAAGATGGTAATCGATAAAAAAGAATATAAACAAGCTACATAAACTATTTTGTTGTTAAAAATTGTGAGTTATAAATTAGTTTATATATTTGCACCCGCTTAAAGAAACAAGCGAAATTCTAAAAGAGAGGAGGTTAAGAACTATGTTAATTATACCAATAAAAGAAGGAGAAAATATAGATAGAGCGCTAAAGCGTTATAAGAGAAAGTTTGATAGAACTGGTACAAAGAGAGCATTACAGACTCGTAAGCAGTTTACAAAGCCTTCTGTAGCACGTAGAGCTCAAATTCAAAAGGCTCAGTACATTCAAAAATTAAGAGACGCAGAAAACATTTAATTTTTTGCCAATCACAGATATTAAATCCCGCTTTTAGCGGGATTTTTTGTTTTGTAAACTTCTTATTGGTGATTTATTTGAAAAACGTCTTCATTCAAAATAAACTTTTAACTTTAGACTTTCAACTTTAAAGTATGTCCATTAAATCATTTGCAGACTATTTGTCACTGGAAAAAAAGTATTCTGTACTAACTGTAAATGCTTACAAAAAGGACATAGAAAGTTTTTTGGAATTTCTTATGTCTCAGCATGATACCAATAATTTAGATAAAGTCAATTATTCTCAAATTAGAAGTTGGATTGTGCAGATGGTGGATAACGGACTTGCAAATAGAAGCATAAACAGAAAAGTTTCTTCATTAAATTCTTATTATAAATTTCTTTTAAGAATTGGTAATATTCAAATCAATCCTTTGTCTAAGCATAAAGCCTTGAAAACAAGAAAAAAGGTACAGGTACCGTTTTCTGAAACTGAAATAGTAGATGTGTTGGACAGTTTTTATGATGATAAGGATTTTGAGAGTATAAGGGATAAATTAGTGATAGAGTTATTTTATTCTACGGGGATAAGAAGAATAGAGCTTGTGAATTTAAAACTATCAAACATTGATTTAACCAACAAGACACTTAAGGTTCTGAGTAAAAGAAATAAAGAACGGATTGTGCCGCTTATAAAACCAGTTCAGGATACCTTACGAAACTATCTAAATTTAAGAACTGAACTTGATGAAATTCATCATCATGACGCTCTTTTTTTAACTAAAAAGGGATCTAAAATTTACGAAACACTTGTTTACCGAATAATAAATAACTATTTTAGTAAGGCATCTTCAAAAGTAAAAAAGAGTCCACACATTTTAAGGCACTCTTTTGCTACACATATACTAAACCAAGGTGCCGATATAAATGCTGTAAAAGAACTTCTTGGACATTCCAGTTTGGCTGCCACACAGATATATACCCACAATAGCATAGCCGAATTAAAAAAAGTGCACATAAATGCACACCCAAGAAGTAAGAAGTAACAGCAATAATTTACTGTCTAACCAAAAAAAGTAAAATTATGAAGGTAAACATGCAATCAGTTAATTTTAGCGCAGACAAAAAACTACTTGATTTCATTCAGAAAAGAATGGACAAGCTAGATACGTTTTATGATAAAGTAATAAAATCTGATGTTTTTTTGAAGGTAGAGAATACCAGTGATAAAGAGAATAAAATTTTTGAAGCCAGAGTAAGTGTTCCCGGAGATAGTTTTGTAGTCAAAAAGCAATGTAAATCTTTTGAGGAGGGTGCTGATATGGCAGCGTCTTCACTTGAAAGACAATTAAAAAAGCGAAAAGAAAAACTAAGAGCTCATTTATAGCATAGCCCCAGTGGATTTCTTAAATGCTACTATCTTATTTAAAGTGAAAAAATAACAGAATTTTAAATGTTATTTAATCCATAAAATTTTTAAAAAAATGTTTTGAATAATGAAATAAATCAATACATTTGCAGTCCGTTAGAAATAGCGGACTTTTTTTATGCAAAAAAGTGTAAAAAAATGCCGATATAGCTCAGCTGGCTAGAGCAGCTGATTTGTAATCAGCAGGTCGTGGGTTCGAGTCCCTCTATCGGCTCTTAAGAAAGAAGAAAAGTTCTTGGAAATATTGAAAATTAATTGGGAAGATACTCAAGCGGCCAACGAGGACAGACTGTAAATCTGTTGGTTTTTACCTTCGCAGGTTCGAATCCTGCTCTTCCCACTTATTTAGATTTAGATTGTAGAATTACGAGTATAGATTTTAAAGTGTAGAAATCAAAAATTGTAAATCGTCAATCGTTAAATCAAAAAGCGGGAGTAGCTCAGTTGGTAGAGCGTCAGCCTTCCAAGCTGAATGTCGCCAGTTCGAACCTGGTCTCCCGCTCTAAAATTCCTGCGAAGGCAGGAATCTCATTTAAGCTAAATGAGGATGTAAACACTTTACGCCGGCGTAGCTCAGGGGTAGAGCGTTTCCTTGGTAAGGAAGAGGCCACGGGTTCAAATCCCGTCGTTGGCTCAATTTAGAATTGAATTAGAATACACTAATATTATTATATAACTAAGATTAAATTTTTAAAAAATGGCAAAAGGAACTTTTGATCGTTCAAAACCACATTTAAATATAGGTACTATTGGACACGTAGATCACGGTAAAACAACTTTAACAGCTGCTATTACTAAAGTATTAGCTGACGCAGGTTTATCTGAAGCTAAAGATTTCGATCAAATCGATAACGCTCCAGAAGAAAAAGAAAGAGGTATTACTATTAATACATCTCACGTAGAGTATCAAACTGCTAACCGTCACTATGCGCACGTTGACTGTCCAGGTCACGCCGATTATGTAAAAAACATGGTAACTGGTGCTGCTCAAATGGATGGTGCAATCTTAGTGGTTGCTGCTACAGATGGTCCTATGCCACAAACTCGTGAGCACATCTTATTAGGTCGTCAGGTAGGTATTCCTCGTATCGTTGTTTTCTTAAACAAAGTTGATATGGTTGACGATGAAGAGCTTTTAGAGCTTGTTGATATGGAAGTTAGAGACTTATTATCTTTCTATGAGTATGATGGAGATAATGGCCCTGTAATTTCTGGTTCTGCTTTAGGTGCACTTAATGGTGAGCAAAAATGGGTGGATACAGTTATGGAATTAATGGAAGCTTGTGATTCTTGGATTGAAGAACCAGTTCGTGACATGGATAAGCCCTTCTTAATGCCAATCGAAGATGTGTTCTCTATTACTGGTCGTGGTACTGTTGCTACTGGTAGAATTGAAACTGGTATCGCTCAAACTGGAGATCCTGTTGAAATTATCGGTATGGGAGCTGAGAAATTAACTTCTACAATTACTGGTATTGAGATGTTCCGTCAAATATTAGACAGAGGTGAAGCTGGAGATAACGCTGGTATCTTATTAAGAGGTATTGAGAAAACTCAAATCTCTAGAGGTATGGTAATCACTAAGCCTGGCTCTGTAACTCCTCATGCTAAATTCAAAGCTGAGGTTTATATCCTTAAAAAAGAAGAAGGTGGTCGCCACACACCATTCCACAACAACTACCGTCCACAGTTCTACGTTCGTACAACTGACGTAACTGGTAACATTGCTTTACCTGATGGAGTTGAGATGGTTATGCCTGGAGATAACTTAACTATCACTGTTGAATTAATTCAGCCAATTGCGATGAACATCGGTTTACGTTTCGCAATCCGTGAAGGTGGTAGAACTGTTGGTGCAGGTCAGGTAACTGAGATTTTAGACTAATACAGTTAAATATATTATAAGTTTAAGGTATTCCGGTTTTAACGGGAATACCTTGACTTATATTTACGGGTTTAGCTCAGTTGGTAGAGCACTGGTCTCCAAAACCAGGTGTCGGGAGTTCGAGTCTCTCAACCCGTGCTAGAAGTCATGAGACGAGAAGTTTATCCTGAGCGTAGACGAAGGAAGTCTCTCAACCCGTGCAAATACAATTTGAGACTATAGTCTCTCAATAAGTTTACACCGAGCGAGAATGTGCTGAGCGCAGTCAAAGCAAAGTGTTCAAATAAAAACATAAATGGCAGGTTTTATAAATTATATTAAAGAATCATTTAACGAGCTAAAAACTAACGTGACTTGGCCTACTTGGGCAGAAGCACAAAGTTTAACAGTTTTGGTAGCGGTATTCTCTATTATTTTTTCATTAGCTATTTGGGGTGTGGATACAGTTTTTACTAAGGTTATTAGTTTATACTTTGAATTAATTAGTTAAAAAGTTTATGTCTGAAGTTAGCGAAAAAAAATGGTACGTTGTTAGGGCTGTAAGTGGTCAAGAAAACAAAATCAAAACTTATATCGAGAATGAAATTGCTCGTTTAGGTATGCAAGATTATGTTGATCAGGTTTTGGTTCCAACAGAAAAAGTGATTCAGATTAGGAACGGGAAAAAAATAAGCAAAGAGAAAGTTTATTTCCCGGGTTATATTATGATACAGGCTAATTTATCAGGTGAAATTCCTCATATCATAAAAGGTATAACTAATGTTATCGGCTTTTTAGGAGAAACTAAAGGAGGAGACCCTGTGCCATTAAGGCAATCTGAGGTAAACAGGATGTTAGGTAAGGTAGACGAATTAGCAGTAGAAGAAACAACTAACGTCGCCATTCCTTTTACTAAAGGAGAAACAGTTAAGGTAATTGATGGACCATTCAACGGGTTTGATGGTACTATCGAGAAAATTAACGAAGAAAAGCGTAAGCTTGAGGTAATGGTAAAGATTTTCGGAAGAAAAACACCATTAGAGTTAAGCTATATGCAAGTTGAAAAAGTATAATAATTGTTACACTATATAGATACATTCTTTTGCTTCCAACTATAAGAATTGTATCAAATTAAATTATTAAAAATGGCAAAAGAGTTAAGTAAAGTAGTTAAGCTACAAGTTAGGGGAGGTGCAGCGAATCCTTCGCCACCGGTTGGACCCGCTCTAGGTGCTGCTGGGGTTAATATCATGGAGTTCTGTAAGCAATTTAATGCTAGAACTCAAGATAAAGCTGGTAAAGTTTTACCAGTTGTAATTTCTGTTTACAAAGACAAGTCATTTGACTTTGTGATCAAGACACCTCCAGCTGCAGTACAATTATTAGAAGCGGCCAAGGTGAAGAAAGGTTCAGGTGAACCAAACAGAAAAAAAGTAGCTAAAGTTTCTTGGGATCAAGTAAGAACTATCGCAGAAGACAAAATGCAAGATTTAAATGCATTTACTGTGGAGTCTGCCATGAAAATGGTAGCTGGTACTGCTAGATCTATGGGGATAACTGTAACAGGGCAATTCCCTAATTAATCTTTAAAACATTAAGAAATGGCAAGATTAACAAAAAAACAAAAAGAAGCTCAAGCGAAAATTGAAAAAGGAAGACTTTATTCTGTAGATGAAGCTTCAGCTTTGATTAAAGAAATTACCAATGCTAAATTTGATGCGTCAGTTGATATTGCAGTTCGTTTAGGAGTGGATCCTAGAAAAGCAAATCAAATGGTGAGAGGGGTTGTTTCACTTCCACATGGTACTGGTAAAGATGTGAAAGTATTAGCATTAGTTACACCAGACAAAGAAGCAGAGGCTAAAGAAGCTGGTGCAGATTACGTTGGTTTACAAGAATACCTTGACAAAATTAAAGGTGGTTGGACAGACGTTGACGTTATTATCACTATGCCTAGTGTAATGGGTAAATTAGGTCCTTTAGGACGTGTATTAGGTCCTCGTGGTTTAATGCCTAACCCAAAGACTGGTACGGTAACAATGGATATTGCTAAAGCTGTAGGAGAAGTAAAAGCTGGTAAAATTGACTTTAAAGTTGATAAAACTGGTATTGTACATGCTGCTATAGGTAAGGCATCATTCAGTGCTGATAAGATTGCAGGTAATGCAAATGAATTATTACAAACATTAATAAAACTTAAGCCAACTGCGGCAAAAGGAACTTACGTGAAGAGTATTTTTATGTCTTCCACAATGAGTCCTAGTGTAGCTGTTGACCCAAAGATTGGTTAATTTAAATAGTTAAAAACTTATATTATGACTAGAGAAGAAAAATCGCAAGTAATTGAGGTGTTAACTGGAGAATTAGCTGAAAATGCAAATATCTATTTAACAGATATTTCTGGGTTAAACGCAGGAGCAACCTCAGATTTACGTCGTGCTGCTTTCAAAGCAAACGTAAAAATGGCTGTAGTTAAAAACACATTACTTGAAAAAGCAATGGAAGCTTCAGATAAAGATTTTGGAGAGCTTCCAACTGTTTTAAAAGGAAATACATCTGTGATGTATTCTGAAACAGGTAATGCACCAGCAAAGTTAATCAAGAACTTCCGTAAAAAATCAGAGAAACCTTTATTAAAGGGAGCTTTTATTGAGGAAGCTATTTACATTGGCGATGATCAGTTAGACGCCTTAGTAGATATCAAGTCTAGAGAAGAATTGATTGGTGAAATTGTAACATTGTTACAATCGCCTGCTAAGAACGTTGTTTCAGCACTTCAATCAAGTGGTGGAAAACTGGCTGGTATTATTAAAACACTATCTGAAAAAGAAGGATAGTATTAAAGCGTACGCACTTTTTACACAAATAAATTATTATTAAAAAACACATTTTAAAACGATAGAAAAATGGCAGATTTAAAAGATTTCGCAGAACAATTAGTTAACTTAACTGTAAAAGAAGTTAATGAGTTAGCTACTATATTAAAAGATGAGTATGGTATCGAGCCTGCTGCTGCAGCTGTAGCTGTTGCTGCTGGTGGAGGTGCTGCTGGTGGAGGAGAAGCTGCAGAAGAAAAAACTGAATTCGATGTAATCCTTAAAGCGGCAGGTGGTTCTAAATTAGCTGTTGTAAAGTTAGTTAAAGAATTAACAGGTCTTGGCTTAAAAGAAGCTAAAGGATTAGTTGATGAAGCACCAAGCGCTATTAAAGAAGGTGTTTCTAAAGACGAAGCAGAAGGCTTAAAAGCTTCATTAGAAGAGGCTGGAGCTGAGGTTGAGCTTAAGTAAGCTTAGTAAACCAAAAACACAAAGGTTTAGGCCTGGAGAGTAGTTCTCCCAGGTCTAAACCATTTTGCGTATATAAAGAGTACATACGCTATCATTATTTTTTTTAATCAAAATTCCGTTCATTGATGTTGTCAACACAAGCTGAAAGATTAAATTTCTCGTCTATTGTAAATAGAACAGAATATCCAGATTTCTTGGATATTCAAATTAAATCCTTCCAGGATTTTTTCCAATTAGAAACAAAGTCTGAAGAAAGAGGTGACGAAGGATTGTATAACACCTTCATGGAAAACTTTCCAATCACAGATTCTCGAAATCAATTTGTTTTAGAATTTTTAGATTACTTCATAGATCCACCTAGATATGCTATCGATGAGTGTATTGAAAGAGGATTAACTTACAGTGTTCCCTTAAAGGCAAGGTTAAAACTTTACTGTACAGATCCTGAACATGAGGATTTCGAAACTATTGTTCAAGACGTATACTTAGGAACTATTCCTTACATGACTCCAAGTGGTACCTTTGTTATCAATGGTGCAGAACGTGTTGTTGTATCTCAATTACACCGTTCTCCGGGGGTATTCTTTGGACAATCTTTCCATGCCAACGGAACTAAATTATATTCAGCTAGGGTAATTCCTTTTAAAGGTTCTTGGATTGAATTTGCTACAGACATCAATCAGGTAATGTATGCTTACATCGATAGAAAGAAGAAGTTACCTGTAACAACGCTTTTCAGAGCTATAGGCTTTGAGCGTGATAAAGACATTTTAGAGATTTTTGATTTAGCCGAAGAGGTTAAAGTTTCAAAATCTGGACTTAAGAAATATTCAGGAAGAAAGTTAGCAGCTCGTGTACTTAATACATGGCACGAGGATTTTGTTGATGAAGATACGGGAGAGGTTGTATCTATCGAGCGTAACGAGATTGTGCTTGATCGTGATACAATTCTTGACAAAGAAAATATTGAAGAGATACTAGAAGCAGAAGTAAAGACTATTCTTTTACACAAAGAAACGTCTGAGCAAGGTGATTATGCCATTATTCACAATACGCTTCAAAAAGATCCAACAAACTCTGAAAAAGAGGCTGTTGAACATATCTACAGACAATTACGTAATGCTGAACCACCAGATGAGGAGACAGCAAGAGGAATTATTGATAAATTATTCTTCTCTGATCAACGTTACTCATTAGGTGAAGTTGGGCGTTACAGAATGAACAAAAAATTAGGTCTTGATATCGGGATGGATAAGCAAGTGCTTACCAAAGAAGATATCATTACCATTATTAAATATTTAATCGAGCTTATTAACTCAAAAGCAGAGATTGATGATATCGATCACTTATCTAACCGTCGTGTACGTACAGTAGGTGAGCAGTTGTCTTCTCAGTTTGGTGTTGGTTTAGCGCGTATGGCTCGTACCATTCGTGAGCGTATGAACGTTCGTGATAACGAGGTGTTTACACCGATTGATTTGATTAACGCGAAGACCTTGTCTTCAGTAATTAACTCATTCTTCGGAACTAACCAGTTATCTCAGTTTATGGATCAAACAAATCCATTAGCAGAGATTACTCATAAGCGTCGTTTATCGGCACTTGGACCTGGTGGTCTTTCTCGTGAAAGAGCTGGTTTCGAGGTTCGTGACGTTCACTATACACACTACGGAAGACTTTGTCCAATTGAAACTCCAGAGGGACCGAATATTGGTTTGATTTCATCACTTTCAGTTTATGCGAAAGTGAATTCTATGGGATTCATTGAGACGCCTTACAGAAAAGTTGAAGATGGTGTTGTAGATATTAAAAACGCACCTACTTACCTAAGTGCAGAGGAAGAAGAAGAGAAATTAATCGCTCAAGCAACTATTGAAGTTGATGGTGATGGTAAGATATTACATGATAAGGTTATTGCCAGAATGGAAGGTGATTTCCCTGTGATAGATCCAAATGAATTACATTATACAGATGTAGCGCCAAACCAGATTTCATCTATCTCGGCGTCTTTAATTCCGTTTTTAGAGCATGATGATGCGAACCGTGCGTTAATGGGATCGAACATGATGCGTCAGGCAGTACCATTATTAAGAGTAGATGCGCCTATCGTAGGAACTGGTTTAGAGCGTCAAGTAGCTTCAGATTCTAGAGTATTGATTAATGCTGAAGGAGAAGGAGAAGTACTTTATGTAGATGCAAATGAAATTAGAATTCGTTACGACCGTACAGAGGATGAGGCTAAAGTAAGCTTTGATAGTGATGAAAAGGTTTACGAATTAATCAAATTCAGAAAAACTAACCAAGGTACTTCAATCAACTTAAAGCCAATTGTGGTTAAGGGAGATAGAGTTACTAAAGGTCAGGTTTTATGTGAAGGATACGCAACTCAAAAAGGTGAGTTAGCACTTGGTAGGAATATGAAAGTGGCCTTCATGCCTTGGAAAGGGTATAACTTTGAGGATGCGATTGTAATTTCTGAAAAAGTTGTACGTGAAGACATCTTTACATCTATTCATATTGATGAGTATTCATTAGAAGTTAGAGATACCAAATTAGGTAACGAAGAATTAACTAATGATATTCCTAATGTTTCTGAAGAGGCAACTAAAGACCTTGATGAAAACGGTATGATTAGAGTAGGTGCAGAGGTTAAGCCCGGTGATATCTTAATTGGTAAGATTACGCCTAAAGGTGAATCTGATCCAACGCCTGAAGAAAAATTATTACGTGCTATTTTCGGTGATAAAGCTGGTGATGTAAAAGATGCATCATTAAAAGCGTCTCCATCATTAAATGGTGTTGTAATTGATAAAAAATTATTTGCTAGAGCAGTAAAAGATAAGCGTAAGAGAGCACAAGATAAAGATGATATCTTAGCTTTAGAAGCTGAATACGATAGAAGATTTGACGATTTAAAAGATATTTTAATTGACAAATTATTCGCTATCGTAAACGGTAAAACAGCTCAAGGAATCTTCAATGATTTAGGTGAAGAGGTATTCCCTAAAGGGAAGAAATTTACTTTAAAGATGTTAAATGCTGTTGATGACTATGCTCATTTAGTATCTGGTAAATGGACTACAGATGATCATACTAATGCTCTTGTTGCAGATTTAATCCATAATTACAAGATTAAGGAAAACGATCTTCAAGGTGCTCTAAGACGTGAAAAGTTCACTATTTCAGTTGGAGATGAATTACCAGCAGGAATCATCAAGCTTGCAAAAGTTTATATTGCTAAGAAACGTAAGCTTAAAGTAGGTGATAAGATGGCAGGACGTCACGGTAACAAAGGTATTGTTGCAAGAATCGTTCGTCAAGAAGATATGCCATTCTTAGAAGATGGAACGCCAGTAGATATCGTATTGAATCCATTAGGGGTACCATCTCGTATGAACATCGGACAGATTTATGAAACTGTTCTTGGTTGGGCAGGTCAAAATTTAGGTCGCAAGTTTGCTACACCTATTTTTGATGGTGCAACTCTAGACCAAATTAATGAGTTGACAGACGAAGCAGGAGTGCCTCGTTTTGGTCATACGCACTTATATGACGGTGGTACAGGAGAGCGTTTTGATCAAGCGGCAACTGTTGGTGTTATCTACATGTTGAAATTAGGACACATGGTTGACGATAAGATGCACGCACGTTCTATTGGACCTTACTCGTTAATTACGCAACAGCCATTAGGTGGTAAAGCACAGTTTGGTGGTCAGCGTTTTGGAGAGATGGAAGTATGGGCACTTGAAGCATACGGTGCATCAAGTACTTTACGTGAAATATTGACTGTTAAGTCTGATGATGTTATTGGTAGAGCCAAAACTTACGAAAGTATCGTTAAAGGTGAACCAATGCCAGATCCAGGATTACCTGAATCATTCAATGTATTAATGCATGAATTAAAAGGTTTAGGATTAGACATCAGATTAGAAGAGTAGTAAATTAAAAATCATTTCATCCATATATTATGGCAAGAAAACAAGATAAAAATACAGTTAAGAGATTCAATAAAATCTCTATTGGTTTAGCATCACCAGAATCTATTTTAGCAGATTCAAGAGGAGAGGTTTTAAAACCAGAAACTATTAATTACCGTACGCACAAACCAGAAAGAGATGGTTTATTCTGTGAGCGTATTTTTGGTCCTGTAAAGGATTATGAGTGTGCTTGTGGAAAATATAAGCGTATTCGTTATAAAGGTATCGTTTGTGACCGTTGTGGTGTTGAAGTTACTGAGAAAAAAGTACGTAGAGATAGAGTTGGTCACATTAACTTAGTAGTACCTGTTGCACATATTTGGTATTTCCGTTCGTTACCAAACAAAATTGGTTACCTATTAGGATTACCATCTAAGAAGTTGGATATGATTATTTACTACGAGCGTTATGTAGTAATCCAACCAGGTTTAGCTAAGAATGAAGAAGGAGAACCATTACAAAAAATGGATTTTCTTACTGAAGAAGAATATCTGAACATTTTAGAAGCACTTCCTCAAGACAATCAATATTTAGAAGACACAGACCCTAATAAGTTCATCGCTAAAATGGGGGCTGAGTGTTTAATTGAGTTGTTGTCAAGAATTGATTTAGAAGGCTTGTCTTATGAATTACGTCATAAAGCAAATACTGAAACTTCTAAACAACGTAAAACAGAAGCATTAAAGCGTTTACAAGTTGTAGAGGCTTTACGCGAGTCTAACAATAATCGTGAGAACCGTCCAGAATGGATGATTATGAAGGTTATTCCTGTAATTCCACCAGAATTACGTCCTTTAGTACCATTAGATGGTGGTCGTTTCGCTACTTCAGATTTAAATGATTTATATCGAAGAGTAATCATCAGAAACAATCGTTTAAAGCGTTTAGTTGAAATTAAAGCTCCTGAAGTAATCTTGCGTAATGAGAAACGTATGTTACAAGAATCTGTAGATTCATTATTTGATAACACACGTAAATCTTCAGCAGTAAAAACAGATTCTAACAGACCATTAAAATCATTATCAGATTCATTAAAAGGTAAGCAAGGACGTTTCCGTCAAAACTTACTTGGTAAGCGTGTTGACTATTCTGCACGTTCTGTAATTGTTGTTGGTCCTGAATTAAAATTATACGAATGTGGATTGCCAAAGAACATGGCAGCAGAGCTTTACAAACCTTTCGTAATTAGAAAATTAATTGAAAGAGGTATTGTTAAGACTGTAAAATCTGCAAAGAAAATCATAGATAAAAGAGAGCCAGTAGTTTGGGATATCTTGGAAAATGTTCTTAAAGGACATCCAGTATTACTAAACCGTGCTCCTACGTTACACCGTCTTGGTATTCAAGCGTTCCAACCTAAGTTAATCGAGGGTAAAGCAATTCAATTACACCCATTAGTGTGTACGGCATTTAACGCGGATTTCGATGGTGACCAGATGGCGGTACACTTACCATTAGGACCAGAGGCAATCCTAGAATGTCAATTATTGATGTTGGCATCTCATAATATCTTAAACCCAGCGAATGGTTCTCCGGTAACAGTACCATCTCAGGATATGGTTCTTGGTCTTTATTATATGACCAAAGAGCGTAAATCTACTCCAGAATTACCTATTAAAGGTGAAGGGTTGACTTTCTACTCTCCAGAAGAAGTAGAAATTGCCTTCAACGAGAAGCGCGTAGATTTGAATGCTGGTATAAAAGTTAGAACGATAGACCTAAATGAAGATGGTAAATTAGATAGAATGATTGTTGAGACTACTGTTGGTCGTGTATTATTCAACCAACATGTACCTCAAGCCGCAGGTTATATCAATCAGGTATTAACTAAGAAATCATTAAGAGATATTATTGGTGATATTCTTAAAGTTACATCTGTACCAGAAACGGCTGAATTCTTGGATTCAATTAGAACCTTAGGATTTAATTTTGCATTCAAAGGAGGTTTGTCATTCAGTTTAGGAGATATTATTATCCCTGCTGAGAAACAAACTATGATTGATAGTGCTAACGGTTTAGTTGATGGTATTATGGGTAACTATAATATGGGACTTATTACCAACAACGAACGTTATAATCAGGTAATTGATATTTGGACATCTACCAATGCAGAGTTAACAGAGTTATCTATGAAACGTATCCGTGAGGATCAACAAGGATTTAACTCGGTATTTATGATGCTTGATTCTGGAGCTCGTGGTTCTAAAGAGCAAATCCGTCAGTTAACTGGTATGCGTGGATTAATGGCTAAGCCTAAAAAATCTAACGCAGGTGGTGGTGAGATTATTGAAAATCCAATTCTTTCTAACTTTAAAGAAGGTCTTTCAATTTTAGAATACTTTATTTCTACACACGGTGCTCGTAAAGGTCTTGCAGATACCGCTCTTAAAACGGCAGATGCAGGTTACTTAACACGTCGTTTAGTAGATGTATCTCAAGATGTTATCATTAACATAGAAGACTGTGGTACGCTGAGAGGTGTAGAAGTTGCACCATTGAAGAAGAATGATGAAGTTGTTGAAACTTTAGAAGAAAGAATTGTAGGTCGTGTATCTTTAAATGATGTGTACAATCCATTAACCGATGAGTTATTAGTTTCAGCTGGTCAGTTAATTGAAGATGATATTGCTAAAGCTATTGGAGATTCTCCGATTGAGACTATTGAAGTACGCTCTGCCTTAACTTGTGAAGCTACTAAAGGTATTTGTGCGAAATGTTACGGACGTAACCTTGCTACCGGTAAAATGGTACAGCGCGGTGAAGCTGTTGGTGTTGTTGCTGCTCAATCAATTGGAGAGCCTGGTACTCAGTTAACATTACGTACGTTCCACGTAGGTGGTATTGCAGGTAACATTTCTGAGGATAACAAGCTAGCCGTTAAGTTCGATGGTGTTGCTGAAATTGAAGATTTAAAAACTGTTAAAGGAGAAGATAACGAAGGAAATGAAGTTGATATCGTAATCTCTCGTACATCTGAGGTTAAATTAGTAGACGAGAAAACAGGTATTACTTTAAGTACCAATAACATTCCTTATGGTTCACATTTAGCAATCAAAAATGGTCAGAAATTAAGTAAAGGCGATGTTGTTTGTACATGGGATCCATATAATGGCGTAATTATTTCAGAATTTGCTGGTAAGATTAAATACGAAAACATCGAGCAAGGTGTAACTTATCAAGTAGAAATTGATGAGCAGACCGGATTCCAAGAAAAAGTAATTTCAGAATCTAGAAATAAGAAGTTAATCCCAACAATCCATATTGAGGATGGTAAGGGAGAAACAATCCGTTCTTACAACTTACCAGTTGGAGCTCACTTAATGATTGATGACGGTGAGAAGATTAATGTTGGTAAGGTGTTAGTTAAGATACCTCGTAAGTCTGCTAAGGCAGGTGATATTACAGGTGGTTTACCTCGTGTAACTGAGTTATTCGAAGCTCGTAACCCATCCAACCCAGCTGTAGTTAGTGAGATTGATGGTGTGGTTTCTTTCGGGAAAATCAAGCGTGGTAACCGTGAGATTATAGTAGAATCTAAAACAGGTGATATTAAGAAATACCTAGTGAAGTTATCTAATCAGATTCTTGTTCAAGAGAACGATTACGTAAAAGCAGGTATGCCATTATCTGATGGTTCTATTACGCCTAACGATATCTTAAATATTAAAGGACCTTCAGCTGTTCAGCAATACTTAGTGAACGAAGTACAGGAAGTATACCGTTTACAAGGGGTGAAGATTAACGATAAGCACTTCGAGGTTGTTGTAAGACAGATGATGCGTAAAGTAAGAATCATTGATTCTGGTGATACGATTTTCTTAGAAGATCAATTAGTTCATAAAGCAGACTTCATCAAAGAAAATGATGATATCTTCGGAATGAAAGTTATTGAAGATGCTGGTGATTCTGAAAATCTTAAAGCAGGTCAAATTGTTACACCTCGTGAATTAAGAGATGAAAATTCTATTTTAAGAAGAGAAGACAAGAAACTTGTTGAGGCAAGAGATGCTAGTCCAGCGACAGCAACGCCAATATTACAAGGTATTACAAGAGCATCACTTCAAACTAAATCATTTATCTCTGCGGCATCGTTCCAGGAAACTACTAAGGTTCTTAACGAAGCAGCTGTAGCAGGTAAGGTAGATTCTTTAGAAGGACTAAAAGAAAATGTAATTGTTGGACACAGAATTCCAGCAGGTACAGGTATGAGAAGTTATTCTAATATCATCGTAGGTTCTAAAGAAGAATTTGACGAAATGATGCAAGTAAAGCAAGAGTTGAATTACAACTAAGAATTGATAAACCGCGAGGGCGGGAATCTATAAAACAAAAGCCTTCATGTAATTTACTTGAAGGCTTTTTAATTTAAATTAGAAATTATGGCTGACGAAAACGATAAACAAAAACAAGGTCAAATAAATATAGAATTGGATGAAAAAGTTGCCGAGGGTACTTATTCTAACTTAGCTATTATAAACCATTCGGTTTCAGAATTTGTAGTGGATTTTGTTAATATTATGCCCGGGGTTCCTAAGAATAAAGTGAAGTCTAGAATAATACTAACACCCCAACACGCTAAAAGGTTGCTTAAAGCATTAGCAGATAACGTAAACAGATTTGAAAATGCACATGGAGAAATCAAAGATTACGAGCAACCACCAATTCCTTTAAATTTCGGACCAACAGGCGAAGCATAAATTTGACAGATATATCATGTTGAAGTTATTTTAGCATCTGATTATTAAAAGTAATTTTAAATATTCTTTTGATAAACCTTATCGAATCCTAAGTGATAGAGTAAAAAAAGCCTTGAAATATTTCAAGGCTTTTTTTTAAGAGGCTTGTCTTTTTCTATGTTTAAAATAATTTAAAGCACCAGAGGGGCATCGTTCTATTTGCTCAATTATTTTACCTGTTTCTGTATTATCTAAATTTACCCAAGGTATAATTGAGTCACTAAAAACTTCAGAGAGTTCTTTGGCACAAGTCCCGGATAACATGCATTTACAAGGGTCGTAGGTAACAGTAATATCCTCATTACTGAATTCGTTGGCATTCACTTCCATAAGCAGGGCTGTTTATTCAGGTTTGGTAATTTTTTAATCGACTAAATGTATAAAAATATCGATAAAAAACCAAATTTTATCTAAAATAGACTGTCTTAAATCTAGACTTTACTCAAATTCCGAAGTAAAATGGAACTTAATACTAGGGTATTTTTGCTGTGTCATTTGCAATGAAAACAGAGAGTCTGCAAGAAAAACCAATTGCCCTTGCTTATCCTTAGCAAGGAAGCGTTGTTTCACCTGTTTAAACTCTTTAAATTCGTCATTTTTCTCATCTTCAGGATCTATCCAACAAGCTTTAGCAACATTTAAATTTTCATAGGTACATTTGGCCCCATATTCGTTTTCTAACCTATATTGAATAACTTCATATTGCAATGCCCCAACGGTACCAATAACCTTTCTTCCGTTTAATTCTAGAGTAAATAATTGGGCAACACCTTCATCCATCAACTGGTCAATCCCTTTTGCTAACTGCTTAGATTTTAAAGGGTCTGCATTATTAATATATCTAAAGTGTTCAGGAGAAAAACTAGGTATACCTTTATAATTCATGACTTCACCTTCGGTAAGTGTATCTCCTATTTTAAAACTTCCGGTATCTTGTAAACCAACTATATCACCTGGATAAGATATGTCTACAATTTCTTTTTTCTCAGCAAAGAAAGCATTCGGACTTGAGAACTTTAACTTTTTATTATTCCTAACATGTAAATAAGGCGTATTCCTTTTAAATTCTCCTGAAACAATTTTTACGAAAGCCAAGCGGTTTCTATGGTTAGGGTCCATGTTAGCATGAATCTTAAAAACAAATCCAGTAAATTTTTTTTCATCAGGTTTCACCAACCTTGTATCGCTTTGTTTCGATCTAGGTGTTGGTGCAATTTCTACGAAACAATCCAAAAGTTCTCTAACTCCAAAATTATTTAATGCAGAACCAAAAAATACGGGTTGTAATTCTCCACTTCTATAGGCTTCTTTATCAAATTGAGGATAAATACCCTCAACTAATTCAATTTCTTCTCTAAGTGTATCAGCAGCATGTTCGCCTACAAGTGTATCCAATTCAGAAGAACTTAAATCTGAAATTTCAATTGTTTCTTCGATATCTTTTCTACTATCACCGCTGAATAAATTAATGTTTTTCTCCCATATATTATAAATGCCTTTAAACTCATATCCCATACCAATTGGGAAACTTAAAGGTGTTACTCTTAATCCTAGTTTTTGTTCAACTTCATCAAGTAAATCGAAAGCATCTTTTCCTTCTCTATCTAATTTGTTGATAAAGACAATCATGGGAATGTTACGCATTCTACAAACTTCTACTAACTTTTCGGTTTGTTCCTCAACCCCTTTGGCAACATCAATTACTACAATTACACTGTCTACGGCTGTTAAGGTCCTAAAAGTATCTTCGGCAAAATCTTTATGACCGGGTGTGTCAAGAATATTTATTTTAATATCATTATACTCAAATGCCAACACCGAAGTTGCAACCGATATACCACGTTGACGTTCAATCTCCATGAAATCACTAGTGGCACCTTTCTTTATTTTATTACTTTTTACCGCGCCGGCTTCCTGGATAGCACCTCCAAAAAGAAGTAGTTTCTCTGTTAATGTTGTTTTACCAGCATCTGGGTGGGAAATTATACCAAAGGTTCTTCTGCGCTCTATTTCTTGTAAAAAAGACATAAAAATAAATTTCGGCAAATATAACTTTATAAAATACGACTTGAAATCATTGTTATAAAAAAGTGACCTTAAATTTTGGTGAGTGTCACATAATTATATCATCAAGAGCTGGGACAATAAATTAAAATTAAAATTATTCTATAAAAATTTGGATAAATGCATTTCATCGAATATATTTGCATTTAATCGATTAAAGTTAAAGTCCCCTTTTACCAAAGCTTTTACTTTTTGATTGTAATTAATCTAATAATAACTTACTCTAAATGGACAATTACTTCCAATTCAAAGTAGCTAAGTGTGTTAAGTTTACGCTCTTGCTATTCGTTGTTTTTTTATTTGGTCACAGTTCTTTACAGGCACAATCGTGTACAATCAATGCAGGGTTAGACCAAACAATTTGTGTTAATGAAACGTTTCAACTAGATGGTACTACTCCAGATACTTATGCTGCTGGACCAACCTGGAGACAGGTAAGTGGACCAACAGTAATAATAAGCGATCCGTCTGACGAAGATCCCATTATTACTGGAGCTATTGCTGGAAACGTTTACATTTTTGAACTTTCGGCCGAGTGTTTTAATGGAGATACACCATCTCAAACGGTTAGTGTAACTGTAAACCCTATCACTATTGCAGATGCTGGTACTGGTTTAGATTCTTGTCCCGATAGTTCGGGGTCTTTGAATATTACCGGTAACTCTCCTTTAAATCCTGGAGAAACTGGCGTATGGACCATAGAGGGAGGTAATAATGCAGGAGTTACTATTAATCAACCAAATTCGGCCACTTCAACAATAAATTTGTCTGAGACCTCAGCAGGTAGTACAACATTACGTTGGACTATTTCCGGAAATGGTTGTTCCTCATTCGATGAAATTACGGTTACTAATTATGGTGGTCAGAGTCCTGTAGAGGCTGGTTCTGATCAGACGTTGTCTAACTGTTATACCGTTTCGCAAAGCACTAGTTTGAATGCATCATTTGCAGGAAATGGTGGAGGAGGACAAATAGGTACTTGGTCATTTGTATCGGGGCCGACAACTCCAACCATTAATAACTCGAATAGTAACACAACATCAGTTTCCGATTTATTTGAGGGAGTTTATGAATTTAGATGGGATGTAGTTGGGCCATGTGCGTCTGGTTCAGATACCGTAACGATTACCGTTCCGGCTGCTACACAAGATGTGTCTAATGCATCTATTTCAGATAATAATCAAAGATTTTGTGATGCTTCAATTACAGAAACTACATTAGTAGGGTCTTTACCAGATTTTACTAACGAAACTGTTGAATGGACCCAAATTTCAGGTCCTACGGCTACAATTACCATAGAAGATCCTACGAGCAGCACAACTAGGGTTACAGGTTTAACCGCACCCAATTCATATTCGTTTAGATATACGATAACTAATACCAACACCGGTTGTGATACTAGTGCAACTGTAAATTTAAGTTATAATTCAGATCCCGTAAGTATAACCGCAAATGGAGGAAACGATATTACTGGAGCTTGTGGCGATTTAACTTTTAATATTCCATATACTTCCTCAAGTGGTAATAGAACGGATTATAGTATAGTAAGTGGCCCAAGTGCTTCTTCTATAAGTTTTCCAACAGGTTATGTTAGTTTAGGGGGTTCTAATAATGGAACAGCTACAATTAATTTTGATGTAGCCGGAGTCTACACCGTTAATTTTAGAAGAAGAAGAACAGGGAATTTACTTGTTGGAGGTTGTGATGCAGCCAACAGTACAATTAATATTTATGTGTCAACAGAGGCTGTTGGTGCTAATGCAGGTACCGATCAAGATTTTATTTGTGGTCAGACCGATGGAAATTTAGCAGGAAGTGCTATTCAATTAGGTGAAAGTTCAATATGGTCTTTAATTAGCGGGCCGTCAGGAATGACAAATGCTGTAATAAGCGATAGGTTTGCTCAAGAGCCAGCGCTAATAGGTTTGTTGCCTGGTACTTATAATTTTACTTATACGGTTTTTGCAGGTAATGGCTGTGATGTACAGGAAGATAACGTAGAGATTAGAGTAGGGCCTTTAAGTAATTTACCAGTTGAAGCAGGAGTAAACCAATCGGTTTGTATTAGTGCTCCAGTTCAGTTGAATGCAGATACTCCTCGAGATAATCAAATAGGAGTTTGGTCTTCAGCAGATCCGGGTATAACATTCTCAGATGTTAATGACCCAAATGCAATAGCTTATGGTTTTACAACGGCTAATACCAGCTACACATTAACATGGACATTAGATGAAAGACCAGGAGAACTAGATTGTGCCTTGCCTGCTTCCGATACGGTTACTATTGATACAGGAAGTGAAGATTCACCAACTATAGCAGATGCTGGAGCTGATATTTGTCTGTCTTCTGGCACAAATAGTATTACAAATTTAAGTGCTAACACACCTGATACAGATGAAACAGGAACATGGACACAAATATCGGGTCCATCTTCGGTAGCTTTTGGAGACCTAAATGACCCAACTTCTGGTGTAACCGGTTTAGTAAATGGTCAATATGTATTTCAGTGGGAAATAGGGTATACGCCACCAACAACAAATACGTGTCCTTCAACTTCAGATCAAGTTGAAGTGGTTATTTCAGATACTACTGCTGCCATTGATGCAGGGCCAGATCAAACATTATGTCTAGACCCAGTTGGATTGTCATTCACAATGAATGCTGATGACCCAACGCCTTTTGGTGGTGTTGGAACTTGGAGTCTAGTATCTGGATTAACTGGTTTTACAGTTGATGATATTAATAGTCCAACAGCAGAATTCACTAATTTATTAGATGGAACCTATGTTTTTGAATGGGTAATTACTTATGGTAATTGTACAAGTGCAAATGCTGCCGACACAGTTACTATTGAGGTTGGTTTACCGGCTTCTGCAGCAAGTATAATAGGTGGAAATCGAACAGTGTGTGCAGATAATACAATAATATCGGCGACACCAATTTCTACTGGTACGGGCGTATGGACTGTAGTTTCAGGTCCCAATACACCAACAATAGCTTCACCTAATAGCGAAACAACCAATATAACAGGATTATATACTGGTAGTTATGTCTTCAGATGGACTGTATTTAGCGATTCTCCGTTATGTACCGATTCTACAGATGAGATTACTGTTGATGTATTTGCTCCAGCTACTTCGGCAGGTTCAGATCAAGACCTATGTGAGGTGAATAGTGTGTTCTTGGAGGCCACAACAGGTACTACAGGAACATGGAGTGTTCTCTCTGTTAATGGGGGCGCACCAACACCAGCTGAAATAGTTACGCATACACCAACGCAATCACCAAGTAACAGTAATACTGCAAATGCTACTGTTGTACCCGGAAATAGTTATGTGTTCAGGTATACAACAGATTATGTAGGGTGTTCCAATACACCACAAGATGTAGCTGTAACAGTCAGTAACGGTCCAAGTCAAAATCCAGATGCAGGTCAAGACCAAGTAGTTTGTACTGGAGGAGGACTAGGCTCTACAACAACAGCAACATTAACAACGGGTAATTTACCTGACCCTCCAGCGCCTCAAGTCCCCACAATTCCTGGGGATGTAACTTCAGAATGGCGACTAATTTCTCAACCATCAGGTTCAGGTCCTGTTACTATAGATACTCCTAATAACAGTGCTACTACAAATGTTAGTGGCCTACAGGAAGGGCTTTATATCTTTGAATTAAACTTTGATTCTAATTTCTGTGTCGATAAATCGGATTTTGTTAGAGTTGAAGTGTATAATGTCCCAGACCCAGTTGAGGCGGGACCTAATCAAACCAATGCATGTCAAACAGATTTTTTAACATCTGCTACGGCACCAACTTCTGGTATTGGAGCGTGGTCAATCATTAGCGGGCCTTCCGGACATTCAACAACAATAGACTTTCCAAATAATCCTATAACAGGAATGACTAATATTGAAGTTGGTACATATGTTCTTGAGTGGACGGTTTCCAACAACCCTCCACCATCAGACCCTCCTAGTCCATCAGATCCATTTCAAAGTCCATCACTATGTGCTCCTCAATCTGATACAGTTACAATCACCTTTACTGATACCCCACCATCTACTGCAGATGCTGGGCCAGATCAAGAGTTTTGTTCCGCTAATTTAACTAGTTTAGATGCTACTCCAGTAACAGTAGGAACTGGAACATGGACACAAACCGCAGGGAATCCAGCACTTATAGATTCACCAAATGACCCTAATACATTCGTTTTAGGTTTAAGTCAGGGAACTTATGAATTTACATGGACGGCTGAAAATGGAGGCTGTTCATCAGCTGATTCAATGCAGATAGTTATTTTTGCCGATCCTGTTTCAGCTGAAGCAGGGCCAAATCAAACCTTACAAGAATTAACTCCAGTTTTCTTAGGTGCAACTCCAGCTTCTACAGGAATAGGAACTTGGAGTCAAGTTTCGGGACCAACTACGGTTGGATTTGCAGATGCTAATGATCCAGGTACTCAAGTTACGGGCACGGCAGTTGGTACCTATGTTTTTGAATGGGCTGTTAGTAATGGAACTTGTAGCGAAGCAAGTGATACAATGACACTAACTATAACCCCAATTTCAGATTTGGAATTATCAAAAACAGTTGCTCCATCTTCTGTAAATGTTGGGGATATTGTAACGTTTACTATTTCTATTTTAAACAATGATAGTGTTTTGCCTAATTCAGATGCTATCGGCATTAGTGTTGAAGATGTATTGCCTCTAGGCTATTCCTTAGTACCAGGTACGGTATCTAACGGAGGGTCTTTTGAAGTGGCTACTCAAACCATTACATGGACCAATTTAAATATTGATAGTGGAGATACTTTAGATTTAACATTTAATGCCACAGTAAATGGTAGCGGAGCATATACAAATCTAGCAGAGATAACTGCAAGCGATAGTCTAGACCCAGATAGTACACCAGATAATGATGATGGAGATCAAAGTGAAGATGATGAGGACAATGCGTCTGTGACTATCCAGTCATCAGATTTATCGCTTCAAAAAGTAGCTTCTGCTTCAAATGTTAGTGTAGGAGACACGGTTATATTCACCATTACTGTTACGAATTCAGGAACAGATACTGCAACAAATGTTACCGTTCAGGATGAATTACCAATTGGCTTTACTTATCAAAGTGATAATTCCGGCGGAAATTATAATTCTAGTACAGGAGTTTGGAACATTGGTTCTGTAACCACATCAACACCAGCTACGATTAATATTACAACAACTGTAAATGCGCCAACCGGAGCCACTGGAGAATATAATAACATAGCTGAAATAGCAACTTCAGATCAAGCTGATCCAGATAGTACACCTGGTAATGATGATGGTGATCAAAGTGAAGATGATGAAGATGACGCTTCGGTAACTTTGGAAACAGCAGACCTTCAATTAACAAAAACGGCCGCCCCTGTTTCAGGAGCAGTCGGAGATATAGTAACCTTTTCAATTTTATTAGAAAACTTTGGACCTGGTGATGCTACAGGAATAGATATTGAAGACCTCTTACCCTCAGGTTATGATATAGTGCCGGGAACAATTTCAAATGGAGGAGTTTACATTATTGGAAACAATTCAATAGTATGGAGTGACTTATCTCTTAACAACGGACTTTCTAGAACATTAACTTACAATGTGATAATCAATGGCTCAGGAGATTATACTAATATTGCTCAAATTACAAATAGTGATTTACCTGACCCAGACAGTACACCTGATAATGACGATGGCGATCAAAGTGAAGATGACGAAGATGATGCCACATTTACAATTGAGCAAGCTGACTTAGAATTAACAAAAACAATAAGTTCAGGGAGCAGTGCGACTCCAAATATAGGAGATACGGTGACTTTTGAGATAATTGTTACTAATACTGGTCCTGATGATGCTACTGGCGTTGCAGTAATAGATTTAAATCCACCGGGTTTTAGCTCAATTACTAATGTTACAAATGGCGGTGTTGTAACAGATAATCAAATAGATTGGACAGGTTTAAATATTGCAAATGGAACCAGTATTACACTCAGTTATCAGGTTACAATTGAAGCTCCTATTGGTATACTAGATGAATACAGGAATTTTGCGGAGGTAACCGAAGCAGATCAATTCGACCCTGATAGCATACCAAATAATGATGATGGTACTCAAAGCGAAGATGATGAGGATAGTTATACAGTTGTACCACAAATTTCAGATCTATCCATAAACAAGACAGTGAGCGACGCTACGCCTAACGTAGGCGATGTGGTAACGTTCACCATCACGATAAGCAATTCCGGTGACGTAGCGGCAACCAACATATCGGTACAGGACGTGCTTCCTGTTGGATACAGTGCTATAGCCAACATCAGCAACTCTGGTGTAGCAACGAGCAACGTTATCGACTGGACGGGCCTTAGCGTACCGTTGGGTACGGATACGGTGACCCTGACCTTCGATGCTACCGTGGATGCCCCTACTGGAGCTACAAACGAGTACGTTAACCGAGTAAGGATAACAGCGGCCGACCAGTACGATACCGATAGCGACCCATCGACCGATGAATCGGCAGACGATATGGGCGACGGCATCGCGGACGACGATGAGGCGACTGCGGTAGTAGTGCCACAGCAATCGGATTTAAGTATAGTAAAAACGATAAACGATAACCTTCCCAATGTAGGGGATACGGTAACGTTCACCTTGACGGTGACCAACGCCGGACCTGACGTTGCTACGGGTGTATCGGTAGAGGATATTTTACCGGTAGGTTATACGTTAACATCAGTAAACGACGGCGGTTCCCAATCGGGCAACACGGCAACGTGGACTGGTCTTACGGTAGCTGCAAATAACGGTACAGTGGTATTGACGTACGAGGCCACTGTGAACGCTCCAACTGGAGCAGCGGGCGAGTACACCAACGTAGCACAGATAACCGCGAGCGACCAGTACGACCCTGACAGTGACCCGGCCACGGACGAGACCGTTGACGAGGACGGCGACACGGACGGAGACGACGATGACGAGGACAGCTTGACCATTGCGCCTGCACAGATAGACCTGTCCTTGGCAAAAAGCCTGTCATCTGGGAGTGCAACGCCTAACGTAGGCGACGTACTGACCTTCGAGCTGGTAATCAGCAACGCAGGGCCTCAGGATGCTACCAACGTATCGGTAGAGGATGTATTGCCTATAGGCTATACCTTGGGTACGGTGAACGATGCGGGAACAGGGGCCGGTAACACGGCAACTTGGACAGGCTTGTTCGTACCTGCAGCGGGAAGCATAACGGTGACCTATCAGGCGACCGTTAACGCACCTACCGGAGCAGCGGGAGAATATGGGAACGTAGCAGAAGTAACAGCTGCTGACCAATACGATACGGACAGTACGCCAAACAACGACGACGGCGACCAGAGCGAGGACGACGAGGACAACTTCACGGTTGTGCCACAGACATCCGATCTTTCAATAGATAAAACGGTAAGCGACACTACGCCGAACGTAGGTGATGTGATAACGTTCAATATCGCTATCAGCAACGCTGGGGCATCTGTTGCCACGGGTGTAAGCCTTGACGATGTACTGCCAGTGGGGTATACCTTGGTAGGTGGTTCGATAGACAACGGCGGTGTTTACAATGCCGGGGATACGACCATCACATGGGACGGATTGAACGTACCGTTGACAGGATTGGCGGTAAGCTACCAGGTAACGGTAAATGCCCCAACGGGAACTACTGGTGAATACAATAATACAGCGGAGATTACAGGAAGCGACCAATACGATACGGACAGTACGCCAAACAATGACGACGGCGACCAGAGCGAGGACGACGAGGACGACGAGACGGTAACACCGGAACAAGCGGACTTAGAGCTGGCCAAGGGCATCAGCTCAGGAAGCAGTGCCACTCCTAACGTGGGCGATACGGTTACCTTCGAAATCGTAGTGACCAACAACGGCCCGGATAGTGCCACAGGCGTATCGGTAACGGATATTGTTCCTGTGGGCTACAGCGGAATAACGAGCATAGACAACGGTGGTTCTGCAACGGGGAACCAGATAGACTGGACGGGATTGAGCATCGCCAACGGAGCGAGCATTACGTTGAGCTACCAGGTAACGGTGGGTGCACCGACTGGAGCGATCGGTGAGTATACCAATATCGCTGAAGTGTCTGCTGCCGACCAATACGACCCAGACAGTGATCCTGATAACGACGACGGCGACCAGAGTGAGGACGAGGAGGACAGCTTCACGGTGACCCCTCAGACCTCGGATCTATCCATAAACAAGACCGTGAGCGATGCTACCCCTAACGTAGGGGACACAGTGACGTTCACCATCACGATAAGCAATGCCGGCGACGTAGCGGCGACAGGAGTATCAGTACAGGATGTATTGCCTGTTGGATACAGTGCGATAGCCAACATCAGCAACTCTGGTGTAGCAACGGGCAACGTTATCGACTGGACGGGCCTTAGCGTACCGTTGGGTACGGATACGGTGACCCTGACCTTCGATACTACCGTGGATGCCCCTACTGGAGCTGCAAACGAGTACGTTAACCGAGTAAGGATAACCGTGGCCGACCAGTACGATACCGATAGCGATCCATCGACCGATGAATCGGCAGACGATATGGGCGACGGTATCTCTGACGACGATGAGGCGACTGCGGCAGTAGTGCCACAGCAATCGGATTTAAGTATAGTAAAAACGATAAACGATAACCTTCCCAATGTAGGTGATACGGTAACCTTCACCTTGACGGTGACCAACGCCGGACCTGACGTAGCTACGGGTGTATCGGTAGAGGATATTTTACCGGTAGGTTATACGTTAACATCAGTAAACGACGGCGGTTCTCAATCAGGGAACACGGCAACGTGGACAGGATTGACGGTAGCTGCAAATAACGGTACGGTGGTATTGACATACGAGGCAACGGTAAACGCACCTACGGGGGCCAGCGGGGAGTACACGAACGTAGCCCAGATAACCGCGAGCGACCAGTACGATCCTGACAGTGACCCGACCACGGACGAGACCGTTGACGAGGACGGTGACACGAACGGTGACGACGATGACGAGGACGAACTCACTATCGTTCCAGCACAAGCAGATTTATCATTGACTAAATTTGTCGTTGATGGTGACTTGACACCGTTAATAGGTTCTGAAATTACATTTGAGATTAGAGTGTTTAATGATGGACCACAAGATGCTACTGGAGTAGAAGTAGTAGACTTATTACCATCAGGATATGACTTTATATTATACAGTTCAACAGCCGGATTATATGATGAGAATACAGGTGTTTGGAATATAGGAAGTGTAAGAGCAGGGGAGTATGAATCTTTATTAATTGATGTTTTAGTAAATGCAACAGGTGATTATTTAAATATTGCTGAAGTTACGGCATCAGATGTATATGATATAGATTCTACACCAAACAATGATGACGGAGATCAAAGTGAAGATGATGAAGATAATGCAGTAGTTACACCGGTAACTCCTATTGCGGATCTTTCAATTGATAAAATAGTAGTAGATGGAGATACGTCTCCATTAGTGGGAACTGAGATTACATTCCAAATTTCATTGACTAATGACGGTCCGCAGGATGCTACAGGCGTAGAGGTAGTTGATTTATTACCATCAGGATACGACTTTATATTATTTAGTGCATCATCTGGAACTTATGACGAAAATACAGGAGTATGGAATGTCGGAACGGTTATGAACGGATCTACAGAAACTCTATTGATTGATGTCCTTGTAAATCCAACCGGAGATTACGTAAACGTAACAGAGGTTATTGCTTCCGATATTTTAGATATAGATTCTACACCAAACAATGATGACGGCGATCAAAGTGAAGATGATGAAGATAATGCAGTAGTTACACCGGTAACTCCAACAGCTGACCTTTCATTAGACAAAATAGTTGTTGATGGAGATACGTCTCCATTAATGGGAACTGAAATTACATTCCAAATTTCGGTAACAAATGATGGTCCTGAAGATGCTACTGGAGTAGAAGTTGTAGATTTACTGCCATCAGGATTTGACTTTATATTATTCAGTGCTTCATCAGGTTCTTATGATGAAAATACCGGAGTATGGAATGTTGGAACTGTAGCTAATGGAGCAACAGAAACATTATTAATAGATGTTCTTGTCAATACATCAGGTGACTATGTGAATGTAGCAGAAATAACGGCCTCAGATATATTGGATCTTGATTCAACACCAAATAATGATGACGGTGATCAAAGTGAAGATGATGAAGATAATGCAGTAGTTACACCAGTAACTCCAATGGCAGACCTTTCATTAAACAAAGTAGTTGTAGATGGAGATACATCTCCATTAGTAGGAACTGAAATCACGTTCCAAATAACTGTGACTAATGATGGTCCTGAAGATGCCACGGGAGTAGAAATAATAGATTTACTACCATCAGGATTTGATTTCATCTTATTCAGTTCAACTGCAGGAACCTACAATGAAAACACAGGATTATGGAATGTTGGAACTGTTAGCGCTGGTGAAACACAGACCTTATTGATAGATGTGTTGGTTAATCCAACCGGAGATTACGTGAATATAGCTCAGGTAACAGCTTCGGATGTTTTAGATAACGATTCTACACCAAACAATGATGACGGTGATCAAAGTGAAGATGATGAAGATAACGAAGTCATTACACCAATAGCTTCAGTTGCAGATTTATCTTTAACCAAAGACGTTGTGGACGGTGATTTAACCCCTCTAGTTGGTTCTGAAATCACATTCATCTTAACCATTACTAATGATGGTCCTGAAGATGCCACAGGTGTTGAAGTAACAGATTTATTACCATCAGGTTTCGACTTTGTACTGTTCAGTTCAACATCAGGAACTTATAATGAAAACACAGGAGTATGGAATGTAGGAACTGTAGCTAACGGAGCAACAGAAACCCTATTGATTGATGTACTTGTAAATACATCTGGCGACTACTTGAATATAGCTCAAGTAACAGCATCCGATGTGTTGGATAATGATTCGTCACCAAATAACGACGATGGAGACCAAAGTGAAGATGATGAAAATAATGTATTGGTAACTCCAGTTGAGGCCATGGCAGACTTGTCATTACAAAAAACGGTCGTTGATGGTGATGTTACACCTAATGTTGGTGATGAGATTACCTTCCAAATAACGGTAACGAACTTTGGACCAGATGCTGCTACAGGTGTAGAGGTAACCGATATTTTACCTTCTGGATTCGACTTCATTTTATACAGTGCTACCTCTGGATTATATGATGAAAGTACTGGAGTTTGGAATGCCGGAACCATTCAAAGTGGAAGCTCTCAAATATTATTTATTGATGTGTTGGTCAATGCACCAACAGGAGCAACCAATGAATACCTGAACACAGCCCAGATAACAGGCAGTGATGTTCTTGACCCTGATTCTGCACCAAACAATGATGACGGTGATCAAAGTGAGGATGATGAAGATGGTATCTTAATTCTAACTGAAACAGCTGATTTAAGTTTAAGCAAATCGGTTAGTAATGTCGATGCCAATGTTGGAGAAGTTATAACCTTTACACTTCAAATTGATAACGCTGGAGCTAACGAAGCTACTGGTGTTGCCATAGAAGATATTGTGCCAGTTGGTTACAGTAATATTGTCAATATTAGTAATAGTGGATTCATAGATGATGACGAAATCATCTGGAATAACTTAACAGTACCATTAACAGGTTTGACTATCACTTATCAGGCAACGGTTAATATGCCAACACTAGTTGATGGTGAATATGTTAACGTTGCAGAAATTATTGCAGCAGATCAATGGGATCCAGATAGTACACCAAATAATGACAATGGTGACCAAAGTGAAGATGATGAAGACAATGCTCAAATAAATACACCAATAGTTGATATTGAGATTGTAAAAGAAGTGAGTGATGCTAACCCAAGTATTTTAGATGTAATAACGTTTACAATATCTGCGTCGAACTTAGGAGGCATAGATGCAACATCTGTAGAAATATTAGATGTGTTGCCTCAAGGGTATCGTTTTGAATCGGCTACAGTTTCATCAGGAAATTACAGCGAGGAGACAAGTGTTTGGCAAGTACCTTTAATAGGGGCTGGCTTAACTGAAATATTAGAAATAACAGTAACGGTGTTAGATGTAAACGATTATCTAAACACAGCTTCATTACAATTCTTAGATCAAATTGATTCTAACGGAAGTAATGATTCTGATACAGCTACTGTTGATCCAGAGTGTTTAACAATTTATAACGAGTTCTCGCCTAACGGAAACGGAAAGAATGAGTTCTTCTATATAGATTGTATTAACAATTATCCTAATAATACTTTAAAGATTTATAACAGATGGGGTAACCTAGTTTACACCAAAGAAGGTTATGACAACACATTTGATGGAGTGTCTAACGGACGATCTGTTCTAAACAAAAACGAAAAGCTACCTGTTGGAACGTACTATTATGTACTGGACCTAGGAGATGGCTCTAAACAAAAAGCAGGATGGTTATATTTAGTAAGGTAATAACGGATAAAAAAATTAAGAAGATGTTTTCAAAATATAAAAATATAGATAAAAACACCAAGCAAAGCTTGTCAATAAGCACCTTTGTGTTAGCGCTGTTATTAACGTTTACTGGTAATGCACAGCAAGACCCTCAGTTCACAGATTATATGTTCAACACCTTAACCGTAAATTCGGCTTATGCTGGGTCTAGGGGACACTTAACCGTAACAGGTTTGCACAGAACCCAATGGGTAGGACTGGACGGAGCTCCAGAGACTCAAACATTTAGTATTGAGTCTCCGGTTGGGAAAAATGTTGGTTTAGGATTTTCTATTGTAAACGATAGAGTAGGCCCTTCAGATGAGTTTTTCTTTGATGCCAATTTCTCATATACGGTACACTTAAATGATAATAGTAAATTATCCTTCGGAATTAAAGGTGGTGGAAGAATGCTAAATGTTGATTTCACTAAAGGCTTATACCAAGAATCTGAAGCAATTTTTCAGAATAACATAAACAATAAGTTCTTGGCAACAATAGGAGCCGGAATATATTGGCACAATGAAGATACTTATGTTGGATTATCTGTACCTAATTTTTTGACCGATGAGCATTATGATGAAATTCAAGATGCCGTTGCAGCCGAAAGATTGCATTATTTCTTAATTGCAGGAAAGGTGTTTGATTTAAGCCCCACTGTGAAATTCAAACCAGCTTTCTTAGGGAAGTTTGTGGTTGGAGCACCTATAATAGCAGATGTTTCAGCAAACTTTTTGTTCAATGAAACTTTACGATTAGGCGTAGCATATCGATGGGATGACTCTGTTAGTGGATTGATTGGTTTGCAATTAAGTCCTCAGCTCATGGTTGGTTATGCATATGATTACACAACCACTGAACTTCAGAATTTTAATAACGGAACACATGAGATTATGATACGTTTCGAATTAAAATCGAAAGAAAAACAATTAAAATCACCTCGTTTCTTTTAACATAAATAACTATGAGAAAAATATTAATTATAACGGTTTTATGTTTGTCTAGCTTCGGGTTCTCTCAAAGCGGAATCAAGAAGGCAGATAAATTATTTGACAAATTATGGTACAAAGAAGCGGCAGTTTTATATGAAACGGAACTAAGAACTTTTCTTAATAAAAGTGATTACGACGAAGCCGAATATAAAAGATTGCTTCAAAGAACAGGTGATGCCTACTTCTTTAATACCGATATGGAGGATGCCTATAAGTGGTACGATAAGTTGGTTTCTGAGTTTTACTCGAGCGTTGAATCAGAGTATATCTTTAGATACGCCCATACGTTACAAGGTATTGGTAAACATAAGGATGCCAAGCGTTGGATGAAAGAGTTTTCTAAAAGAACAAAAAAGGAAGACATTAGAGCCAAACATTTAAGTCAAGAAGAATTAACAGTTGAAGATATCCTTGATTTGGAATCGAGATTTACTTTAAAGAATGTGTCGGTTAATACCAAGTATTCAGATTTTGGTGCGCAATATTACAAAGATCAATTGATTTTTTCTTCGGCGGTAGATTCCTCTGTATTTCACACAAGGGTTTATCATTGGAATGAACAACCTTTCTTGAATATGTTTGTTGGAGACCTTAACGAAATAGAATCAGACTTGCGACAATCAGGTGAATTTTCAGAAGCATTGAATACCAAGTATCACGAGGCTACATTGGCTTTTTCGCCAGATGAAACCAAAGTATATTTCACCAGAAATAATTACAATGGCGATTTAGGTAGAGATAATAAAGGCACCAATCATTTAAAGTTATACAGCGCAGAACTTTTAAAAGACGAAGAAGGTGCATTAACATGGCAAAATGTGATGGAACTTCCATTTAATAGTGAAGATTATTCTGTTGGACATCCAACGGTGAGTGAAGATGGTAAGTTGTTATACTTTGTTTCAGATATGCCCGGATCTATTGGTGCAACCGATATTTTTGTGGTAGATATTTTAGAAGATGGCTATTCGCAACCAAGAAATCTGGGAGAAAACGTAAATACAGCAGGAAGGGAGATGTTTCCCTTTATTACCAATAACTCTTTGTATTTGGCTTCAGATGGACATTTAGGCCTAGGTGGTTTGGATGTTTACCAAAGTAAAATTATTGATGAAAACTTTACTAAGCCACAAAATTTAGGAGCACCTTTAAACAGTGAAATGGATGATTTCGGATTTATTATTAAAGAGGCAGAGGACAGAGGGTTTGTATGTTCAAACCGATTGACCGGAAAAGGAGATGACGATATTTACTCTTTTGTTAGATTACCGGAACCATCGTGCGACCAATTAATTAAGGGTTACGTGTCTAATGCTTTAACCGGTGAGCGTATAGCAAATGTAAAAATGGCTTTAGTTTCACAAGAAGGCGATGAGTTAGCGAGTTCTGTAACCGATCTTAATGGCGCTTACAAATTCAATCAGACTTTAAACTGTGGAACGCCTTACAAAGTAATAGCTACAAAAACTGGGTATACCGAGAAAGATAAGCTGGTAAAAACACTAGATGAATCTGGTGAGACCATTGTGCCTTTAGGTTTAGAGACTTTAAATAGGTTAATTGTTGAGGAAGATGGTTTACTAAAAATCAAAATCGGTATAATCTATTTCGATTTAGATAAATCATTTATTCGTAATGATGCCTCTATTGAGTTGAATAAAGTTGTTTTGTTAATGATGCAATACCCTAATATGGTTATTAAGATTGAAAGCCATACAGATTCTAGAAATACACATGAGTATAATCTAGATTTATCTGATAGAAGAGCAAAATCTACTAGAGATTATATTATTAGTCAAGGGATTGAAGCGAGCAGAATTGAAAGCGCTAAGGGCTATGGAGAGACTCAGTTGATTAATAACTGTTCGGACGGTGTAAGCTGTTCAGAAGAAGATCATCAACTTAACAGAAGGTCTGAGTTTATAATTATAAAGATGTAAATTTCAAGACGTATTATTAATATTAGAAAGCACTTAAGGATTTAAGTGCTTTTTTATTTGTTCTTGTTTTGCAAACAAGTATAATTTTGTTTGTATTTTTGTTATGCTATGGAAGAAGAAAAAGTAATTCTTGTAAACGAAAACGATGAGCAAATAGGTCTGATGCCTAAAATGGAAGCTCATAAAAAGGCGGTACTACATCGTGCGTTTTCGGTTTTTGTCTTTAATGATAAAAATGAATTAATGCTCCAACAAAGAGCATTAGATAAATACCATTCTCCAGGACTTTGGACAAACACTTGTTGTAGTCACCAGCGGGATGGTGAGAGTAATATTCAAGCTGGAAAAAGAAGATTGCAAGAGGAAATGGGGTTTGTTACAGAGCTTCAAGAGTCTATTTCATTTATGTATAAAGCGCCTTTCGATAATGGGCTTACAGAACATGAATATGACCATGTTTTATTGGGGAAATACAATGATGAGCCAATAATCAACCCTAATGAAGTTGCTAGCTGGAAGTGGATGCCTTTAGAGGCTGTGAAGCTTGACATAAGTTTAAATCCAGCTTTGTATACAGAATGGTTTAAGGTAATTTTCGATAAATTCTACGAACATATAAACGTAACTGCAAATGAGAGTAACAGTAAGTAGAAAAGCGCACTTTAATGCTGCTCACAGACTTTATAGAAAAGATTGGAGCGATGAAAAAAACGAATCGGTTTTTGATAAATGTAATAATCCTTATTTCCATGGGCATAATTACGAGCTAATAGTAAGCGTTACAGGCGAAATAGATAAGGAAACAGGTTATGTTGTAGACATGAAGGTTTTAAAGCAAATCATAAAAGAGGAAGTAGAAGAGGCTTTTGATCATAAAAACCTAAATATTGAAGTACCAGAATTTAAAGATTTAAACCCAACAGCTGAAAATATATCGGTAGTTATCTACAATAAAATGAGACCCAAAATAGATGCCGATTTAGATTTAGAGATTACCTTATACGAAACACCAAGAAACTTTGTTACCTATTCAGGAAACTAATTTGTTGTTGAAATAATTATTTATATTTAGTTAAACTAAAAACCCTTAATAATGGCGAGTAAAAGAGACCTTAAAAAAGATATCAATAATGTATTAGGAGATGTTATTGGAGAAGCTTTAGAGCACTTAGATAAAAATGCAGAAAAAAGCGAAGCTATAGTAGACGAAGCTATAGCAACTTTTGACGATTTGATAGCTCAAGTAAATAAAAGAAATGTAGATAACGCCAAGGCACATTTCAAATCAATAAGTAGCCAGCTGGAAGATAAAGGTAAAGCCTTATTAGGTAAAATTAATAAGTTGTAATTATTTTTATCAAGAGTGTTGCAAATTATAAATTAGATTTTATATTTGCACCCGTTAAAAGCCGATATAGCTCAGCTGGCTAGAGCAGCTGATTTGTAATCAGCAGGTCGTGGGTTCGAGTCCCTCTATCGGCTCAAAAAAAAGACCTTCCATTACGGAAGGTCTTTTTTGTTATATCTATGAAGATGTTTTTCGCTATTCACTTTGCGATTCCTTTGCTTTAATTTTAGCAATAAAAGCTTCTAATTCTTTACCATATTTAGATGCTTTTACTTTTGGAGATAAAGAATTGTTTATGGTATCTAATAAGTTAAGTCTTGCATCATAAATTTCGGCTAAAGCAAGATAAGGGGCTACTTCACTGTCGCTGTGATTAAGCGCAAAATTTACGGTATACAAATATTTGCGTTTTAATAAGCTGTTAGAATGTTTTTGAATGGCGTTCAGTTTGGCCGTGTCACCAATTTTTTGCGCTTCAAAAGACTCTTTGATAATCTCTAAGTTTTCATTTTTAAATCGTGAGTCGATTTTTAGATATTCCTCAAAAACCTTTTGTTGATCACTGCCTGTAATTTTTGGCTCGAACGCAAAATATTTCAAAGAGGTTTTTATTTCTGTAATGCCCTTATCTGCAAAGAACGATATATGGTCTTCTACATCACTGTTTTTATCTAGGTATAGATAATACATTTCCGGAGACTCTAGCTTACTGTGAAGTACCAATGTAGACGCTCCATTAACCGATACTGAATCTACAGTAACCAGACTTGTATCGTTAATTTTTTTTAGGTAAATCGTTCCTTTTTTAAGACCCTCTACGTCTACTTTAACCGTTAGGTCGTGCTTTTCCTCACCACAGCTAATAATTAACAATGCAAGAAATAAGAGTGCTATTTGTTTCATTTAGATTTTTGTTTGCTGGCAAATATCTTATAAAAATTAATTATTTGCTAACCTCCCGCGGCAATTTTCATTAACTCTGCACAAAGCATGGCTCCATAAGTACCAACAACATAACCAAATACCGCAAGCAGAACGCCAACAGTGGCCAAAGATGGGTGAAAAGCTGCAGCTACTACTGGAGCAGATGCGGCACCACCTATGTTCGCTTTACTTCCAATTGCCAAGAAAAAGTAAGGCGCTTTGATGATTTTAGCCACCACAACCAATAAACCAACATGAATTGCCATCCAAACGAGGCCAACAAAAATTAGACCTGGGTTATCAGCAATTTTAGTCAAATCCATTTTCATACCTATACTAGCAACAAGGATATAGATAAACACACTTCCAATTTTACTTGCCCCGGCACCTTCGTATTGTTTGAATTTGGTAAACGATAACAAAATGCCTAGAGCAGTGGCTATTGTTATCATCCAAAAGAATTGAGATCCAAATGATGACATAGCTGATGACTTGTCTCTAACCAATTCAAAATTAGATAGTAATAACTCGGATATTAAGTTAGCTCCAAAATGTGCTATACCTACAACGGTGAACGCAATACCTAATATAACCATCAGGTCGCTAAGTGTTGGGTTTCTTGAAATCTTAGCAGAGTAGGACGATACTTTTGCTTTAAGAGCTTCAATGGCGGTATTGTCTGCTTTTAACCACTTATCTATTTTTTCTGATTTGCCAATCCCTAGTAATAAAATAGCCATCCATATGTTGGCAACAACGATATCTACAATGACCATTCCAGCATAATTATCGGTATTATATTGATAGATTTCTAACATAGCAGCCTGATTGGCACCTCCTCCAATCCAGCTCCCAGCCAAAGTGGCCAATCCTCTCCAAACAGCATCAGGGCCAATACCGCCGACGGTTTCTGGAGAAACTATTGATATTAACAAAATGGCTAAGGGTCCGCCGATAATCACACCAATGGTTCCAGTCAAGAACATTACCAGTGCTTTTGCCCCAAGGTTATATATGGCTTTTAAATTGATACTTAAAGTCATTAGAACCAAAGCAGCGGGCAATAAAAACCTACTGGCTATATAATACACCTGGGATTTATGTTCTATTGTTTCCCCAGATTCACTAACAGTAGTCCATTCTGGTGCTATGATTCCCAGAGTAGTTAGGGCACCAGGAAGCATATAAGCCATCAGTAATGCGGGTATGTAATTGTAAAATGATTTCCAGAAATTTTTTTTACTTGATGATGTAAAAAAAACAAAACCGAGTGCAAGCATTAACAGACCAAAAACAATGCTGTCGTCTGTAAATAGTGGTTTAGTACTCATTAAAAGTATTTTATGAATTAAATGACAAGATATATAAAATTAAACGAGGAGTGTTTTTTAGTTTGGCACGATGCTTGTTTATTAAAAAGTATATTCATTCAATTATTATATAGTTTATTGAGTGGTTACTTTAAACTTAATAATTGTAATTCATATTTTTGGTTGGTTAGTTAGTAAAAGAGCACCTTTTTAAGGTGCTTTTTTTATGGGTTAATTTGTTTTTCAATTTCAATACCATACGTTTTATCGGTGAAATACATGTTTTCATCTTTAAATGTTAAAATAAAATGCATTACATCGATTAATATGGTTTTTAATCGTTTGTAATTGAAATATAATTCTATCTTTGAAGTGTACTAAATAACACACTTTTTAGTTCAATGGATTAATTAATTAATATTTGCATTATGTTGTCGATATAGAGACCCTAAATCTACTTCGTAATAAAAAAGCAAATTAAGAAAAGACCGAGTTTGAGGGAACTCGGTTTTTTTGTTTTTATAACTTTCCTAACTTTTTTATCTAAATTAGCATGGAATGAAAACCCTTGTGAAATTCATAATATTCTTATTCTTAAATACTGCGTTTTCCCAGTTACAGCAAGGTTTTGTGTATGTTAAAGAAGTTATCCCCAATATAGAAGTAGAATTAAGATATTATTCAAATGAAAATTTCTTAGGTAGAAGAGTAGACGGTTATGAAGCTAATAAACTCCTACTCACAAAGGAAACGGCCGAGGCACTTAAATTGGTTCAAGAGGAATTAAATAAAAAAGGGTTAAGTCTCAAAGTTTTTGACGGCTATAGACCCCAAACAGCTGTTAATCATTTTATCCGTTGGGCAAAAGATTTAAATGATACCCTTAACAAATCTATTTATTATCCCGATGTGAAGAAGCGGAATCTTTTTAAGGAAGAATATATAGCCGCCAGGTCAGGACATAGTAAAGGAAGTACGGTTGACTTGACTATTATAGACACTATTACTTGTGAACCCCTAGATATGGGGAGTGTTTTTGATTTTTTTGGTATGCAATCATGGGTGAAATATGATAAAATTACTCAAGAGCAGAGAAGCAATAGGAAGTTTTTACAAGCTATTATGCTTAAGTACGGTTTTAAAAATTACCCAAAGGAATGGTGGCATTTCACACTAAAAGATGAGCCATATCCTAAAACTTATTTCGATTTTCCCGTAAAATAAAACCCGCTAATCTTTTTAAGAAAAGCAGGTTTTTTTTTTTTGATTAACGGTTTTATCTATTCCTTATCTAAGTTTTTCGTCATATTGAATCCCAAGAACAAACCTAAACCAGCCGTAATAAACGTACAAGCCGGATATACAACTTCACCCAAAGTAGTATAGTGTTCCAGTATTGAAGCTAAGAAAATACCAACACCTATACCCATAAGCAATAAGGCTAGATTTAAAATTAAAACCTTCCAAATTGGAGCAGTGTGTGTTCGGCCTTTTAAAAATATGCTAGCGTCTGCTCCTTTTTCAATTAAAGCTAAGCGCTCTTTGTTTCTTGTAGAAAAATATAAGTAAAAGACTCCGAAGATGGCACCAAATACAACGGGTATAATGATTAATTCTGAATGCATAACTGTGTGTTTTTAAATTGATTATTTTTAATGTGTTTATCCTTATGACGACAGTTCTTTTAATCAGGTTACACATTTTTATTTTTTTTTCGAATCTGTAACCTAAACAGAGTTATGGTCGTCTTACCTGAAAATGACCACTAACGATCAACATTACATCAATCTTACTTTAAATGGGGATACCCAGGCTTTTGCAATTTTGGTAGACCGATACAAGGATATGGTTTATACTTTAACTGTAAGAATGCTGAAAAATAGAGAAGAGGCTGAAGAAGTAGCTCAGGATACGTTTATAAAAATGTATAAATCCTTGAATAGATTTAAAGGCGATTCTAAATTTTCCACTTGGGTTTATAAAATTGCCTACAATACCAGCCTAGATAGGATAAAGAAGAATAAAAAATTTCTGAATAATGTTGCTATAAATGAATACACTGAAAGTCAAGTAAAAACGGTACATAATGCTTTAACTAACTTAGAAAACGAAGAAAAAGCAGAGGCCATTAAGCGTTGTATTGCGCTTTTACCAGCTGATGATAGTTTTTTACTAACTTTATATTATTATGATGAGCAATCTTTAGAGGAAATTGCAGTAGCCATGAACTTAACGCCTAATAATGTTAAGGTTAAACTTTTTAGAAGTCGAAAAAAACTGGCAAAGATTTTAAAGAATAACATAGAACCTGAAATAATTGAGCGCTATGAATAAGAAAACAGATCAATATTTAGATGAATTAGGAAAAGAGGTATTTGAAAATGCGCCTTTGGAAAGTCCGAAATTGGATTTTACAGCTTCAGTAATGACTCAAATTTCAGATTTGAAGTCGTCAACGTCTATTGTTTACAAACCGTTGATTACTAAAAAAGGTTGGTTTGTAATATTTGGATTTGTTATAGCAATGGTGTTAACATTTGCTTATAATTCTAATTCTATGGAAGCAACTTCAATATTTGATAGGGTTAATTTCAGTATGTTATCCGATAATAATTTGTTTGACACTTTTATGAACTTGTCAGTATCAAAAACTATTGTTTATGCTGTTATTCTCTTCGGAATTATGTTTAGCGTACAGATAACTTTTTTAAAAAACCATTTCAATAAAAGACTAGGGGGAGTTTAAACTCTGGTAAGTTTAGTAATTATTTCTTGATGCTCAGGGAATTTAGAAATTAAAGTCTCCCTTTTCGGAAGTTCAAAATCCCTGAAGTCAAATCCTGGCGATACTGTGCAACCTACTAACGCGTAATCACCATTATCTATAACTTCTGAAGCAAACCAATCTCTTGCTTTTACTGTGAATTGCGGTACTTCTCCTTTTTCTAAATCGTTGCCGATAATAATTTTGGAATATGTTCCATCTTCTGAAATGACGTGCAAGTTTAAGGAAGAGCCTTTATAAAAGTGCCACATTTCATCCTGGTTAATCCTATGGAATGCCGAAAAAGAACCTGAGGTTAGCAAAAAATAAATCCCAGTGCAGTAGTTTCGTCTCCCTGTAATATGATTGTTTAAATCTGCTTCGTCAATAGAGCCTTCACTTCTATAAGTTTCCTTGAAGAATCCCCCTTCGGGATGTGGTTGCATATCTAAGAGTTTAGCAATTTTTTCTGCTTCGGTCATAACTAAAAACTTATTTATTATTATTCGAAATCTTTTGTCGCATCTGTTTTATGGTAAGTGTACTACCATCATGGCTCCAACCGGGAGGTCCAAAAGCATACATGAATTTGTGATATAAATTAGGACTCTTTTTCATATCGTTCCAAATGTCTTTGTACTCGTGAGTAAGAATAACTAATGGGTTGTAGGAGTTTGGCGGTTTGGTTACACCATATTCTATATCAATATCTTCGTCTAACGCTTTCCAGGTGCCAAATAGCTTATCAAAAATATTTAAGAACCCGCCATGGTTTTTGTCCATGTATTCTAAGTTCTTAGCATGATGAACTTGGTGCATGGTATGGGTGTTGAATACTTTTTCTACAACTCCCATTTTAGGAATATACACAGAGTGTAGTTGAAATTGCCAAAGCGCTTCTATACCCAAACAAACAATAACCATTTCTGGTGGGAAACCTATTGCAGGTAACCACATATAAAATAGAGGTTTGTACAAAATTGTGAACCAGCCATTACGAACAGCTGTTCCCAAATTGAAGTTCTCAGAAGAATGGTGGACAATATGAGCAGCCCACAGAAAACGTACCATGTGGTTCTGGCGATGAAACCAATAATATGTGAAATCGTCTAAAAACTGACAGGCTATCCAAACAGGCCAAGAATACCCAAAAGATTCCCACCCCATTATATTTGTTCTAACTCCATTAACCATTGGATTAAACAAATCATATAAATAATTGAATATAATTATAGCAGATATTGTTTTAATTAAAGGGGCTAGAACTACTGAGCCAATTCCCATGAACAGGCTAGAGCCGAGGTCTTTCCAATTATAGAGCTGTTTATTGTTATGGGTTTTACTATAGGTGAGCTCAACTAAAATAAGCCCAAGAAAGCAAGGGATACCGTATACTAACGGGTTTGTTAAATCCATAGATTAATTAAGGTAAAACGCGCTAGGAAATCACGAAATTATTTAATAAAGCGTGAATATATAACAGAAATTTCTTTGAATTAGTACAAAAAGGAAATTTCTTTTTAAGAAGAAACGAGATAATTTCTTAGGCTATCTCTCTTTCTTTTAGGTAAAGCATCATTATCTACGATAGAGGCAATAAGGATTTTATCCTTGTTTTTAGCAAATAACAATCTGAAAAATTGTGCTGTGGTTATGCTGTTTTCAGCTTGTTTTATCAATCTAAATGTATCACCAGTTTTTACGTACCCCTCCTCTAAAACCCTAATATAAGTGCCTGGATAGCCATGGTCAATAAATTGTTTTAAAACGTCTTGAGAGCCGAATTTATAAACAAATTTAAAGCATGGTTCACGAGGTTGTGTAATTTGTACTAGGGTTTCTCCAATTTTGTAAATATCTCCAATTTTTATGGTGTCTTCATTTAACCCTTTAACCGTTAAGTTTTCTCCAAACATGCCCCAGTTCCAATCTAATTTAGGATAAAGGTTTTTCCAGTAGTCATAGTGGTCTTCAGAGAAAAGGTAGCAGGCCTTAAATTCACCACCATGGTTTTTTCTATCGGTAACTTCATCATTCTTAACATCAGATTTACCTAAGAATATAGGAGTGTTGATGGGTTCTTTGTATATGCCTGTGGTTACTTCTTTTCCATTCCAAAGAAAGGTAGTAGGTTTTGCTATATTGGTTGAGGTTATTATCATGTTTTAAAAATAAATAAAACGAATCTATTAATGCTCATAAGAATCATATTTAAAATAGTCTTGGAGTGTAAACTTACGGTCTTTAAATTGCTCTTGTAATATTTTAAAATGTTTTATTCTATCTATTCTAAAAGCGCGATAGTCATTCCTGAAGTGACACCAGGCAATAAGTATCCATTTGTGATTTGTAGAATAAAAGGCATAAGGTTCTATTTTTCTGAATGTAATATTGGGGTCATCTGCTTTCTGATAGTTTATTTCAACAAAATTTAAATTGGTAATAGCCAATTGAATTTCGGAAAGTGCATTACTGGAAATATCTTCATAATCCCAATCGAAAACATGGATTTTACTATCTAATAATTCACTTTTCTCTAAGATAGACGTTCTAAACACCGACTTTATCTTAGTAAGTGCTTCCTGAAAATCTTTGGCAAAAGAAGCATCTTTACTTTGGCTAACAAGATGTTGTGCCGTTATTAGGGCATTGGCTTCTTTCTCGGTAAATTGAACAGGAGCTACTTGATAACCTTCCATTAAAGAATACCCTCTGCCTTCTATGGTTGTAACCGGTATGCCGGCTTCTTCTAATTTCCTAATGTCTCTGTAAATAGTTCGTACGCTAACATGGTACTTATCTGCTAATTCAGGCGCGGTTAAGAGCCGCTTGGAACGGAGTATGGTAAGAATAGATATGAGTCTTGATAGCTGAGACATAGATACAAAAGGATTAAAAATTTTTTTATTCGAAAATTAACAAAAAAATCAAATTAAAAAATTGTAGATGCTATCGAAGTGGTTACTGAGGTGAAATTAGATTTTGTTAGTTATTGAAAACAAAATGTAGTTTGTACCGAAGAAAGATAGCGAACCGTTAATCAATTCGCTATCCTCTTTTTTTTGATTGATGTAAATTTTGTTTACGTCTTCATCGATGAATTTTGAATCGGTTTCTACAGTTAATTGAACGAATGCAGTGCTATGCGGTTGCCTTCGGTATCAATGAATTGTGCCATAAATCCGTTTTCACCAATATCGGTTTTAGGCATAATAATTTTACCACCAGCTGCTTCAACTTTACCTAATGGAACAGCTAGGTTTTCCCCACCGTTTAAGTAAATAGTTGGTCCGTCGCTTGTTGGAGTTTGTCCTTCTCCTTCTATGAGTCCACCACCAATACCATTATTTTCGTTATCGTGAGCAAACATCCCATATTTTACATTTTGCTCAGGCATGTGGTGGTCCATGATTTCAGAATCCATAACAGTGCTGTAAAATTCTTTTGCACGTTCGTAATTAGACACAGGGATTTCAAACCAGTTAATTGCATTTTTCATTTTTAAATTTGATTTATTGATTAAACTTATATGCAAAATTAAACGGGTGAATGTCGAATTATGTCAGGGGTGTTTTTTATTTAAAATTTAGTTTTGTTAGTAACTTAAAAAACCAATCACAAAAAAACCATAAGGATTTTTAAGCCCTTATGGTTTTAAAATTTAATTATATAACATTTTAGAGTAAATTCTACATCGCTGCTTTATATATGGCAATAGTATCTTCTAGGTTTACTTCCCTTGGGTTTCCTCCAGTACAAACATCGGCAAGTGCATTTTTAGCCATTTCCTCGAAATCTTCTGGTTTAACACCTAGTTCTTTTAATCCAGAAGGTATACCAACCGCTTTAGATAAAGTTTTAATGGCTTCGATAGCAGCATCAGCCCCTTCTTTGTCGTTCATGTTAGAAACGTCTACACCCATAGCTTCTGCTACTTTTTTCATTTTTTTCTCGCAAGCAGGAAGGTTAAACTGTTCTACATGTGGTAAGAGAATGGCATTGGCAACACCATGTGGTAAGTCGTACATACCACCCAATTGGTGAGCCATAGAGTGTACATACCCTAAGCCAGCATTAGAGAATGCCTGTCCAGCTATGAATTGTCCCCAAGCCATTTTACTTCTCGCCTCTAAATCTTGTCCATTTTTAACGGCATTTTCTAAACTTTCGGATATTAATTTAATAGCCTCCAGAGCAAGAGCATCAGACCAGCCAAAAGCACCCTTGGTTATATAGGTTTCTATAGCATGAGTTAAGGCATCCATCCCAGTTGCGGCAGTTAGTGCAGCAGGTTTTCCAAGCATTAACTCGGGATCGTTTACTGCAATAGATACCAAGCAATTCTTATCAACCATTACCATCTTAATATGGCGTTTTTCATCTGTAATTACATAGTTGATGGTTACCTCGCTGGCGGTACCTGCGGTAGTATTAATGGCTATAATTGGTAGAGAAAGTTTTTGAGATTTGTGAATACCTTCGTAGTCTTCAATATTACCTCCATTATTGGCAAGAATACCAATAGCCTTTCCACAATCTTGAGGCGAGCCTCCTCCAAGTGTTATTATAAAATCACATTCGTTTTCTTGTAAAAGTGCCAGGCCATCATTTACATTCTTTACTGTTGGATTGGGTTGTACATCACTAAATACAACAGACTGAATATTAGAAGTATTGAGTACATCGATAACTTTCTCGGCCACTCCAATTTTTATCAGCATTTCATCTGTAACAAATAGTGCCTTTTTGTATGGTAATGTTTTTAACTCTTCACCCAGGTCTTTTAAGGCTCCTGGTCCAATTAAACTTAAAGGGGGCAAGTATATTCTTCTATTCTCGAGCATAAGATTTAAATTTTAAGATTCTTATGCAAAGGACTAAATAGATAGTGTATTAATATATGATTTTTGTCATTAAAGCCTGAAATACTTGTTTTTAAGAGAAAGATATTGCTTAAATAAAAAAGCGTATGGTTAGGCCATACGCTTTGGTAGCTATTAACCAACACATTATTCTTTATAATTGAACACCATGTTGAACTGCAAAGGTATGTTGGATTATTTTTAAAAAACTTGACTTATGTTAATAAATGTAATTGTTAGAAAGTTCTTTCCTTATTCTGCTTAGACTTTCTGTTGTAATACCCAAGTAAGAGGCAATATGATAATTTTTGACTGTCTTTTCAATATTGGGGTAAGCCTTTATAAAATTAATATAGCGCTCGGAGGCGGTTAACGATAATTCAGACAATATCCTTTTTTGAAAAGCCGCAAAAGCTCTTTCCAGTTTTTTTCTAAAAAAAGATTCTATTTGTGGAACTTTATGATAAAGGTATTCCTTGTGTTTATGAGTAATGCCATAGACGGTAGCTTTTTGGATAACTTCAATATTCATTATGGCTTTTGAAGGTGAGAAGAAAGCGGTGTAATCACTCATCCACCAATCTTTTACCGCAAACTGAACTGTATAATCCCTGCCCTGGGAGTTGGTGTAATAAGATCTTAAACATCCTTCGATGATATAATACTGTTTGTCTACATAGTCTCCAGACTTAAGTAATTGCGTGCCTTTACAGAATGTTTCTTTAAAAAAAACAGCATTGATTATTTCCAGTTCTTCCTTTGAAAAAGAAAGATTTCTGAAAATCTCTTTACTTATGGAATTTCCTGAAGACACTTTAAACCAATTAGTTATGTATAAGATACATAAAAAACTTCAGAAAAGTATATTTAAACGCTAAGTTGCTGTAAAATCAAATATAAAGAACTAGAATAGAGCGTATTTTAGATTATTTTATTGATTTACAGATATTAGATCAATCTCAAATATCAAAACAGCACCACCAGGTATGTTACCTATACCTTGGTTACCATAAGCTAAATGCGAGGGAATTAATAAAAGACCACTTCCTCCTTCTTTAAAATAGGTGATACCTTCGGTCCATCCCGGAATGACACGTTGTAAATCGAACGAGATACCCGAACTATCACTTTGGTCAAAAACGCTACCATTAGTTAAGTAGCCTTTGTAGGCCACGGTTACATTACTAGAAAAAGAAGGTTGATCACCCGTTCCTGGTTCGTCTATTACATAGTATAGTCCTGAATTGCTACGCGTTGCATTTAAATTATTTTGAGCAATATAATCTTGAATTTCTTGCTCGTTTTCTGCTCTGTAATCTTTAAATAAATCATCACTTTCAGATTTACAGGAAAACAGGAGCACTAAAGTTAATATCGGAATAAAATATCTCATAATAGTTTTTTTAAGTTTCAAATATAATTTACACCAAGTCACTATGCAAAAAAACCACCTTGAATAAACAAGATGGTTTTAGAATATAATGAGATGTTGTTCGGTAGAACAATAATCTATTTAATCATATCGTAGCTACGCTTAATAAAGTTGGTAAGCTCTTCGCCTTTTAATAGACCTTGAGATAAACGTGCTAAATCTAAACTTTGGTTGATTAAGCGTTCTTGTTTCTTTTTTGTCTTTGTATTAAGTATTTCGCTTACCAATTCATGATTGGTGTTAACAACTAAGTTGTACATTTCTGGCATATTACCCATACCAAACATACCACCGCCGCCTGTAGCTTGTATTTCTTTCATTCTACGCATAAATTCTGGCTGCGTTATGATGAAAGGCGATGCTTCACTATCCATAGCTTCTAGTTGTACCATAAATTTTTCTGAAGGAATAACTTCTTTCAATAATTCATCTAGAGATTTCTTTTGGTCTTCATCTAATTTAGAAATGGTGGTGTCATCTTTCTTGATTAAATTATCAATATGGTCACCATCAACACGAGCAAAAGAAACATTTTCTTTGGTGCTTTCTAATTTTTGGATTAAGTGAGAAACAATAGGTGAATCTAATAACAATACTTCGTAACCTTTAGCTTTGGCAGATTCAATGTAACTATGTTGCTCATCTTTATCGGCTGCGTAAAGAATTACCAATTTGTCATCCTTATCGGTTTGGTTTGCCTTTATCTTGTTGTATAACTCTTCGTAAGTGTAGTAAGTGCCGTCAACAGTAGGATATAGAGCAAATGCGTCTGCTTTTTCAAAGAATTTTTCTTCTGAAAGCATTCCGTATTCAATCACAACCTTTATGTCGTTCCACTTGGCTTCAAAATCTTCTCGGTTATTGTTGAATAACGACTTTAATTTATCGGCTACCTTTCTAGTAATATAAGATGAGATCTTTTTAACAGCACCATCGGCCTGCAAATAAGAACGCGAAACGTTTAATGGAATGTCTGGTGAGTCAATAACACCACGTAACATGGTCAAGAATTCTGGAACAATACCTTCAACATTATCAGTAACGAAAACTTGGTTTTGGTACAATTGAATTCTATCCTTTTGAACATTTAAGTCGTTCGTCATTTTAGGGAAGTATAAAATCCCTGTTAAGTTGAATGGATAATCAACATTTAAGTGGATATTAAATAACGGCTCCTCGAATTGCATTGGATACAATTCACGGTAGAAACTGCTGTAATCTTCATCTTTTAAATCGGTTGGCTGTTTAGTCCAAGCCGGATTAGGATTGTTTATAATGTCATCAACCGTAATCTGTCTGTGGGGCTCTTTAGTCTCTTTGCCATCTTTATCGGTAATGGTTGCTGGTTCATGCTCAGGGTCGTTAATTTCCTTGGTTCCAAATTTAATTGGCACTGGCATAAACTTGTTGTACTTGGTTAAAAGCTCTCTAATTCTTCCATCTTCTAAAAATTCCTCTTCGCCTTCAGAGATGTGAAGAATAATTTCAGTCCCTCTTTCAGTTTTGTCATGTGCTTCTAGAGTAAACTCTGGAGAACCATCACAACTCCAGTGTGCCGCAGGTTCGTCTTTAAACGATTTGGTGATAATTTCAACCTTATCGGCTACCATAAATGCAGAATAGAATCCTAAACCAAAGTGGCCAATAATTCCAGAATCTTTTGCTGAATCTTTGTACTTGTCCAAAAACTCTTCAGCTCCAGAAAATGCAACTTGATTGATGTACTTTTCTACTTCCTCTGCAGTCATACCTAAACCTTGGTCTATGATATGAAGCTTTTTGGCATCTTTATCTATTCTAATTTCAATCTGCGGGTTGCCATATTCTACTTTAGCTTCACCAATGTTAGAAAGGTGTTTCAATTTTAGAGTGGCATCAGTGGCATTACTAATTAACTCACGTAAAAAGATTTCGTGGTCGCTGTATAAGAATTTCTTAATTAACGGAAAGATATTCTCTACCGAAACATTAATACTTCCTTTTGTCATGATAAATAAATTTATTTTCATTCCCACTAAGGCGGGAATCTAATTAATTATAAGTTTAATTTCTTGAAAGTTGAATAGTCAAAAAAAATACCAAGAGCAAAAAGGTGACAAACTGACTGCTTTTTTGTCAAAAAAGCAATGTTCAAATTCCAATTTCCAAATCTAAATAGAGGTAATACATTATTTGGGACTTAGAATTTAGTACTTGGAATTTGTTTGTAGTTATTGTAATTTGTAATACTAAACGAAATGCTTATGTACAATTCTAGAATAATTGGCCTTGGAAAATATTTGCCAGAACATGTTGTTACGAACGATGATCTTTCCAAAATGATGGATACTAATGACGAATGGATTCGAGAACGGACAGGCATTGAAGAAAGACGATGGATAAAACCGGGTAGTGAAGATACTGCAGCGGTAATGGGTGCAAAGGCCTCTAAAATCGCTATTGAGCGTGCTGGTCTAACTAAGGATGATATCGATTTTATCGTTTTTGCAACATTAAGTCCAGATTACTATTTCCCGGGTTGTGGGGTGCAAATTCAGGATATGTTGGAGATGCCCACCATTGGTGCTTTAGATATAAGAAATCAATGTACTGGTTTTGTCTATGCTGTTGCTGTGGCCGATCAATTTATTAAAACAGGGATGTATAAAAATGTTTTAGTAATTGGTTCTGAATATCATTCTGGAGGATTAGAAAAGTCTACAAGAGGTAGAGGAGTAACCGTAATCTTTGGTGATGGCGCAGGAGCTGCTGTTTTAAGTAGAACAGAGGATAATACAAAAGGTATATTGTCGTCTCATTTACATTCTGAAGGTAAATATGCAGAGGAATTAACTGTTCTTGGGCCAAGTATTAAACATTGGGTTCCTGAAATATTAGAGGCTAATGACCCCAATGATACTTCGTATTACCCCTACATGAACGGTCAGTTTGTTTTTAAACATGCTGTGGTAAGATTTAGTGAGGCTATTGTAGAGGGGCTCAAAGCTAATGGGCTTAACAAAGAAGATGTAGATATGTTGATACCTCATCAAGCCAACCTAAGGATATCCCAGTTTATTCAAAAGAAGTTTGGTTTAAAAGACGACCAAGTTTATAATAATATTCAAAAGTATGGTAACACAACAGCCGCTTCGGTAATTATTGCGCTTACAGAAGCTTGGGAAGAAGGAAAAATAAAAGAGAATGATAACGTTATTCTTGCAGCTTTTGGTAGTGGGTTTACTTGGGGAAGTGTCGTAATAAATTGGTAACATAAATAAACCCTGGAACTTAAAAAGTTCCAGGGTTCCCCAGCTATTAATCAACTCCAACTAACACTAATTGTGAAGAATCTCAATTATTAGACGGATAAAAGCCTTGTTTATTGCACGTCCCCAGAAGATTTAACTAATTTTAACAGTAAAAACAAAGAAACTCGATACTTCTGGTATCGAGTTTCTTGTGAAAATATACAAATCTGATACGAATTTAATGTGTAAGACGACTAACTCTAAATAATTATGTTTCGTTATGGCTAGATTGTATGTTATGGTAACGTAAGTTCTTTTATTTTTATTGTCTTAAATATTAAATAAAAAATAAAACCCCAGAATTGATAAACTCTGGGGTTTTTAATCTGTAACCTAATTTAACACTAACCATCAAAAATTAATTAGGCCACAAATGTAGTTTTATAAGCCACCTTGAACCTGCTTTTCGTTGTTATCTCTGCGCTTTCTAGATTTTGCTCTGTATTTACTATTACCAAATCTGTAATTGAAATTTAGAGAGAATGTTCTAAATTCTGGAGAGAAATTAGCATTTTGTAAAAACGGTCTTTCACTTAAAATAGCTATTCGTTGTGTGTTTAAGACATCATTAAAACTTAAGCCTAAGGTAGCTTTGTTATCAAGGAATGAATAGCGCATACCAAGATTTACAAAATACATGGGGTCAACTTCAAAATTAAGTCCAGTGTTTTTACCTCTATACATTCCAAATGCTGTAAAAGTTAGTTTTTTGCTTACGCTAAAGTTGTTGAATACTCTAAAATTCCAAATTGTATTTACGACTTCGACAGATTCTTCCACGATGTCGTTTTCTGTTGGGTTAGTTAATGTAGGGTCTATACTTTCAGCAATTCCTTTTTGAGTTTGGGAATACAAATCGAAACTACCATTTAAGCTCCACCATTTAGTAGGCCTCAAATTGCTGGACAATTCAACACCATAGGCTGTGGTGTTGCTAAAATTATCGAAGGTTAATATAAACCTATTGGATTGTAAGTCTGATCGATCTACTTTAACAGCTCTGTTTATTTCATCTTCAATTAACCTGTAGAATACCCCTCCCGTAATATTTCCTATTTTAAGATTTTTAGTGTAGTTGAATTCTACGGAGTTTGTAAACTGAGGTTCTAAGGACTGGTTTCCAAAATTTGAAACTAAAGGAGTATTCCATACAGGAATTGGGTTTACTTGACCTACTCCAGGTCTATCTATACGTCTGCTGTAGCTTAACTGATATGAGTGCTTTTCTGAAGGTGAATAGGTAAGAAACACAGATGGATATACTTGAAAATATTGGTTTTCAAAAGGAATTATCAGTTCCTCATTATTAGTTAGGTCTATTTCTGAAGCTATAGCATCAACGTTTACATTTTCGGCTCTTAAGCCTAATTGATAAGACCATTTGTCTACTTTTTTGTTGTAGTTAACATACGCGGAGTAAATGTCTCTCTCATAAAAGAAATCGGTGCTTGTTGGAATATAAATGCCATTTTCGTTTCTAACTCTGGCATCAGATTCGTAAAAAATATCATTGTCAAATAATAGAGCTTGCAGACCTAGTTCCAATTTGGCATTTTCACTAATTGGGTCTACATAATCTAGATTTATAGTGGTTCGATTTCTTTCAGTTTCAGTAAATTCCAGAAAGTCTGGTCTTACGCTATTTCCAAACTGTCCGTTGTCTGTATCTACATTATTATCGAAGGCATTGTGGTCAATTTCCAGTTCAATATGTTGTCCGGTTTTAGTAAAGTCCAGTTTGTAATTAAAATTGTATTGCCCCGAATTATTGTCGCTTTCAGAAAATGTAACCTGTCTCTGATTATTTAAGGGAGTATCAATAAAAGTGAAATCTGAGGTGGCATCGTTCTTACCGCTAAAGGTATTTTGATTGGTGAAAAACGAAATGGTATTCTTGTCGTTTAAATAAAAATCTACTCCAATCTTAAATAAATGGGATTTATTGTTATCACGTAAATCTATAGCCTGAAATGTGTTGTTCTCTATCTGATTGATTCTTCCAAAATTTACACCTTTTCTAATATTGTTTCCATAACTACCGTACAAGTTTACCTTTCCATTACGGTAGTTCATATTCAAGGAACTGTTAAACTTGGCTTCTCTTTGGTAACGCAATCCTGTACTAAGTCCACCATTAAAACCTAATTTGGTATTCTTGTGGAGTATGATGTTAATTAACCCACTCATGCCTTCCGGGTTATATTTAGCAGAAGGGTTTGTAATTAATTCTATTTGCTTTATCGAAGTAGAGGGTAGTTGTCTTAGCAATTGTGCTGCAGGAATATTAGACAGTTTACCATCGACCATAACTCTAACGTTTTGATTTCCTCTCAGGCTAATATCACCCGTTTGGGCATCTACACTAACAGAAGGGACGGCCGACATGATATCTGTTGCGGTTCCCATATTAGCCAGGTCTTTTCCAACGTTTACTACTTTACGATCTACTTTTTGTTGAATTGTAGAAGTTTCGGCAATTATAGTTACGGCTTCCAGACTTTCGGCTTCTTCTTCTAGGTAGATGTCACCTAGATTAATTTTGTAACTCCCTTTACCAATTGTTATATTTTTAGAATAGGTTTTGTAGCCTATGTACTGAATACTTACTATCACACTACCATCTGCAACTTTTTCTATTTTAAATGAACCATCGTCTAAGGTGATACCTCCTGTAAGAGTTTCATTCTTATCATTTTTAATGATTACGTTAACGTAAGGTAAAGGTTGTTTTAGTTTAGCGTCTAGTACTGTACCGAAAACAGAACCTCTATTATCAATGGTGTTTGTTGGAGTAGTGTTTGCCTTTGCTGTTAAGCACATGAGCGCAAAACACAGAAAAAATAAGTTTTTCATTTGATGTTTTTTGATTGATTGAATTTGATATTAGATAGACGCCCATAAAGAGCATTAGTTACTCCATATAACAAAAACTTTAGTGAAACACCTCTATTTAGAATTGTTACAGATAGTATTCATCTTGTTTTACCTCTTATATTGTTTGTCTACAAAGAGTGATTAATTGAGCTGAATTACTTTTGGTTTGATTTCAAATGGAATAAAAATATTTAAGACTAGTGTACATTGAGTCTATAAGAATCCGCCACCGCTAGATTTTGTATTGCTATCTCTCTGTTTTCTTCTTAATGCTCTGTAATTGCCTCCACCAAACCTGTAGGCAAGCGCAATATTCCAGGTATTGCTTTCCCAGTTAAAAGCACCAATGCCCGGAAATGGATTATTGGCCTCAAATTCGAACATCATAGTGTTAAAAATATCACTGTAATTAACGCTGAATGTAGCTCTATTGTCTGGAAGGAAAGAATAACGCATACCTGTGTTTACCATAAACATGGGCTTTCTAGTAAACTGAATACCTTTTTCTTCTCCTCTATACATCGTAAAAAGCGAGAAACTTAGTTTCTTACTAGCTTTAAAATTATTAAACAATCTTAAATTCCATACCACGTTATTTACTTCAGTTTTATTTGCTTTAATATCATCTATAGTGGCCAATGAATAATCGTTGGTTTCTAAATCTAAAAACTCAGTAATACCTGTTTGTGTTTGAGAGTACAAATCGAAACTACCGTTAAGGCTCCACCATTTAGTAGGCCTGTAGTTAGAAGATAGTTCTATACCAAAGGCGGTAGTACTATCAAAATTATCAAAGGACAGTATAACATTTCCTGTAGTAATGTCTGCTCTGTCAATTCTAACAAAGCGGTTTATATTGTCTTCAATCAACCTAAAAAACACCCCACTTGTAATAGAACCATTTTTCAAGTTTTTAGTAAAGTTAAATTCTGCCGAGTTTGTAAATTGAGGAACCAGTTCTGGATTTCCAAAAGAAGATACTCGCGGCGTACTCCATTCCCTTATAGGATTGACTTGTTGTAGACCAGGTCTGTCTACCCGTCTACTCATACTAAACTGAAACGTCTTTTTTTCTGAAGGGCTATAGCTTAAAAATACCGAGGGATATATTTGAAAATAGTTATTTTCAAAAGGAGAAAACAACGATGTATTGTTATTGAATAGCTGAAGAGGTTCGGCATCTACAAAAACTTGTTCTGCACGGGCTCCAACTTGATAATTCCACTTTTCGTTTATCGTTTTTCCATAAGAAACATAAACAGAATATATGTTTCGACTGTAGTCGAAGACCGTACTAGGCGTTTGGATTGTATTTCCTATGGAATCGAAAGAGAGACCAGTAGATTCGTAGTCAATATCAGAATTAAATAGTCTTACCTCTGCACCTAATTCTAGTTTTTCTTTGTCATTAAGTGGTTTTACGTAATCCAAGTTTATGGTAGTTCTGTCTCTTTTTGTGTCTACGTCATCTACATAGTTTGGTGGAAAATTGAAATTAACAAAGTCGAAATTTGCAATTTCATCCCTCTCAAAATCGTTATAATCCAATTCTAAATCTAGGGTTTCATCTTCGTTCTTAAACTTGTGTTTGAAAGCTAAATTGTATTGTCCAGAATTGTTCTTGGTCTTGTTTTTGAATAATTGCTGCTGTTCTAAATTAGTGTAGGTAATTAAAGTATTACCAAAGCCAGCGCCATTAAAGATATTTTGGTTTGTAAAGAATGAAATGGTGTTATTGTCATTCATATAAAAATCTACACCAAGTTTGTAAAGGTGCGATTTATTGTTGTTGCCAAATTTAAAATCTTGTCTAGAGTTATCGTCTAACCTGTTAATTTCTCCAAAATTATCGTTGTTACCTATGTTGTTGCCATAATTGCCATAAAAGTTAAATTTACCGTTTCGGTAGTTCATATCTATAGAACTATTGAACTTCGCAAAAATTTCTTTGGTCAGCCCAACGTTAAGGTTCCCGTTAAACCCAAGTTTGGTATTCTTGTGTAACTTTATATTAATAATACCACTCATACCCTCTGGATTATACTTGGCAGAAGGATTGGTAATCAACTCTATTTGTTTAATAGAAGTAGAAGGTATTTGTCTTAACAGTTGGGCTATTGGTACATTGGTTAGTTTACCATCGACCATTACCCTAACATTTTCATTTCCTCTTAAGCTAATATTTCCCGTTTGTTGGTCTACATTTACAGAGGGTATGTTATTCATAATATCGCTTGCTGTGGCTCCGGCTGTGGTAAGGTCTTTACCAATGGTAATAACCTTTCTGTCCACCTTTTGTTGGATGGTAGACGTTTCGGCAACAACAGTTACGGCATCTAAACTTTCGGCTTCTTCCTCTAGATAGATGTTACCTAAATTCACCTTATAGTTGCCCTTTGTAATATTTACTTTTTTTGAAAAGGTTTTATACCCAATGTATTGGATGCTAACCACAATATTGCCATCGGCAATTTTTTCAATTTTAAAAGATCCGTCATCTAGGGTGATACCCCCAGTTAAAGTTACGTTGTTTTCGTTTTTAATAATAACATTTACATATGGTAAGGGTTGCTTTAATTTAGCGTCTAATACCGTTCCAGATATAGAACCACGATTGTCTATGTCATTATTGTTTTCTGAGTAGGATAAGGAAATATTTGAGAGAAGAATAAAGCAGATGAAAAATAAGTTTTTCATTTTACGTTTTTTTTGATTGATTTGATTAAAAGCACAAAGAGAAAGTATTAAGCAGATTAAGCACTTGCATTTAACAAAAGTTTTAGATAAATCTTTTAATATTTAGACTAATTTTAAATAAATAGAAGAAAACAAGTAAGGATGAATAAAAAAACATTAGTTTTTGGAGCCTCTTTAAAGCCCAACCGATATTCTAATTACGCCATACAAAGGCTAGTTAGTAACGGAGTTGACACCCTTGCCTTTGGATTGAAATCTGGTGTTGTTTCTGGAGTAGAGATAGATACTGAACTAGAGCTTTACAAGGATATACACACTATAACGTTGTACCTAAATCCCAAAAGGCAAAAGCAGTATTACGATTATATAATATCCTTAAAACCTAAAAGGGTAATTTACAACCCAGGAACAGAAAATCCAGAATTGTTTGAGCTCTTAAAACAAAATGATATTCATTTTGAGGCTTCCTGTACTTTGGTTTTACTTTCTACGAATCAATATTAGGCCAAGAAATGTAAGGAGTCCATTAACTATCAATATTTCAAAACCAATTTGATAGCCATTCAACAAGTCTACAGAATAAGCATTAAGAAAATAAGATAGAATAGGCGCAACGATAGCAATTACCCAAACGTATTTGTCTTTCACCTCTATTTTGGTAAAGATGCCTAAGGCGAAAAGCCCCAATAATGGTCCATAAGTGTAACCGGCAGCTTTGAATAATTCCCAAATAATAGAAACATCCTTAAAAATAGCATCAAAAAGAATAATCACAATAATTAAGATAATGCTAATGGTTATGTGGGTACGTTTTCTAATGCTTTTTTGAGCTTGAACGGGCTTGTTGTCGAGTTCTATGATATCAATACAAAATGAAGTTGTTAGAGAAGTTAAAGCCGAATCTGCACTAGAGTATGCTGCCGCGATTAATCCCAATAAAAAGAATGAAGAGGTAACTATGCCAATTTCCGGAAGCATGGCGATGGTTGGGAACAAATCATCTTTTTTTGCTGTTATACCATTTTGGGAGGCATATTGTGAAAGCAATAAACCCAAAGCTAAAAAAAGGATGTTCACAAATACAAGAACAATGCTAAACGAAATCATGTTTTTTTGTGCTTCTTTCAGATTTTTACAGGTTAAGTTTTTTTGCATCATATCCTGATCTAGCCCAGTCATGGTAATTGTAATGAACATCCCGGCTAAAAAGCTTTTGATGAAGTATTGCGAATCATTGAAATCCTCAAAGAAGAACACTTTGCTCATAGCACTTTCTTTAATATTTTGATAGACGTCCGAAATATTATGTAAGTCCATGGCAGAAGCCAAAAACACAATGGTAACTATTACAGAAATTAGCATGAAAAGTGTTTGCAGTGTATCGGTAAAAATGATGGTTTTAATGCCGCCTTTAAAGGTGTATAGCCATATAAGTGCAATTGTAATGACTACGGTAATTGCAAAAGGAACACCAAATTGATTAAAAACTAAAAGCTGTAACACTTTGGCAACCAAAAATAACCTAAAAGCAGCACCAACTATTCTAGAAACCAAAAAAGCTATAGCTCCAGTTTTATAGCTTGTGTTTCCAAATCTGTCTTTTAAATAGGTGTAAATCGAGGTTAAATTTAGTTTGTAGTATATGGGTAGCAATACATAGGCAATCACCAGATAACCAAAGAAATAGCCAAATACCACTTGTAAGTATCCAAATTGTTTGGCCTCTACAGCACCAGGCACAGATATAAAGGTGACTCCTGAGAGGGAGGCGCCAATCATCCCAAAAGCGACTAAATACCATGGAGCCGATTTGTTAGCCTTAAAAAAGGCGTCATTGGTATCTTCTCTGCCAGTAAAATATGAGATAAGTATTAAAACACCAAAATAGGCGGCAATAAGTAGTAGTATTTGAGTAGCGCTCATAAATTATATTTGGTTTTCAAAATACAAATTATAAAGTTTACTTGTGAACTTGAATCAAAAAGATGATTAAATCCCTATCACCCAATTAATATAATATTGTAATTTCGCGATTATGGAGTTTTCTTCAAAAATACTTGAACGTGCGGTGAACGAAATGTCTCAACTTCCAGGAATTGGCAAGCGTACTGCATTGCGTTTGGTGTTACATTTGTTACGACAACCAAAAGAACAGACTACAGCGCTTACCGAAGCTTTACAGGCAATGCGAAGCGAGATTAAATTCTGTAAATCTTGTCATAATATAAGTGACCACGATCTTTGCGAAATTTGTTCTGCTAACAACAGGAACGAAGCGATGGTCTGTGTAGTCGAGGATATTAGGGATGTCATGGCCATCGAGAATACAAGTTCTTACAAAGGACTTTATCATGTACTAGGTGGAAAAATTTCACCAATGGATGGTATTGGGCCACAAGATTTGAATATAGATTCGTTGGTAAATAAGGTTAAGGAAGGGAAAATAAAGGAACTTATTTTTGCTTTAAGCTCAACTATGGAGGGTGATACCACAAATTTTTATATTTACAAGCAAATTCAGGATTACGACGTAGTTACTTCAACCATAGCCAGGGGGATTTCGGTGGGAGACGAACTGGAATATGCCGATGAAATTACATTGGGACGAAGTATCGTTAATAGAATTCCTTTTGAATCTTCACTAAAACTATAGCCTTTAATATTGAAACTCTCTGTAGTCATACTCAACTATAATGTTAGGCATTTCTTAGAACTGTGTTTGCGAAGTGTAAAAGCGGCTACAAGCGATATTCCTTCAGAAATTATAGTAGTAGACAATGCATCTGAAGATGATAGTTGCGATATGGTAAAAACATTTTTCCCTGAAGTGAAACTTGTAGAGAATAAGCAAAATTTAGGGTTTTCTAAAGGTAATAATATAGGGGTAAGTAAGGCGCAGGGAGAATACCTGTGTATTTTAAATCCAGATACTGTTGTTGCCGAAGATACTTTTAGTGAACTGCTTAAACTGTATAATACCAAAGATGATTTGGGCATTATTGGCTGTAAGTTAATAGATGGTAGTGGAACGTTTTTACCAGAAAGCAAGCGCAATATTCCGGTTGTAAAAGCCGCATTTAAAAAGATGATTGGTGATTCCAAGTATTATTATGCCAATCATGTATCCGAAAATGGAGCGGGTGATGTAGATGTTCTGGTTGGTGCTTTTATGTTCGTGAAGAAAGATGTTTACGATGTTGTTCAAGGCTTTGATGAAGATTACTTTATGTATGGAGAAGACATCGATTTGTCTTATAAGGTGTTAAAGCAAGGCTACAAGAATTATTATTTTGGAGGCACGAGTGTCATACATTTCAAAGGGGAAAGCACACTTAAAGATAAAAATTACGCCCGTAGGTTTTATGGCGCTATGCAAATATTTTACCGAAAGCACTTCAAAAGAAATTATCTTTTTGATGCCTTGGTCTGGCTAGGTATAAGAATGGCCTATGTTTTTAGAAAACATGCCAAACTTGAAACAGCAGAAGTGAATGTGTATCGGTTGGTTTCTAAGGAGATAAATCCTAAACTACAAAGTGTTTTGGGTAAAGAAATTGTTTTAGATAGCGATTTAGAAACTATCCAACCCAACAATGAAATTATTTTCGATACGAATCATATAAGCTATAAAAAGATGATTTCATTGATGCAAGATTTGTCTGTTGGTAAAAAATTAACATTCAAGATTCTACCAAAAGATTCCAGCTTCATCATAGGAAGTAATGATTCGAAAGGTAGAGGACAAATCATTACATTCTAATTTATTTATTAGGGATAATTTAAATAAATCGGTGCTTTTTCGTTAATTTTGCAAACGCAAATTAGACTAGAAGCGTTACTTTATTGATATGGCAAAGTTTGAAGTTAAATTACCAAAAATGGGGGAAAGTGTGGCAGAAGCAACCATAACCTCTTGGTTAAAAGAAGTGGGGGAAACTATTGAAATGGACGAACCCATAGTAGAGATTGCAACAGATAAAGTAGATAGCGAAGTACCAAGTGAAGTCGATGGTGTAATTGTAGAACGTTTTTTTAACGTAGACGATGTTGTGCAAATTGGTGAAGTTATTGCGGTGATTGAAACCGAAGGCGAAGAAAAACCAGTCAATGAGGCTGTTCCAGAAGTAATTGAAGAGCAAGCTGCTGAGCACATTGAGGAAACCATCGCTATTGCCAAAGAAACGGTAACTCCAGTTATTTCTAGCGGAAAACGATTTTACTCTCCTTTGGTGAAGAATATTGCCAAGCAAGAAGGTATTTCTCAAGACGAGCTAGATGCAATTGCTGGTTCAGGAAAAGATGGTAGGGTTACCAAAAATGATATTCTGGATTACGTTGAAAACAGAGGGCATAAAAAACAGGAACCAGTAATTATTAAAGAAGAGGTTATAGCAAAGCCTGCTGAAACTAAAGTTGAAACACCAGCTAAAAAGGAAGTTGTTGCACCCGTATTATCAAGTGGGGAAGACGAAATTATTGAGATGACCCGCATGGGTAAATTAGTAGCTTCTCACATGACAGAGTCACTAAAAACCTCTGCGCATGTTCAAAGTTTTATCGAGGCCGACGTAACTAAAGTTTGGAACTGGCGAAATAAAGTGAAAGATGATTTCCAAAAGCGAGAGGGTGAGAAACTTACCTTTACGCCAATTTTTATGGAAGTTGTTGCTAAGGCACTCCGTGATTACCCATTGCTTAACATTTCAGTTCAGGGCGATTCTATTATCAAGAAGAAAAATATCAATCTTGGTATGGCAACAGCTTTAGCAGATGGAAACTTAATAGTCCCTGTTATAAAGAATGCAGACCAGCTTAACTTAGTTGGTATGGCTACCAAGGTTAATGATTTAGCCAATAGAGCCAGAAATAATCAATTAAAACCAGATGATATTCAAGATGGCACATATACGGTAACCAATGTTGGGTCTTTTGGAAGCATCATGGGAACGCCCATTATCAATCAACCCCAAGTCGGTATTTTAGCATTGGGAGCCATTAGAAAAGTGCCCGCAGTAATAGAAACTTCAGAAGGTGATTTTATAGGTATTCGTTACAAGATGTTTTTATCGCATTCCTACGACCACCGTGTTGTAAATGGTGCTTTAGGCGGCATGTTTGTAAAAGCTGTAAAAGATTATTTAGAGGCCTGGGATGTGAATAGAGAGATATAAAACCGAATTAAAAACCTCAGTGTTTTTTTGTTAAAACAGTTTAACTTTACTCCACACCATGTTTAGGTTCAGACTTACATTTTTGGTTTTATTTTTCTGCAATTGTTTTATTTGTTTTTCTCAGAATAAAACCATTTACATAGACGAGCAAAATAATCTCTTAGAAAAAGAAATTTTTCATAAAAGCGCTAATTCTGATTTATTCACAAGCCATCATTATCATACAGATTCAATCTCCATTTTCAAATTAAGACCAAAATATTGTTTTGGAAAACTGACCCCTCAAGAAAAGAATCAGTTATACAGTTTTTTTAAAGAAAAATATAAGGTTGATACCAACAAAACGTTCGTTGTCAATTATATGGATACGTTAAGAGCGAAATCGGAATACCCGATTAAAAATTTATTCATTAGTAGTCATGATTCAACTAAAGAATTTGAAATCACTTACGATGATTTTTTGGATTCAAGCAAAAGAGCGTTCTTTTATTACAAGCGATGGAAGAGAAAAATACTTTATTTAAACGTTTATTTTAAAAATAATGGACATCCTGAGCAGATAGAAGATTTATTTTGGTATCAAGACTACGATGGTCAAATTAAAAGGATGTTTAATAAAATATCGGATGGGCTTAAAATGATAATTCTTCATCCAAACGGAGATTATTATTTAGAATCTTCAGAAACAAAGTTGCCTTATGATAATCTTTTTTTAAAAAAAAGATGGGATATTTATAAACAAGAATTCGATAATAAATTAAAAGCGCTAAAATTAAATGCAACTCAACCTCAATAAACCCATCTGTTTTTTCGATTTAGAAACGACTGGAATTAATATTACCAGCGATAGAATAGTTGAAATATCTGTTTTAAAAGTGTTTCCTAACGGTAAGGAAGAACGAAAAACATGGCGCGTGAATCCGGAAATGCCCATTCCGAAAGAGTCCAGTGCCATTCATGGAATTTATGATGAAGATGTGGCAGATAAACCAACATTTAAAGAGCTGGCCAAAGAGGTTCATAATATGATTAAGGATTCAGATTTAGGAGGATTCAATTCCAACCGTTTCGATATTCCGTTATTAGCTGAAGAGATGTTGCGAGCTGAGGTCGATTTCGATATGAAAAATCGTCAGGCAGTCGATGTTCAGACCATATTTCACAAAATGGAACAGCGTACCCTAAGTGCAGCCTATAAATTTTATTGTGATAAAAATTTGGATGATGCCCATAGTGCTGAAGCAGATACCAATGCTACTTATGAGGTTTTAAAAGCACAATTAGAAAAGTACGATGAATTAGAAAATAACACTAAGTTTTTAGCCGAATTTAGTTCAAGGAAAAAGTTTGCAGACTTTGCTGGTTTTATAGCCTATAATAAAAATGGAGAGGAGTGTTTTTCATTTGGAAAGCACAAAGGTAAATTGGTAACAGAAATCTTAGAAAAGGAACCGGGTTATTTCGGTTGGTTACTCAATGCAGATTTCCCGCTATACACCAAAAAGGTCTTGACCAATATTAAATTAAGAGGGCTTAACAATAAATTGTTTTAGCCTGTCATTCCTGCGCCCGCTTGCAATTCGGGCAGGAAGCAGGTATAAAAAATAAAAATTAAGTCTGAACTTTGTGGTTTGGCGACTTTGCGAGAGTAAATGAATACGAAAATTGTATAACTATTAAACTAAGAGTTCCCCTCCATTGGAGGGGCTAGGGGAGGCTTCATGAAATTAATCTGCATAGGTAGAAATTATACCGAACACATTGAAGAATTGGAAAATGAAAGGCCCGAAGAACCGGTTGTTTTCCAAAAACCAGATTCGGCCATATTACTAAAAAAACAACCTTTTTTTATTCCGGATTTTTCGGAAGACATACATTATGAAGTTGAGGTGTTGGTGAAAATCAATAGAATAGGGAAGTATATCGATAAAAAATTCGCTCATAAATATTATAGTGAAATTGGTTTAGGAATAGATTTTACAGCAAGAGATTTACAAAAGAAACTAAAAGCAAAAGGACTGCCTTGGGAAAAAGCAAAGGCTTTTGATGGTTCGGCCGTAGTAGGTAAATGGATACCAAAAACTGAAGTGGAGGACATTAATGCCATTGAATTTTCCTTAAAAAAGAACGATAATATTGTTCAAAAAGGAAATACGAGCCACATGTTATGGAAAATTGATGAAATTATAGAATATGTTTCAAAATATTTCACATTAAAGATTGGAGATATTATATTTACGGGCACTCCTGCTGGTGTTGGCAGTATAATTGCTAACGATAAATTGAAAGGATTTATAGAAAACAAAGAGATGTTTTCAATAATAGTTAAATAATGGAACAACATTACAAATTATTCAGAGTAAAAGAGTTAGCAGATAACGACGAGGATTTTATTGCAACTCTAGCAGAGGCATTTATAGAAGAAATGGGGCCAGACTTAGAGCGCCTAAAAAATGCTGTTGCGGCATTAGATTATAGCGAGACTTATCAAGCAGCTCATAAAATGAAACCTACAGTAGATTTGTTCGAGCTAGGGGTTTTAGATACACTTATCGAGGTGCAGGATTGGGGTAAATTCACCAAAGAAGGTGAAGATATATCTAAACAATTAGAAACTGTTGCTACAGCAGTAGAGAATGCTTTAGAAGAAATTAAAACCGACTTTAATTTGTAATAGTTATGCAGGCAGAGATTATTACCATAGGCGATGAACTTCTTATCGGTCAGGTAATAGACACGAACTCCGCCTTTATTGCCAAGCAACTTAATAAGATAGGGGTTTCCATTTATCAGGTCACATCAATTCAAGATGACCGTGAGCACATTCTCAAAACCTTATACGAAGCCGAAGAGCGAGCCGATATCATAATTCTTACCGGTGGACTAGGACCAACAAAAGATGACATTACAAAGAAGACCATTGCTGAGTATTTCAATGATACATTGGTTAGAGATACTGTTGTTCTAGAGAATATTGAACGGTTATGGAAAAGGCATATAAGTGATAAAATACTTCAAGTAAATAAAGACCAATCGTTGGTGCCCTCTAAGTCAATACCGCTTATGAATAAAATGGGCACTGCTCCAGGCATGTGGTTTGATAAAGAAGATAAAACGTTTATCTCTCTTCCTGGTGTTCCTTATGAAATGGAGTCTTTGATGAAAAATGAGGTGCTTCCTAAGCTTAAAGAAAAATATAATTGTCCTTATATAATCCATAAAACCATGTTGGTTTATGGTTTAGGTGAGAGTGCTTTAGCCCAAAGAATTGAATCTTGGGAGGATGCACTGCCCAGTGATATGAGGTTAGCTTACTTGCCCAATCTAGGTAAAATGCGATTGCGTCTTTCTACAAAAGGTTTTCACGAAGCAGAACTTAAAAAAAGGGTAGATGCCGAAATAGATAAAGTATTACCACTAATAAAAAATGAGTTCTTCGGTTTTGAAGACGAAGAAGGGTCGGCCGAAATTATCATAGCAAAAAGGCTAACCAAACTAGGAATGACTTTAGCTATAGCTGAGAGCTGTACTGGAGGAAATTTGGCCGAACAGTTCACAAAACATTCAGGTGCATCGGCTTACTTTAACGGTGGCGTGGTAACCTATTCTACGGAATCTAAAATTAACGTGTTAGGAGTTTCTCCAGACATTATCAAAACGCATTCGGTGGTCAGTCATCAAGTAGCAGAAGCGATGGCTTGTAATGCCCTAAGATTATTCAACTCAGATTTTGCGGTCGCTACTACAGGTAATGCAGGTCCAACCAAAGGAGAATCTGACGAAGAAATAGGCACCGTTTTTATCGCCATTGCTACCAAACATGGGGTGTATTCAGAAAAATTCAGTCTTGGAAATCACCGCATAAAAGTAATTAACAGAGGGGTAAATAAGGCCCTTGAAATGCTCCTAAAAGAAATTTTTAAAAATAGATAAAATTTAGATTGTCATAATCTAAAGAATTTGTATATTTGCACCTCGATTTTAAGCAACAAAAATTTAAAGTTATATATAATGTCAAGAGTTTGTGAACTTACAGGGAAGAAGGCAATGGTTGGAAACAACGTGTCTCACGCATTAAATAGAACTAAGCGTAGATTCAATGCTAACTTAGTTAAGAAACGTTTCTACATTCCAGAGGAAGATAAATGGGTAACTTTAAAAGTTTCTACATCTGCATTAAAGACTATCAACAAAATAGGGATTTCTGCAGCAATCAAAGAAGCTAGAGCTAAAGGATTTTTAAAATAATAGCTGCATTTAAAAGAAATTAAGAAATGGCAAAGAAAGGTAACAGAATCCAGGTAATTTTAGAATGTACAGAGCATAAAGCTTCTGGTCAACCAGGAACTTCAAGATACATTACAACAAAGAATAAGAAAAATACGCCAGATAGAATGGAAATTAAAAAATTCAATCCTATCCTTAAGCGTATGACAGTTCATAAAGAGATAAAATAATAAGTCATGGCAAAGAAAGCAGTAGCATCGTTACAAACAGGATCAAAAAGGTTAACTAAAGCCATAAAAATGGTTAAGTCACCTAAAACAGGAGCTTATATGTTTGTTGAGTCTATTATGGCTCCAGACCAAGTAAATGACTTTTTAAACAAAAAGTAAACACAAGCTTTTCTTATAATATTAGAAACTGCTTTCTTTTTTAGAAAGCAGTTTTTTTATGTTTATATTTGAGCGTTTTTCTGCCAAAATAGCAGTAAAATTTTGTGGTCAGGTATTTGTGTTAGTTCAGATTATAACAGGAAAGTTAAACGAACAAACACATCAACAAATAAACATTCAAAAGAATGAGTTTTTTTAAGAAAATATTCTCTTCAGAAAAAAAGGAGACACTAGATAAAGGTTTGGAGAAATCTAAATCTAGTTTTTTTGGTAAATTAAGTAAGGCGGTAGCCGGAAAATCTAAAGTAGACGATGAGGTTTTAGATAATTTAGAAGAGGTATTAGTAACCAGTGATGTTGGTGTAAATACTACTCTTAAGATTATTGAGCGTATTGAAGAACGTGTTTCTAAGGATAAATATCTGGGAACCGATGAGCTGAATCAAATTTTACGAGAGGAGATAGCTGGTTTATTGAGTGAGACCAATGTAGGCGAGGAAACCGAATTTGTTGTTCCCAGTGATAAAAAGCCCTACGTAATCATGGTGGTTGGTGTTAATGGCGTTGGAAAAACTACTACCATAGGTAAACTAGCTTATCAGTTTAAAAAACAAGGTCTAAAAGTTGTTTTAGGTGCGGGAGATACATTTAGAGCGGCGGCTATTGATCAATTACAAGTTTGGGCAGATAGGGTTGATGTTCCTATTGTAAAGCAAAATATGGGTAGTGACCCTGCTTCTGTGGCGTTTGATACCTTACAAAGTGCCGTTACCCAAGACGCCGATGTTGTTATTATAGATACTGCAGGAAGATTACATAATAAAGTGAACCTAATGAACGAGCTTACCAAAGTAAAGCGTGTAATGCAAAAGGTGGTGGCAGATACTCCCAACGATGTGCTTTTAGTACTAGATGGTTCTACTGGACAGAATGCCTTCGAACAAGCTAAACAATTTACAGCGGCTACAGAAGTAACGTCATTAGCTGTAACCAAACTGGATGGTACAGCCAAAGGTGGTGTGGTAATTGGAATTTCCGATCAATTTCAAATCCCGGTTAAGTACATTGGAGTAGGTGAAGGCATTGAAGATTTGCAGGTGTTCAATAAATACGAGTTTGTAGATTCTTTCTTTAAATAATCTATCATTCCTGCGAAAGCATGAATCCACGTGCATTTTGTTGATTAATTTTTTTTTGACAATAGGTTAACTGACATTAATCAATAAGTTTATTTAGCTTCTCCCACAACTCATTATCAAAATTACTTGGTCCAAACCTAGTTTTCTTGGCTTTATCACCCATCCTAACGACGACTATATTTTTACTCGGTACAACGTATAATTTTTGGTCGTTCTTACCTAATCCTGCAATAAGGTCATCTGGTGCATTAGGGATTAGTTTACTATCAAATTTCTTTGTTAACCCGGGTAATCTGTAACTTTCTTTTCCGTTTAGCCACCATAAATAACCATAGCTTTCATTCTGATTTTGGGAGGTGTTGACCATGGCGCTAAAATATTCAGGGTCTTTTAAAATTGGAGTGTTATTCCAAATGCCTTTATTTAGGTTAAGAAGTCCAAACCTTGCCATACTTCGAGCATTACTGTAAAAAGGTTTGGCATATCCAAGGCGTTTCCATTCGCCCTGCATCCCTATTTTATCTCGTAACTTTTCATTGAAATAAGACTCAAAGCTTTGTTTTACGGCTCCCGCTACTATGTTATGGGTTTTTGTGTATCCAGCATTATGATAATACCAAAAACTCCCAGGAGCATTTTTGTAGGTTAGGCACCTTGGCAGAGTACAATTCTTATTCATTACAGTGTAGTCTAAACCGGTTGTCATGCTAAGATGATGTTTCACAGTAATTTTACTTTCTTGACTTTCGGTTAAACTAGACCAACCTTTTCTAAGGTAATTGTTTGAAGGGTCTTCAATGCTTAAATAGCCTTCGTTTTGAGCGATACCAATAGTAAATGCGGCTAGTGTTTTGGCTGCCGAATACCAGGGAAGTACTGAGTTAGAATCGGCGCCGTTACCATACCATTCCAAAGCAATTTTTCCATCCTTCAATATGATAAATGCCTTTGTGCCTTTGCTTTCAATATAATTCAGTAGGGGCTCAACCTCAGAAGTTTTCCAATGGGTTTCCTCCATAGTAATCGTTTCCCATTCGTTATTGTTTAAAGGAGGGAAATACAGGATATCTTTATTGGTGTTTTGTGAAAAGGAAATAAGAATCCCCAAGCAAGTGAAAAAGAAAGAAAAGACTGTTTTTTTCATGATAGCACGTTTATGATTTATACCCTCAAAACTCTTCAGGGTTTAAGTTTAAAATATACAATAATATATCATAAACCATTCCGTATCTTTGCGCTCACATTTACGAAAGGTATGAGAACGAAAACTCTAAAGAAAAATAAGATTAATGTGGTTACCCTTGGCTGTAGTAAAAATGTTTACGATAGCGAGGTGTTAATGGGGCAATTAAAGGCCAGTGGTAAAGACGTTGTTCATGAAGAGGAAGGTAATGTTGTGGTCATCAATACTTGCGGATTTATTAACAACGCCAAAGAGGAAAGTGTGAATACTATTTTAGAGTATGTGCAGAAAAAGGAGGAAGGCGAGGTTGATAAAGTTTTTGTAACAGGTTGTTTAAGTGAGCGTTACAAGCCAGATTTGCAAAAGGAAATTCCAAATGTAGATCAGTATTTTGGAACTACCGAACTTCCAGGGTTATTAAAAGTATTGGGTGCCGATTACAGACATGAGCTTATAGGAGAGCGATTAACAACCACACCCAAAAACTATGCGTACCTAAAAATTGCCGAAGGTTGTGATAGACCATGTAGCTTTTGTGCCATTCCACTTATGCGAGGGAAACACAAAAGTACGCCTATCGAAGATTTGGTTATAGAAGCTGAAAAGTTAGCTGCTAATGGCGTGAAAGAGCTTATTCTCATTGCACAGGATTTAACCTACTACGGACTGGATTTATATAAGAAAAGAAATTTAGCAGAGTTGTTGGAAGCCTTAGTTAAAGTAGATGGTATTGAGTGGATTCGTTTGCATTATGCTTTTCCAACGGGTTTCCCCATGGATGTATTAGAGGTTATGAAGCGCGAACCTAAAATCTGTAACTATTTAGATATTCCGTTGCAGCATATTTCAGACTCCATTTTAAAGAGTATGAAAAGAGGGACGACCAAAGAAAAAACGACCAAGTTAATTAAGGACTTTAGAACTCTAGTGCCCGAAATGACCATAAGAACCACTTTAATTGTGGGATATCCTGGTGAGACTGAAGCCGATTTTCAATTGCTGAAAGATTGGATTAAGGCGATGCGTTTTGAACGTTTAGGGTGTTTTACCTATTCTCATGAAGAAAATACAGGAGCTTATGCTTTAGAAGATGATGTTCCCGAAGATATAAAAATGGATCGCGCCAATGAAATCATGGAGATTCAATCCCAGATTTCATGGGAATTGAATCAAGAGAAAATTGGTCAGACTTTTAAAGTGGTGATCGATAGGAAAGAAGGGAATTACTTTGTGGGTAGAACTGAATTTGATTCTCCAGATGTTGATAATGAAGTCTTAATTGATGCCTCTTCTACTTATTTGAAAACAGGTGAGTTTACTACTGTTAAAATCACTGAAGCCGAAGATTTTGATTTGTATGGTGACGTTGTAGCTTAGCATGTTATTTTCTAAATACAATCTAAAGGTTGCATATCATTCATTTTCTTATTTTTGAATTGATGCATTCCATAGATTTTTTAAACGTCTTGAAAACTCTGAGTTCGGAGCCGATTCGTGTATTGGATACACCCATTCCAAATTCCAAATACATCCCCATAGATTTATCTGAAACTAATAACGCTTTGAATAAGGTAGATGTTTCTTCAACTGAAAAATTAGGCGATTTTGTAAACAATTATATCAAATCTCATAATGCTACTGTGGCTTATGGCGGGTATTTAGAGGTTAGGAATATTTATAAGCGAAGCCAACATTTTAATAAACAAGCTCAAGAAGAACGCAATATTCATTTGGGAATTGATTTATGGAGTGAAACAGAAACTCCCATTTACACGCCTTTAGAGGGCAAGGTACATAGCTTTAAAAATAACACCAATTTTGGAGATTATGGCCCAACAATACTACTTGAGCATAGTGTTGCTAATGTAACCTTTTATACACTTTACGGCCATTTAAGTTTAGAATCAATCCAAGGTTTAATGATTGGACAAGTTTTTAAACAAGGAGAACAGATTGCAACTTTAGGAGATGATACTGTAAATGGCAATTATCCACCGCATTTACATTTTCAAGTTATCAAAGATTTGCAAGGCAATACGGGTGATTATCCTGGGGTTTGTGCTAGAAAGGATCTTGATTTTTATTCAAGAAATAGCCCTGATCCTAATCTAATTTTGAAACTTTTTTGATTGAGTTCGTTTAACGGTCGTGTATAAAAATAGTAGGGCGGAAAAAACGCACGAACCATTCGGTTGAACACAAGCCGAATTTTTTTAATTTTTCTTATTACTTTTCTTTCAATAAGCCAAATTTAAAAATTTGGCGACCTTGCAAATATGCTATTACCATTGGGTTTAGTACTCATTGCCCTATTATTTTTATACTTTGTTGTAAATAGTTGTTTCCGCTCAGTTTTTCGTTCTGAAATCTGCTGGCGTCCAACATCTTAAATACATACTTTTAAAGTTACTCGACCTATCGTAAACTGTGTAAAATGTTTGACTTCCATCAAAACAGTTTTCATCGCCGTATTTTTTCGGATTCTCATTCCAATTTTCATTCGCAATTATAGCATCATAAATTTCCTTAATGTCATCTTGTGCACCTCCTTCAAAAACTAAATCTTCTACGGTTATACTTTTTGATTTTTCAACATATTCCTTATTCCCAGAATCCAACGTATATTCATATAGTATTCCGTCTGTAAATATGGATACAAAATCCGCTACGCAACCCATACAAATAAACATATAGCTTTCAGTTAATATTATTGGCTGATTAGGATATTCATTTCTTAATTCTACGAGTTTTTTGGTGTATTTGTCTCTAAAATCAAGTTGTCTTTTCAATTCAGTTTCCATTGATTTAGCAGAGTCAAATGGCGAATTTTCTACGCTCACTTTATTCGCAATATTTATCCGCTTATTTAAATCCGAGATATTGGCAGGTTTACATCCAACAAAAATCAGAATTACTAAGTTTAAGAATATAACGAATGTTTGTTTCACAATTATTTACAACGTTTAGATAGACTTCCGTTTTAATGAAGTTTATCGATTGTTAAACGAAGGTAGCCGAAAATTTTTACAAAGTCAATAGCTGTCAAAACAAAAACTCCCGATAGATTTCTATCGGGAGTTTTTTTGTCATTCAGGGTGAAACGAAGAATCTTAAAATTAAAGATGCTTCACTAAGTTCTGCATGACATTAATCCTCAACCAAAACCCAATCGCCTTTTGCAATTAGAGGTTCTGCTTGTTTATATTTAAGGGTTTTGTTTTCACCGTTCATAACATGTTTAATAGTAACACGGTCGTTACGTCCAATCTTTGGTTTATCACGAACAATGGTTTCCACAATTTGTTGTTGACGTTGGGTGTTTCCAGCAGCTCTACTTTCGGCAGCACGTTCATCAAGATTAGGAATTTCTTCCTTGGTGGTTTGTACCTTTTCTTGTTTCCTAGCTCTAGCTTCTTGAATGTTATTCTGAGTTTCTTGTGGTAATTCTCCTTTAAATAAGAATGAAATAACATCCTTGTTTACTTGGTCAATCATGGCCTTGAATAATTCAAAGGCTTCGAACTTATAAATCAATAAAGGGTCTTTTTGTTCGTGTACGGCCAGCTGTACCGATTGTTTCAGCTCATCCATTTTTCGCAAATGGGTTTTCCAAGCATCGTCGATAATGGCTAAAGCAATGTTCTTTTCAAAATCGGTAATTAATTGTTTACCATTGGTTTCGTAGGCCTTTTCTAGGTCGGTAACCACATTCAAGCTCTTTACACCATCTGTAAACGGTACCACAATACGCTTGTATTTATCACGCTGATTTTCATAAACATTTTTAATCACCGGGAAGGCCAAGTCGGCATTTCGCTCCATTTTTTCACGGTAATGCTCAAAGGCTGCTTTATAAATGATAGAAGTGATTTCCTGTTCTGAGAGTTTACCAAATTCTTCTTCAGTAATTGGCGAACTCATTGAGAAATAACGAATCAATTCAAACTCGAAATTTTTATAATCGTTTGCGCCTTTATTGGTTTGCGCAATACCTTCCGAAGTGTCGAAAATCATATTTGCTAAATCCACTCTAAGGCGTTCTCCATGTAAGGCGTGTTTTCTACGTTTGTAAACCACCTCACGTTGGGCGTTCATAACATCGTCATACTCCAATAAACGCTTACGCACCCCAAAGTTGTTTTCCTCAACTTTCTTTTGGGCACGTTCAATAGATTTTGAAATCATGGAATGCTGAATGACTTCACCTTCCTTTAATCCCATGCGGTCCATCATTTTAGCGATACGCTCACTACCAAATAAACGCATAAGGTTATCTTCTAAAGACACGTAGAACTGAGAACTACCAACATCTCCTTGACGACCAGCACGACCTCGTAACTGACGGTCTACACGGCGCGAGTCATGACGTTCTGTACCTACAATGGCTAAACCACCAGCGGCTTTTACTTCATCAGATAGTTTGATATCGGTACCACGACCCGCCATGTTGGTTGCAATGGTAACCTGTCCGCTTCTACCAGCTTGGTCAACGATTTCAGCTTCTTTTTTATGCTGTTTTGCATTCAATACGTTATGAGGAATTTTTCTAATGCTTAGCATTTTTCCCAATAACTCTGAAATTTCAACCGAAGTTGTACCAATCAAAACGGGGCGTCCGGCTTTAGATAATTCAGTTACTTCATCGATTACAGCATTGTATTTTTCACGTTTGGTTTTATAGACTAAATCCTCACGGTCATCGCGTGCAATAGGTTTGTTTGTTGGGATTTCAACAACATCTAATTTATAGATTTCCCAGAACTCACCAGCTTCGGTAACCGCAGTACCAGTCATACCAGATAGCTTACGGTACATTCTAAAGTAGTTCTGTAAGGTTACCGTGGCAAAAGTTTGGGTAGCATCTTCAATCTTTACATTTTCTTTGGCTTCGATGGCCTGGTGTAAACCGTCGCTGTAACGACGACCATCCATGATACGTCCCGTTTGCTCATCTACGATCATTACCTTATTGTCCATGACCACATATTGTGTGTCTTTTTCGAACAAGGCGTATGCTTTTAACAACTGGTTGAGGGTGTGTATACGTTCAGATTTTACGCCAAACTCTTTGTATAGATCTTCTTTAAGGTTGGCTTCTTCTTCTGCCGATAACCCTTGACTTTCAATTTTTGCAATTTCCATACCTATTTCAGGCATTACAAAAAAGTTAGGGTTGTCTTTTCCAGAAATGTATTCTACACCTTTATCGGTTAATTCAACCTGATTGTTTTTTTCGTCGATTACATAATAAAGCTCAGCATCAACCTTTGGCATTTCACGGTTGTTATCTTGCATGTAAAAATTCTCGGTTTTTTGAAGAAGCATTTTTATACCTTCTTCACTCAAGAATTTAATAAGTGCTTTATTCTTAGGAATACCACGATACACGCGTAATAACTGGAAACCACCTTCTTTAGTATCGCCTTCTTTGATAAGTTTTTTTGCTTCGGCTAAAACTCCTGTTAGGTATTTGCGTTGCACACTAACAATATCATCAACCTTAGGCTTTAACTCGTTGAATTCATGGTGATCACCTTTAGGAATTGGTCCAGAAATAATCAATGGTGTACGGGCATCATCAACTAAAACCGAATCTACCTCATCCACAATGGCGTAGTGGTGCGGACGCTGTACCAAGTCGTCTGGCGAATGTGCCATATTATCACGTAGGTAGTCAAAACCAAATTCGTTGTTAGTTCCATAAGTGATATCGGCGTTATAGGCTTTCTTACGGGAGTCTGAGTTAGGTTGGTGGTAGTCGATACAATCAACACTCAATCCGTGGAATTCAAAAATCGGCGCCATCCATGCGCTATCACGTTTTGCTAAGTAGTCGTTAACCGTTACTAAGTGCACCCCTTTTCCAGCCAGGGCATTTAAGTAAACAGGTAATGTCGCAACAAGCGTTTTACCTTCACCGGTTTGCATTTCGGCAATTTTACCTTGGTGCATGGCAATACCACCGATAAGCTGAACATCGTAGTGGATCATATCCCAGGTAATAGGTTTACCGGCTGCATCCCAAGAGTTAGCCCAAGTAGCATCGTCTCCTTCAAGAGTTATATATTCTTTGCTGCCAGAAATTTCTCTGTCGAAAGTAGTAGCTTTAACTGTAATTGAAGTGTTGTTAACAAAGCGTTTAGCCGTTTCTTTAACTACAGCAAACGCTTCTGGCAATATGTCGTTTAAAACACCTTCTGTAATGTCGTAAACATCGTCATGTAGTTTATCGATATCTTGATAAATATCTTCTCTTTTATCAATATCCTCGGTGTTTTCAGCTTCCTCTGTAAGTTGAGTTATACGATCGTTTAAATCCTTACAGGCTTCGGCGATTTTAGCCTTGAACTCAACTGTTTTATATCTTAATTCATCATGCGATAACCCTTCTAAGGCAGACTCGAAAGACTTTACTTTGTCTACGATTGGCATGATGGCTTTTACGTCTTGTTTAGATTTGTCTCCAACAAATACTTTTAAGACTGAATTTAAAAAACTCATAGCGTGTAGTATATTTTATCTAGGTTTTTCCTAGTGTAATTTTAATGTGTTCTTGTATCTTTTGTAAATACTCAAAGATACATCTTGTTAGGTTTTAAGCCTAAATAAGGATAAAAAAAAAGCCTCGGTTAGAGACTTTTTTTATGGTTTATCTTATAGCTTAATATTCGTCTTCATTCCACAGATAGTCTTCATCTGTTGGATAATCAGACCAGATCTCTTCAATGGAATCATAAGAATCTCCTTCGTCTTCGATTGACTGCAAATTCTCCACCACTTCTAATGGAGCACCAGTTCTAATAGCATAGTCAATTAACTCGTCTTTAGTAGCTGGCCATGGGGCATCACTTAGATAAGATGCTAGTTCTAAAGTCCAATACATTTCTTATAGGTTTAATTTTCTGCAAAAATAATTTTTTAGTTTAAACGTGCAAGAAAAATTTGAATTATTTAATCATAAAATAAAAGAGCGTTTTTCTTTTGGGTTACAAACTTTTAAAAACTTTTGCAATATTGATATTCTTGGGCGTAAAGGTTAAGAGTTCTTTTCAGGAATCCATTTTACCTCTTCTGCTCCCAGTTCATGTGTCAACTTTCGTGCCAATACAAAAAGGTAGTCAGAAAGGCGGTTAATGTATTTTAGGACATTAGCGTCTAAAGGGTCTGAATCGTTGAGTGCAGTAGATAGACGCTCTGCTCTTCGGCAAACACAACGTGCTATGTGACAGAATGACACCGTTTGGTGACCTCCGGGCAAAACAAAGTGTGTCATTTGGGGGAGCGACTCATTTAAAGCATCCATTTCCTGCTCTAGAAGTTCGATATCTCCGCTGTCTATTTTATTAATGTTTAGTCTTTCCTTGCCATTTTTTAAAACAGCTTTTTCTGGATCGGTTGCCAGAATAGCACCAACAACAAATAGTTTGTGTTGAACTTCAATTAAAATATTTTTATGGTGTTGATTTATATTCTGGTCTCGAATGAGTCCAATATGAGAGTTAAGTTCATCTATTGTACCATAACTATCAATCCTTAAATGGTATTTTGGAACTCTTGTACCCCCAAATAAAGCGGTAGTTCCTTTATCTCCGGTTTTAGTATATACTTTCATACTATGCAAGTTAAGGCTTTAACCAGCAAAATCACAACGATTCCTTATTTTTGGTCTCTTTTTTCTTTTGAAAGTTTTCACGGAAATTTCTTGTGCTTCTATTTCTCAGTTTATTCTGATTTTTTCTAAAATTGTGATTGACTAATCCAAATAATAAAAATATAATCGCTAGGTAAAGCAGCATAGATATAACTTTGTTTAAAGATAGCTAAAGTCTTATAACAAAATCTTCTTTCGCCTGCTCGTTTCTAAAAAAAACAAACCCCCAATTAAAAGTATCAATGGTAACCGAAACTTTTGGATGTTTTTTTATGGTCTCCCAGGCCTCTGTCATGCCTTTAGACCAATATATATCATCAAAAATGAATACGGAGTTATTGTGCGCTGTAGGTAAGAGAGTTTCAAAATAATTTAAAGTAGCTTCTTTTTGATGATTGCCATCAAAGAAAATCAAATCGAAAGTATGTTTTGACAGGTTAGGAAGAACTTCGGAAAAATTAGCATTTTCAATTGTAATATTTTTGAGAGGTTTTAATCGATTACAAGTGAATTTAGAAATATTAGGGCACCCTTCGATACTTAAGATGTTACAATTTGGAGTTCCAAGGTGAACCGCATGAGTAGCTATTCCCAATGAAGTGCCTAGTTCTAAAACTTGATTGGGTTTAAAGTATTTAGATAATCTAAAAAGCAATTTACTCCTACTAAGGTTAGTGCCTGATATTTTAGCAATTTGGGAAACTTTTCTTTGATGGGTTTTGGTTTTTCGCGAGCCAGGACCTAGGTCCTCAACAGATATTATGGCGTCATTATTTTTTAGAGTACTCTTGTAGTTTTGAATGTCTTTATATTCAGGATAATCTGTTTTTTCATAAAAACACTTGGTAATCAAATCGTAAATAAAAGGGGAGTGAACACCGTGTTGGTTGGTGGATTTTAATAAGAACTTAAAGTATTGAATAATTAGATACCACATGGGGTTAATTCTCTAACTTTTCCGAAAGTTCAAACCAACGTTCTTCTTTAGTTTCTATGGTTTCAATAATCTCCTGTAACTCTTCTGATAATTTATTTATCTCTTCTTGTCTTAAATCGGGGTTTAAGAATTTATCCTCTAATTGCTTTTTGTCGTAGGCTAAAGATTTCAGTTTACTCTCAATATTTCTGAGTTCTTTTTCTTCATTGAAAGACAATTTAGAGGCTTCATTTTGTTTCCATGAATCCTTGTCTTTTTTTTCTTCGGTAGATTTTGATATTACAGGTTGGCTGTCTTCATAAACTCTATAATCAGTATAGTTTCCGGGGAAATCTTCTATTACGCCTTCGCCTTTAAAAACAAATAAGTGGTCTACAACTTTATCCATAAAGTAGCGGTCGTGAGAAACTACTATGATACATCCCGGGAAATCAAGTAAGAAACTCTCTAAGACGTTAAGTGTAACAATATCAAGATCATTTGTTGGCTCATCAAGAATTAAAAAGTTGGGATTTTGGATTAAAACCGTACATAAATAAAGTCTTTTACGTTCACCGCCACTCAATTTTTCAACAAAGTCATATTGTTTTTTACGACTGAATAAAAAGCGCTCTAATAGTTGTTGGGCACTAATTTGTCGTCCCTTCTTTAAAGGAATGTAATCACCAAATTCACGAATAACATCAATTACCTTTTGTTCTGGTTTGATTGTTATGCCGTTTTGGGTATAGTATCCAAACTTTACCGTTTCACCTTTTACCACTTTACCAGCATCTGGCTGGTCTGTTTGGGTAAGGATATTTAAAAATGTGGTTTTTCCAGTACCGTTTTTCCCAATAATCCCAACACGTTCACCTTTTTTAAAGGTATAGTCAAATCCTTTTAGAATAACCTTGTCTTGGTAGGATTTAGAAACATTATGGAATTCAATAATTTTACTTCCTAAACGCTCCATGTTAATTTCAAGTTGGACTTGATATTCCTTTCTACGTTGGTGAGCCTTGTGTTTTATTTCAAAGAAATCATCTATTCTAGATTTAGATTTTGTAGTTCTGGCTTTAGGCTGTCTCCGCATCCATTCTAGTTCTTTTTTAAATAGTTGTTTAGTCTTACCTGCCTCTACTGCTTCGCGTTCCTTTCTGGCATCTCTTTTCTCTAGGTAGTATAAATAGTTACCTTTGTATCCATAAAGGAGGCCTTTATCTAATTCAATAATTTCATTACAAACCCGTTCCAGAAAGTAACGGTCGTGAGTTACCATAAAAAGTGTGATATTCTCTTTAGCAAAAAAAGCTTCGAGCCATTCAATCATCTCTAGGTCCAAATGGTTGGTAGGCTCATCAAGAATGAGCAGGTCAGGTTTGTTTATGAGGACATTGGCCAATGAAAGGCGCTTTTTTTGTCCGCCAGAAAGCAAGCCTACTTTTTGATTTATATTTTCTAGTTTCAGCTTAAATAGAATCTGTTTGTACTGTGTTTCAAAATCCCAAGCGTTATGGTGCTCCATGTCATCAAACGCTTTTTGATAAGCTTCTGTATCATCCGGATTTAAAAGTGACCGTTCATAGTTGTGAATAATCTTAAGGATAGGGTTGTCACTAGCAAAAATAGTTTCCTCAATTGTAAGATTATTGTCGAATTTTGGGTCTTGTGATAAGAAAGCTACCTTAATGTCTTTTCTGTAAATAACATTTCCAGAATCGGCTTCATCTTCACCAGAAAGTATCTTTAAAATAGAGGTTTTTCCAGTACCATTTTTTGCAACAAAAGCAATTTTTTGGTCTTTGTGCACACTAAAAGAAAGGTTTTCAAAAAGTACTACCTCTCCGTAAGATTTCGATAAGTTTTCAACTGTTAAGTAATTCAAGATGCCCTTTTTTGCAAATAACGAACAAAAAACCATAAAATCCTGCATCAGTTTTATTATTCATGATGAAAAGTTATATTTGCTTTAATTCAAATAGCTCCGAATGAAAAAATATATTTGGTTTTATATCATTCTGTTAAGTTTGTTATTTAGTTCCTGTATTACCAACAAGGATGTGGTGTATCTTCAAGATAAAGGAACAGTGATTTCAGATTCAATTCTGGTTAAGGAGTTGGCAAAACCTTACAGAGTCCAAATAAACGATATTCTAAGTATTAATGTAAAGGCTTTAGATGAGGAGTTGGTGAGTATCTTTAACCCGGTAGACACAGGAGGAAATAATAATATTGCTCAGCAAGGGCAAGCAGGTCTGTATTTTAATGGTTTTACTGTTGATTTACATGGTAATATTAAGTTTCCTATTCTAGGTGAAATAAACGTTTTAGGTTTTACAATCAAGGAAATAGAAACTAAAGTAAAATCGGAATTACTGAAGCAATATTTTAAGGAAACCGCTGAAATATTTGTTACTGTAAAATTAGCGGGACTTCGATATTCTGTGACCGGCGAAGTTGGTGGAACAGGCGTATATACACTTTACCAAGATCGGGTAAATATTATAGAGGCCCTTGCTAATGCAGGAGATATTTTAGAAACTGGAGATCGCACAGATGTTATGATTGTTAGGCAATATCCTGATGCACAAAAAATACATCATATCGATTTAACAGATGTTACCGCAATGACATCTCCCTACTATTTTATTCAACCAAATGATATGATTTTGGTTAAGCCGCTAAAACGAAAAGCCATTGGAGCAGGACAAACAGCTTTTCAGAATCTTACAACCATTGCATCCCTGTTTTCCGTTTTGGTATCTACGTATTTCTTAACTAAAAACTTATAAAGTCTATGGTAGATGAGTTTGAAGTTTCAGAACCTACTGCCTCGAGTTTCGATGTAAAGAAGTTTTTATTTCGTGCATTAAGTTACTGGTACTTGTTTGTTATTCTTTTGATGGTTGGTATTTTTTATGTTTACCAAAAGAATATTAGGGAAGAGTTCTCTTATCGATTAGGAACAAAAATTTCAATTGAAGACGACAGTAATCCCCTATTTACATCCAACGCTAGTTTAACATTTAACTGGGGTGGGGTTACCTCTAAACTTCAGACTATGATAGTTACCTTAAAATCCAGGTCACATCATGAAAAGGTAGTCGATCGTTTAGAATTTTATAAAAGTTATTTAAAACAAGGGCGGTTTACTAAGCAGGATATATATAAATCTGCACCTTTTAGATTTCATCATGATTATAATTATCCGCAACTTATAGGAATTCCAATAAAGATAACTTTTTTGGATAAAGAGATTTATGAGCTAGAAGTAGAATTTACCAGTAATGTAGTAAGTGCTCAAAATTATATTGATAAAGAAATTACTTCGTTAAATGTAAGCCCTGGCAATTTTAAGAGGCAATTTAAAATTGGAGAAGAATTGACATTACCTTTCTTGAAAGGAACATTGAATTTAAGTGGAAGAAGCAAACCTAGTAAAACCGAAAGTTACTTTTTTCAATTTAATAATTTTGATGGAGTTGTAGCTAGTTATAATGGTAGAACAAGCGTCTCTAACCCTAAAGGTTCACCTATTCTTGATATTTCTCTTATAGATAAAAACACAGATAAGATTGTAGATTATTTGAATACGGCTGTAGCTGTTCTAACTGAAGATCAGTTGTATAGAAAGAACCTTTATGCTACAAAAGCTATCAAGTTTATTGACGAGCAGATATCTAGAGTGAAAAGCGAACTATCAGATAATGCTGAGGCACTGAACAATTACAGAAAGAAGAATAAGTTTTTTAGTTTAGATGACGAAAGTGTCTTATTGAATGATAAAATCACAAATTTAGATATTGAAAAAGAAAGTATTGATAGACAACTTAATTACTATGCTAACCTTAAAAATTATCTAATAACAAGTAGTTCGTTTACAGATATTCCAGCACCTTCTATTGCTGGAATTAAAGACGTAAACATATTAAATAATGTTGCCAAAATAAATGAATTATCTGTACAAAAATCTAAACTTCAGTACTCTGTAAGAAGTGATGCCACTGTGTTTAACGACCTAAACAGACAAATTGAAGGGCTTAAAAATGTATTGCAAGAGAACATTAAGGCTGCAACAGATGTACTGGAAAGAGAACTTAAACTTGTTAAGGGTAAACTTAATAATGCTGAAACTCAGTTTAGTAAACTTCCAGAAGATCAGCAACAGTTAATTACTATAGAGAGACAGTATTCATTAAGTGAACAAACCTACAACGTATTTTTAGCAAAAAGAGGAGAGGCAGAAATAATTAAAGCGTCTAATGTTTCAGATATTTTAATTATCGATTCCGCAAAAAATTCTGGCGCACAACTTCTTGGTAGAAATCTAAATGTTCGTTATGTTTTTGCCTTATTTGTAGCCTTGCTTGTCCCCATGTTATTGGCTTTAATTCTCACCATTGTAGATAATAGGGTGCATAGTCCTATAGACGTTGAACGGTTATCGCCAATTCCAATTTTAGGCGTTGTTGCAAAAAGCAAACTAGAAAATAATTTAATAGTTCACAAAAAGCCTAAATCTGTAGTTGCTGAAGCTTTTCGTGCCATGCGTTCCAATTTGCAATATTTTTATAAAACTAAAGATATTAAAGGTACTAAGACGCTTTTGGTTACCTCAACTGTAAGTGGTGAAGGAAAGACATACTGCTCCATGAATTTGGCAACGGTTTTTGCTCTTAGTGAAAAGAAAACGGTGTTAGTGGGTTTAGATTTAAGAAAACCTAGGATTTTCGGTGATTTTAATATAAAAAATGATGTTGGTGCAGTTAACTATCTAATAGGTCAAAAATCATTAGGAGAGATTGTGCAAAAAACAAATATTGATTTCTTGGATGTTATTACGTCTGGACCTATTCCACCAAATCCTTTGGAGTTATTGATTGGTTCGAGGCTTGAAAGTTTGATAAAAGAACTCAAAGAGCAATATGAATATGTTATTTTAGATACTCCACCTCTGGGATTAGTTGCCGATGCTTTGGAGTTATTTGATTACGTAGACGCTTCGCTCTATATAGTGAGACAAGATTATACTAAAAGGTGGATGTTGAATTTTATAAATGAAAAGTTCAATTCAGGGCAAATAAAAAATATAAGTATTGTTTATAATGCCTATAATAGAAAGGCTAAATATGGTATGGGGTATGGGTACGGCTACGGTTATGGTTATGGTTATGGTAATTATGCTAAGGGTTATCATGAAAATGCCCAGGAAGATTCAGGTTTTTTTGCTAGGTTGAAATCTACTTTAAAAGTTCGAGGCTCTGATAATAGTTAAGCTCAATAATTTTGGTAAAAAAAAACAAATCTGAGGATTGGCTCTACACAATTTCTTCTAAAAAGAGTTTGTTTAGCCTAAATTTAATCGAAATTTGGGAATATAAAGACTTATTGTTTCTATTTGTGAAACGTGATATAATCACCTTGTACAAGCAAACAATTTTAGGTCCCCTATGGTATATCATCCAACCATTGTTTACTTCTGTGATTTTTACACTTATTTTTAATAATTTAGGGCAAATAAAGACAGGAGATGTGAATCCTTTTTTGTTTAACCTAGCAGGTATCACTTTATGGAATTACTTTAAAGAGTGTCTTACTGGTACTTCAAATACATTTACTAAAAACCAGAATATTTTTGGTAAAGTCTACTTTCCCAGAGCTATAATGCCCATGTCTGTAACATTTTCAAACCTTTTAAAGTTTGTTATTCAATTAGTTATCTTTTTTGGGTTTTACGGTTATTTTATGATATCTGGAGATGATTTATACTTGAAACCAATAATTTTGATATTTCCTATTTATGTTTTAATGATGGCTTTGTTAGGGTTAGGTTTCGGGATGCTTTTATCTGCAATGACAACAAAATACAGAGATTTAACTGTATTAGTTAGTTTTGGCGTACAATTATTAATGTATTTGTCGGCAGTACCATATCCAGTTGAAGAGGCGCGTTTAAAATTTCCAGATTGGGTTGTGCCTTTTGTTGAGTATAATCCTTTAACTCAAATTATTGAAGGATTTAGGTATTTGTTACTTAATGTTGGGTTGTTTAGTTGGGAAAAATTGATTTACACTTTTTTATTGAGTCTTTTCGTTTTTCTAATAGGTTTAATTGTTTTTAATAGAACAGAAAAACAGTTTATAGATACGGTATAGTTATGAGCCACGTTATTTTAAAAGCTGAAAATATTAGTAAGCAATACCGTTTAGGATTAGTAGGAACAGGTACCATTAGTCATGATTTAAACAGGTGGTGGCATAAAGTTAGAGGTAAAGAAGATCCGTATTTAAAAATTGGAGAAGCTAATGACCGGAGTTTAAAAGGAAGTTCAGATTATGTTTGGGCTTTAAGAAATATTAATTTCGAAGTTAACAAAGGGGAGATATTGGGAATTATTGGCAAAAACGGAGCTGGAAAATCGACCCTTTTAAAGATTCTTTCAAGAGTAACGCTTCCAACTACTGGAGAAATAAAAACTAAAGGGCGTATTGCTTCTTTATTAGAAGTGGGTACTGGTTTTCATGGAGAGATGACTGGACGTGAAAATATTTACCTAAATGGAGCTATCCTAGGAATGACTAAAAAGGAAATTAGTTCTAAAATAGACGAGATTATTGAATTTTCTGGATGTCAACGTTACATAGACACCCCAGTTAAGAGGTATTCCAGTGGTATGACAGTTCGATTGGCTTTTGCGGTGGCAGCTTTTTTAGAGCCAGAAATTTTGGTGATTGATGAAGTTTTGGCAGTTGGAGATGCAGAGTTTCAAAAGAAAGCCATAGGTAAAATGAAAGATATTAGCGAGGGAGAGGGAAGAACTGTTTTATTTGTGAGTCATAATATGGCGGCAATTGAAACTTTGTGCACTAGAGTTATAAGTTTAGAAAATGGTGTTGTTACAGATGAGGGTAATCCAACAGATGTTGTTTCTAATTATCTAAATAATAGTTCAATTTCTAGCAGGATATTAAGTTTTGAATCTGTTGATGAGTCCCTAGGAAATGATAAAATAAAAATTCTTTATGCCGGAATTGAAAATGCTACTTCTGATAATATTAATGATGTTTTAGATGTGACATCGGCAATTGACTTTCGTTTAAAGATTTTGAATCTAACTGAAAATTCATTGATTTTTGTGGGATATGATTTAATAACTATTAAAGGTGATGTAGTATTTGGTTCAGCTTCAAAATTAAAATGTAATTTTGAATCGGTTACTGAGCTAAAATGTGAAATTCCAGCTAATTTTTTAAATAATAATATTTATCAGATTCACTTATATATTAATTCTGAAGAAAGGAAAGAATTATTTCAAGACACAGAATTTTTATCATTTGAGATTAAGGATGTAAAACGAGAATCAGGTTATCTTGGAAAAGTTAATGGTTTAATAAGACCTGATTTGTCATGGACAGTTATAAATAACTCATAATTAATGAAAAAGATTGCTATTCTTCAGTCAAACTATATCCCATGGAAAGGGTATTTTGATTTGATAGCATCTGTAGATGAGTTCATTATTTATGATGAAATGCAATACACCAAGAACGACTGGAGAAATAGAAATAAGATAAAAACTCCAACCGGAGTTAGTTGGATAACCATACCAGTTCGTGTAGAGAAATTATCACAAACTATCAATCAAACTCAGATATCAAATAATAATTGGGTTACTAAACATATAAAAACTTTGCAAGCTAATTATGCTAAGGCAAAGTATTTTAAAAACCATAAAGATTTTGTTTTTGACCTATATCATCAGGCTTCTAAAACTAGCAGTTTGTCAGAAATTAATTTTATTTTCATAGAAAACATTTGTAATTTTTTAAACATAAAAACAAAACTAAGTTTTTCTACAGATTATAATTTAATTGAAGGAAAAACAGAAAGATTAATTGATTTAATTAAACAATCTAAGGGAACAAGTTATATATCAGGTCCAGCGGCAAAAAGTTATATTGATGAAAACCTATTTAATGATAATAACTTAAATTTAGAATGGATGGATTATTCAAAATATAAAGAGTATAATCAGTTATATCCACCATTTGAACATGGTGTTTCTATACTAGATTTAATTTTTAATGAAGGAGAAAACTCTAGTAATTTCTTAACGCATTAATTTTATGAAAACACTTGCGATTGTTGGCGCGGGACATCTTGGACAGCAAATAGCTCATTATGCCATTACAGATGGACACTACCAAAAAGTGGTTTATTTTGATGATTTTACAAGTAAAAACAAAATAGGAGATTTTAATGTTTTAGGAAAAATAAGTGAGGTATCAGAGAAATTTAAAAATGGAGACTTTGATGAACTTATCATAGGAATTGGGTATAAACATTTAAATGTTAGAAAAAAGATATTCAAAACTTATTATAAAAAAATACCTTTTGCAACTATAATACATAGTTCTTCATGGATAGATGTTTCCGCGGTTATAGAGGAAGGGTGTATTATTTATCCTAAGTGTGAAATAGATCAAAAGGCTATAATAAAGTTTAATTCTGTGTTAAATTTAGGCTGTTCAATAGCGCATGATTCAATAATTAATGAACATTGTTTTTTATCCCCTAGAGTTGCAGTTGCAGGGTTTGTTTCAATAGAAGAAGAATGTGTTTTAGGGATTAATTGCACTATAATTGATAACTTAAAAATTGCTAAAAAAACTCAAATTGGGGCTGGAGCGGTAGTTACAAAAGCTATAAGTAGAAGTGGAGTTTTTTATGGTAACCCAGCTAAATTTATTAGATAATGATTCCGTTTAATAAGCCATATTTAACAGGTAATGAAACACAGTATATTATTGATGCTGTTTCATCTGGTAAAATATCTGGTAATGGTAAGTATACCAAACTATGTCAAACTTTTTTTGAAGAACGATATTCTTTTAAAAAGTGTTTACTAACAACCTCATGTACTGATGCTTTAGAAATGGCTGCTATTTTGGTAGATATTAAACCTGGCGATGAGGTAATTATGCCCTCTTATACGTTTGTATCTACAGCTAATGCATTCGTTTTGAGGGGAGCAAAAATTATTTTTGCTGACTCAAGTGAGGAAAACCCTAATATAGATGTCAGTAAACTTGATAAATTAATTACAAAAAAAACTAAGGCTATAGTGGTAGTTCATTATGCAGGAATAGCTTGTAATATGGATTCTATTATGGCATTGGCTAATACTCATGGTATTTATGTTGTAGAAGATGCTGCACAATCGATTGACAGTTTTTATACAGGTAAAGATGGAGTTAAAAACCCCTTGGGATCTATAGGGCATTTATCTACTTTTTCTTTTCATGAAACTAAAAATATTATTTCAGGAGAAGGAGGTATGTTAGCAATAAATGATTTACAATTTGCTAAACGTGCAGAAATAATTTGGGAGAAAGGTACAAATAGATCAGCTTTTTTTAGAGGTGAGGTTGATAAGTATGGATGGATAGATATTGGGTCTTCTTTTTTGCCTTCTGAAATAGTTGCAGCTTTTTTATGGGCGCAATTGGAGTGTTTGGATAAGATTCAAAATAAGAGAAAGGAAATATGGAATCGGTATTATAATGGACTTAATTGTTCTAAAAACAAGTTGAATTTACCTTATATTCCAGATTATGCTACCAATAATGCACACATTTTTTACTTAGTTTTTGATTCTATAGAAAGTAGAGCTAAGTGTATTGGGCAATTAAAAGAAAAGAATTTCCATGCTGTTTTTCATTATTTAAGTTTACATGAAAGCGAATTTTATAAAGATTCTTATTCGGGAGATGAGTTGTTTTGGAGTAATGAATATTCCAATAAATTATTAAGATTACCTTTATTTTATGAATTGAGTTTAGAAGATGTAGATGAAATAATTAATATTATTAATAATGCAGAAGCATAATATTTTATTTGTTGTTGGTTCTTTACATCAAGCTGGTGCAGAACGTTTTGCTTATGAGATTGATGCAGCTTTGAATAAAGATAAATTTAAGGTTTCAATATTGTGTTTAGAAAAGGATAATCAAACTTCAGATACCTGGAAAAATAGGTTCTATGAGAAGAAGCATTTAGATTTAGGAACCAATATCAGTTATATAGATGCATTTCTAACTTCTGAAAAGCATAGTTTTTTTGAGCGCTTATTTCATAAGTTAACAAATAATGCTTTTAAAAAAAAGAAAGCTAAATGGAAAACCTCATTTTATAATTTTTTAAGCACATATGATGTTATACACTGGATGGGAGAATATAATTTTGTACATACACTGCCAGAAAGTTTAAATATCAAGAGTTTAATACATATAATGACAGCTAGATTTCAAGAGCCTGATATTTATAAGGCTTTTAATTTTAAATATGATTATCATTTTATTTCTGGTTTTAAGGACGAGGAGTTAAAGTCTGAACTTAATCAGTTTGAAAATGTAAAACACACCTATTTCCCTTTAGTTTTAAAAATAAATTCTGAAGAGAATAAATGGAATTTTGTTGATGGAGAAGTTAAAAAAATAGCCATTTTCACAAGGTTAGATCGTTTCAAACCTTTAGATCCTTTTTTATATAGCTTTCAATTGCTTTTAGATAAATTACCCAACTGCGAACTGCATATTTTTGGTAGTGGAGATCCTGTTAAAGAAGGCGTGGTTTCTTTTCTTGAGCGTTTGGCTATTAAAGAAAAGGTTTTTTTTAGAGGCCATCAAGAAAGTATAGTAAGTACTATTAATAATGAGCATATTGATATGTCATGGTTTCAAGGGTATAATAATGATAGACCCGCAGGTTATGCTGGTTTTGATGTTTGCACTACCGGTGTACCTTTAATATGTTGGGATTTTTTCCCAAATCCAAATAATGCATTCAATTCTGTATATCCACATTATAAAAACCTTAATCAATTTGTAGATCAAAGTTTTAAAATTTTAACCCATAAAGATGAAGCGGAAAAACTATCCAATGCTCAATTTAGAGATATTGAGAAATCAAGAAACTCAAGATATTTCATTCAAATTTTAGAGGAAACATATCAAAGTATTGCTACTGACTAAGATGATAGCACCTAAAATAACTGTATTAATGCCGGTTTATAATAACGAAAGTTATATAAATGAAGCTGTAGACAGTATTTTGAATCAAACATTTTCAGATTTTCAACTTTTAATTATTGATGATGGCTCAACGGATAAAAGTGTGGCGCTAATTAAAAAATATGATGATGTACGTATTAAATTGGTTGAAAAAGATAACAATACGGGGCTAATAGATTGTTTAAATTTAGGGCTAAGTTTAGCTACAGGTAAATATGTAGCTAGAATGGATGGTGATGATATAAGTGTAGCAGATAGGTTTGAAAAACAATTAGCTATATTAGAAAATGACCAAGACATAAAAGTATGTGGGTGTTGGTTAAAAACATTTGGAGATAAGGAAGAAATTATAAAGCATAAAGAATTTCATGATGAAATAGTAGCAAATATGCTTATACATTGCTCAATGACTATGGGGGCTGTTATGTTTGAGAGAAAAGCATTTGAAGGATACTCTTTTAATAAAGAAAAAGTACATGTTGAGGACTACGATTTTTGGTCTAGAATAGCTTGGTCATGCAAATTTTATAATATTCAAGAAATACTCTATTTATATAGAACACATAATACACAAGTGTCTGCGGTATATAAAGAAATTCAAAAACAAGGAGATGTTGCTATAAAATTGTTTTTGTTTAAAAAAATAAAGTACAATGCAAAACTATATTCAGATGCTTTAATCACTAAAATGTTACTATTAAATAAAGAGTTGAAATTGAGTGAGTTTTCTGGTTTTATTAATTGGATTAATGAATTGAAACAAGTAAATAAAAATGCTAAAGTATACTCGCAAAAAGATTTAGAGAGCGTTTTAAAAATAATTAAGAGAAAAATATTTTATAAAGTGTATTTTTCAAATTCCATAAAAGGAATTACAAAAAAATGGAGGTTAAAATCCATTTATAAACTTGATTTTAATGACGCTCTTTGGGTTCTTAACATAAAAAGAAGACAAATATTTAAATCATTATTTCAATGAAAGGAAAAATAATATCTGCCTCTGAAAATCAATTTGGAATTTCATTGTTAAGAATTATTTCAACTATATCAGTAATCATAATACATGTTTCAGGACCTTTAGTTGTACAGTACGGAGAGATTTCACAATTCAAATGGAATGTTGCGAATGTTTTTGATAGTTTTAGCAGGTATTCTATACCAATGTTTTTTATGATTAGTGGTGCTTTGTTATTGAATAGAGATTACAACCTAAAAGATTTTCTCAAAAAGAGATTTATTAAGATTTTGCCTGCTTTTCTTGTATGGTCATTAGTTTACAGTATTGCAAATAGGTATTTTTTTAATAACGAAATTTTTGATTTAAAAAAGGTTTTTAGAGATATATTTTATGGAAGTGAGTATCATTTATGGTTTGTTTATGTTTTACTTGGTCTTTATTTATTTACACCAATTTTAAGACCATGGATTAAAAATGCTACGAGTAAAAATGTTTTGTATGTTTTGGGTGTCTGGGTGGTTACTTTATTTGCTGCTATACCTGTTTTAAATAATTATTTGCCTAAAATAGATCTTGCTTATTTTTCTGGATTTATAGGTTATTTCATTTTAGGGTTTTACCTTACTAACTGGAATACTAAGAGTAGGTTGATGGCAGTATTGGCAATAGTTTCAGGCTTAAGTATTACAGTTTTAGGCACCTATTTTATGACCATCAGAAATGGTGGTTTCTATGATTTCTTTTACGAGTATTTAAGTCTAAATGCTCTTATGGTTTCTTATGGTGTATTTGTAAGCTTAAACAAGATAAAGCCTTCAAATATTAGAGTAAATAGAATTTCTAATATCGTAAGTCAGTGCTGTTACGGCATATTTCTTATGCATCCTTTAGTGCTTAAGTTGTTTAACTTAATAGGTTTTAATGTTTATTTAATGAATCCTTTATTAAGTATTGCATTAGTTTCTGTTACTTGCTTTTTAACCTGTTTTATAATAGTATTTGGTTTGAGGCAATTAAAAATAGGGTATTTAATTTCTTAAAAACTCAAGAGTGTTCAAGAAAAGAAATTACAATCAGAAAGCAAAAGAGGTTATTTTTAAAATACCACAGTTTCCGCATATTTCAGAAACCTTTTTGGTGGCACAAATTTTAACGGCTATTAAACTTGGATTTAGTATAAAAATTATCACCAGAAAGTTTATAAGAGAAAATATTAGCCTTATTGAAAAGTATAATTTGCAGGAAAGAGTTATAATTCAAGATTACAGAATTCCTAAAAATAAATTTATAAGAAGTTTAAAATGGATATTGTTATTAATTCAGAATATTAGTGATATCAATTATATATTTAGGTATTACAGAGTACAAGAAACATTCAGTTTAACTTGGCTTTATCAATTAGTGTTTTATAAGAAGTTTAATAAAGCAAGTATCTTTCATATTCAATATGGTACAAATTCAACCCCAATAGATAAACTAAAAAAAATAAAATATTTAAAGCCAGCAGTTATTGTTACATTTCACGGTCATGATGCTTTTTTTCCTCTTTACGGTTATATTGATAATAATGGCTATTACAATGATTTGTTTGCAAGCAACTCATTTATTACGGCAAATACACCGTATCTATCAAATAAAATAGAAGGTCTAGGATGTTCAAAAGATAAATTAAAAGTTATACCGGTTGGAGTAAATACCTCTTATTTTTATCCTAAGCCAACTCAAAAGGATTCTAACATTATAAAATTAATTACGGTTGGTCGATTAGATAATGTAAAGGGTCAAAAGTATTGTATTGAGGTTGTAAAACAATTGTTAAACCTTAGAATAGAAGCCAGATTAAGTATTATTGGAGCGGGAGAGGAAAGAGAGAACTTAGAAACTTTAATTAATGAATATAAACTCACCAATAATATTAAGTTATTAGGAAGTAAAAATTCAAGTGAAATTAGAGATGTATTATGGCAACATGATATTTACTTGCTTTTAGCAGTACCTGTTGAGAATGGTAGAAGAGAAACCCAAGGGTTGGCAACCTTAGAAGCACAAGCGTGTGGACTGTCAGCTATAGTTTTTGATTCAGGAGGTGTTAAGTATACTGTAAAGAATGAAATTTCTGGTTTTATTTGTGAAGAGTTTAATGTTAATGAAGTTGTAGAAAAAGTGAAATATTTACATGAAAATAGAAAGGTTTTACAGGATATGGGAGAGAATGCTTCAAGGTTTGTAAGTGAGCAGTATTCTCAAAGTTTGATTGATGAGCAATGGGGACAATTTTATAATGAAATCATAAAGGAATGAATAATGATTTAGTTTCAATAATAGTTCCGTGCTATAATCAAGGTAAATTTTTAGACCATAGTTTATGCTCGGTTTATAATCAAACTTATACCAATTGGGAGTGTATTATTGTGAATGATGGAAGTTTTGATGATTCTGAAGCCATAGCTAAAGAATGGGTTGAAAAAGACAAAAGGTTCCAATATTATTTTAAAGAAAATAGTGGTGTAAGTGCAACTAGAAATTTTGGTCTAGACATAGCAAAGGGTCAATTTATACAATTTTTAGATGCTGATGATTATTTAAAAGAAAGAAAATTAGAATCTTCATTAGAAGTCCTAAACTATTCTAACAATGCTAACGAAGGGTTGGTAATTACTAACTTTAATATGGTGTCGGTAGACTTTAAAAAAGAATTTGAACCATATTGTAAATTGCAAAATGTAAAATTTGATTTTGAGAATTTGCTTTATAAATGGAATGATACCTTTTCAATTCCAATCCATTGTGGGTTTTTTAAATCTACTTTATTTCAGACCGTAAGGTTTCCTGAAAATTTAACTGCTCAAGAAGATTGGATTGTTTGGGTTAAAATATTCAATGAAGGAGCTAAGGCTGTTTTCTTAAATGAACCATTAGTTTTATATAGAAAAAACCCTAAAAGCAGAACAAAAACAAAGAGCTTACATCATGATCAAATTTTAGCTTATGACTGTTTCAAAACTTTTTTAAATGAAGATGAGTATCAAAAGTTGTCAAAAGTTTTGATTTCAAGATACTACAGAGAACAAGAAAAATATAAAAACAAATTAAGTGAGGTTAAAGAGTCAAACCCTTACCAAGCGGGATTAATGATTAGAAAAGTATTGAAACAAATAAGGTTATTGGGCGTGTTTAGAAAGTTATTTCCATTTTTTTTAAAGTTTAAGAAAAAATAAAGGTATAATTATGTTGGCTATAGTTATTCCATATTACAAGCATGATTTCTTTGAGGAAACACTTATGTCTTTATCTCAACAAACAGATAAAAGGTTTCATGTTTATATTGGTGATGACGCTGGTCTGGAGCCACCAGATAAACTGCTAGAAAAGTATAAAGACCAATTTTCGTTTTCATATCATAGGTTTTCAGCAAATTTGGGTGGAAAATCATTGGTAAAGCAATGGGAGAGATGTTTAGAAATGGTTGAAGATGAAATATGGGTGCAAATATTAGGGGATGATGATACATTAGGAGCTAATTTTGTGTCTAGTTTTTATGAAAACTTAGATAGAGTAAAAAAAGAAGAGGCTTCGGTAATTAGGTTTGCCACCCAGGTAATTAATGAAAAGGGTGAAATAACTTCTAAGATATATCAACATCCACCATTAGAAAATGCTACAGATTTTTTGATTCGAAAATTTAAGGGAGGAACCAGAAGCTCTTTGAGCGAATATATTTTTAAAAAAGAAAAAATTGATAGTATTGGTTTTAAAGATTTTCCTTTGGCATGGTCTAGTGATACATTGGCAGTAGTTGAGTTTTCAAGTAATAATAATATTTTTACTATAAACAATGCTATTGTTTATTTTCGGATGAGTAATAAAAATATTTCAGGACAAGAAGACTCAGTAGAAAAAAATGAAGCTTGGTTTAAGTTTTATAGATATTTATTAATTGAATATGGGAGAGGATATCAAAAGGAGTTTGTTAATACTTTATTCAACAGGCTTGAAAAAGTGCAAATGAATAACAAGAAAACCCCTTCAAGGTGGGGAAAGTTATTTTGGTTATACCTATCCTTTAATAAATACTCGAGGTTTTTGTCATTATTTGTGAAAGTTAAAAAGAGTATTCAATGAAATTTTTGGTTTTAGTACAAGATTTAAGAGTTGTTGGAAGCAGTGCTGGAGTCGGTAGAAGATCTTTTTTAGCTAAACTAAGAAAAGCCTACCCTAATGCTGAGATAGATGTACAGTATTTTATACTTAAAGATACAGAAGATCACTTAGATTTATTACCCGTTAATAACATTGTAAAGAACATTGTAAACACTAAAAGACCAGGGTACATAACTTTTTTAAATAGATTTTATTGGAGGTTATTACACGAGTCTTTAAATGAACGTTATGTTCAAAATCAATATGCAAAAATTATAGCAAATATAAATTATGAAAAGTATGACCATATTCTTGTGACTAGCTCTGGTTTAGAACATGAAACTATTTTGGCTACTCATAATCTACCTATTTTAAGAAAAGCAATACTGGTTTTTCATGACCCTTATCCTTTAGCTTGGTATGTTGGTTATAACAAAAAGCCCTCAAAATTAGATTTGTTTAGGTTAAAGCGAATGATAGAGGTTGTGAATCAGGCAAAAACCTGTGCAACTACGGCAAATTATATGTCTCATGATTTACAAAATTTGTATGCCTCAAAAAAGAAGTTTTATACGTTACCACATCAATTTGATGTATCTGTTTTTAATTTGTCTGATACGGAACAAGTAGTTAAGAAATCGAAAAAAATAAGTATATCATATAGCGGAGCATTAATGTTTGGTAGGAATCCTGAAAATATGTTACAGGCTTATGGCAGTTTATTAAGCGATAACTCAAATTATAAAGAACAGACAGAATTTGTGCTAAGAGTAAAAGGAGATGGTGCGAAACAACTGATGGATAAGTATAAAGATCATGAAAATATTAAGATTTATGATACTTTAGATTTTTCAAACTCATATAATGAGCAGGTTTATGAAAGGGATATTTTGGTGATTTTAGAGAATGGCCCTGTATACTGTAATATTTTGGTTGGTAAGGCTTCTTTTATAGCATCATGTAACAAACCAGTGCTGTGTATATCTCCAGAAAAGAGTGAATTGAGAAGTGTTATTTCAGACAAGAAATATGTTGCAAATATGAATGATGTATCAGAAATAAAATCTAAACTTAAAGAACTTATCGATGCTCGTTTAAAGTCGAATGAACCTGTATATCCTTTTGGTAATTATTTTAGCGATAAAAACTTTAAATTAATGCTAGACAGTATTTTATATGATTAAAAAGATTAGCCTTATTTGAACAATTACATATGCTCTCTCTTATAAAGGTATGATATGAAATTAAAAGAACCCCAATTCTCAATATTAATAACAACAAAAAATCGGCTTCCTGATTTAAAAAAGACCTTAGAACATCTTTCTGATTTTGTTCAAGATGATGATATTGAGTTTATTATTTGTGATGATGGTTCTTCAGACGGAACATCTAATTTCATTAAATCCAATTATAACTGCATTCAATTAATTGTTAATGATAAAAGTAAAGGGTTGATACATAGCAGGAACAGATTGCTTAATTTAACCAAAGCAAAATATGCCATAACTTTAGATGATGATGCTCATTTAGTTTCTCAAGATACACTAGAGTATATAGAAAATTATTTTAGCACAAATAAGAAATGTGCTGTAATGGCATTCAGAATTTTTTGGGGTAAAGTATTGCCTGAAAAATTAAATTACTTTCAGGATATTTCTAGGGTTAAAGGTTTTGTAGGTTGTGGTCATGCGTGGAGATTGGAAGCTTGGAAAGATATACCTAACTATCCAGACTGGTTTGTGTTTTATGGTGAAGAAGATTTTGCATCATATCAATTGTTTAAGAAAGATTGGGAAGTACATTATACTCCAAACGTTTTAGTGCATCATAGGGTAGACGTAAAAAGTAGAAAAACCCATAAAGACTATCAAATTAGACTAAGACGTTCATTAAGATCGGGTTGGTATCTGTATATTTTGTTTTATCCATTTAATCAAATTCCAAAACGGTTTGTTTATACGCTATGGATTCAAATCAAAACAAAAGTATTTAAAGGAGATACGAAAGCTCTTTTAGCAATTTTACAAGCATTAGGAGATATTATAATTAACTCACCACGTTTAGTGAAGAGTGTTAATAGATTGTCAAAAAAAGAATTTAATGATTACTCAAGGCTTCCAGAAACTGTGTTATATTGGAATCCAAAATAAGCTTAGTGTTATATAATCAAACAGTTGTGAAAGAGAACGTTAAAATTTATAAAAATAGAGGAGAGTTTGCTAAAGCCATGCTTAAAAAATATATTTCGCAATCCCCTAATAAAATAGTTAGTGATATTGGGGCTGGTTATGGACATATGCAAGAACATGTAGAAGAACTTAAAGCAAAATGGCAACCTTTTGATTATGTTAGGAAAATTGATGAAGCAACAATTTGGAATTTAAATATTCCGGCGCCAAAACAATCTGAAAAGGCCGGTATGGTAGTTTTTCTAGAGGTGTTAGAGCATTTAGATAATCCACTTTTAGGGCTACAAAATATTTCAAACCATATGATGCAAAATGGAATTCTAATATTAACCACACCAAACCCGCAATCTAGTAAAAATACCTTAAGTTTGTTTATAAGGGGTAGTCTTTATGCCTTTCAGGAAAAGCATCTTAAAGAAAACCATGTTTTTACCCCATGGAAACATGTGGTATATGAGTTTTTAGAAAGGACAGGCTTTGAGATTATTGAATATGCCATTGTTGATATTCAATATAAAAAAGACAAAAGAGCATCAATAAAAGATTGGTTAAAGGCTAGAGCAGAATCTCTAATAGAATTAAGAAATCCATTAGCTAGGGGTATGAGTTATGGATTGGTTGCAAGAAAAACTAAGTAAAGGTGATGCTTTTTAAATTTGAATAAAATTTATGTCCTTTTGAGGTTCTGAAAAGTAGAGTAAGGATATTTTATGTTGTTAAAACGGAAATATAACTCTAAGTTAAGTTTAGATAACGTCTGAGAGACAAAAGTTAAATTCGTTGTTATTATGAAAAAGGTAAAACAAGGTTTGAAAAAATACCTATTAAAAAGAGGTTATCTTGTTTCTAAAATCAGTGAGCATTCATTACAAAACCTAAACTCTTTTTCTGCATGTAAGAGTCAAATAAAAGAAACTACGCCTGTAATTTTTGATATTGGTATGAATCATGGGCAAACCTTGAATAAAATTAAAGATATATTTCCTGATTCAATTATCCATGGTTTTGAGGCAAGTAAATATTGTTACAACCAATTAGAAAAGGATTTTGGTAAAGAACCAAATATCATGCTTAATAATATGGGAGTGGCAGAGAAAGAGGGTGAATTAAAATTTAACGAATATTCTTGGGATGCTATCAATTCTTTTTTAAACAGAGCTTATGGTAAAGCAAGCCTAAAAGAAACTTACAATGTAAAAGTTATTAGTATCGATTCTTATTGTGGTAAGAATAAAGTTGATAAAATCCATATTTTAAAAAGTGATGCTGAAGGTTTTGAGTTAAAAATTTTGAAAGGAGCAAAAAGCATGTTAATGCAAAATAAAATTCAGTTTATTTTTTTAGAACTCCTTTTCGATAAAAACTTTATAGGGCAACCCTCGGTAGGCGAAATTTTATCTTACCTAGAATCATTGGGTTTTTCTTTAGTTAGATTTTACGACTTCACTATAACAGAAAATGGTTTAGCATCAAAAACCGACGCTTTATTTATAAATAAAAGTTTTAACGAATAATTTATGAAAACAATTGGATGTATCCCACTGCGTAAAGGGTCGAAAAGTATTAAAAATAAGAACAAGAAGAAATTGGTTGGTAGGTCATTGTTTTCTTGGGTTTTAAAAGAAGCTATTTTTTCAAGTCTTGATGAAGTTTTTGTTTTTACTGATGATCCTGAAATAATAAAATTTGTCGATAATCAGTATAATTGGACAAACAAAGTAAAGGCAATTTTAAGAGGAGAAGAAAACGCCAGTGATAAAGCATCAACTGAAAGTGCCCTAATAGAGTTTTGCGAAGAAACACAATATGATTTTCAGGTTCTATGCCTGTTACAGGCAACGTCCCCGTTAACTACTTCATCAGATATAAACAATACTCTAGATTTAGTTTTAAATGAAGATTATGATTCGGCTTTAACGGTGGTTAATACACATCGATTTGTGTGGAATGAAGATGGGAAACCTTTAAATTATGATGTGTTTAACAGACCACGTAGACAAGATTTTGAAGGTTTACTTATTGAAAATGGTGCTGTATATGCTACTACCAAAGAGGCATTTATAAATTCTAAGAATAGAGTAAGCGGAAACATAGGTTTAGTTAAAATGCCAGAAGAAACTTTATATGAGATAGATAATGAAACAGATTGGTCTATAATAGAGAGTTTGTTAATTAACCGATTGAAAAAGCAAAAGGAAACAAAAAAAATTACGCATTTTGTATTAGATGTAGATGGCGTATTTACAGATGGAACAGTGCTTTACTCTAAAGATGGAGAATTTGCTAAACAGTTCGACATGAGAGATGGTATGGGATTAGAAATTTTAAGAGATAATAGTATTGAAGTATTGGTAATGACATCAGAGAATTCAGAATTGGTTAAACAAAGAATGAAAAAATTGAAAATTGATAATACCTTTTTAGGGGTTAAAGATAAATATGCATTGTTACAACACTTTATGTCTGATAAGCATATAAACATAGGTAATATCGCCTATATGGGTGATGATGTAAATGATTTAGCAAACATGTGCAGTGTAGGTTGGTCTTTAACGCCTAATAATGCAGTTAATATAGTTAAACATAATGCAGATGTTGTTTTATCAAAAGAATCTTTAGGAGCTATTAGAGAAGCCTGTACTTTTATTTTAAATTATAATAAAAGATTTTAACTAAGTTTATTTATGAAAAAGTATAATGAACCTTTCGTAATTGCCGAAATAGGATGTAATCATAAGGGTGATATTCAAATAGCTAAAGAATTAATTAAGGTTGCGAAGATATTTTGTAACGTAAATGCTGTAAAGTTTCAAAAAAGAAATAATAAAGAACTTTTAACAGAAGAACAATACAACAAACCACATCCAAACCCATCAAACTCTTATGGAGAAACGTATGGATTACATAGAGAATATTTAGAGTTTAGTTTAGAGGATCATACTTTGCTAAAGGCGTATTGTGAAGAAATTGGGGTTATATATTCTACTTCAGTTTGGGATTTAACCTCTGCTAAAGAAATAGCATCATTAAATCCATTATTTTTAAAAATTCCATCGGCATGTAACAATAATTTTGAATTATTAGAATGGTTATGTGATAATTATACCGGAGAAATCCATGTATCAACAGGCATGACAACTAAAGGAGAAATAGATGAAATTGTGAATCTATTCACAAATAAAAGAAGAAACAAAGATTTAGTGTTATATAATTGTACATCAGGTTACCCAGTACCTTTTGAAGATGTTTGTTTGTTGGATATTGAGTTATTGCTTGAAAACTATAGAGATAAGTTGAAGTATATCGGGTTCTCAGGTCACCATTTAGGTATTGCAGTTGATATAGCTGCATATACATTGGGAACCAATATTATCGAACGCCATTATACACTAGATAGAACCTGGAAAGGTACAGACCATGCTGCCTCATTAGAACCTATGGGATTAAGAAAATTAACTAGAGATTTAAAAGCAGTATATAAAGCCTTAAACTATAAAAGTGTGGATGTCTTACCAATTGAAAAAATGCAGAGAGACAAACTAAAGTATAAGAAAAATTAATTGTTTTTTTAACTATTTATGTGTGCTAAAAAAGTATTTGTACTTCTTCCAGATGGTGGTGGTTTAAGAAATTTTGTATTTTCTTCATTTAATAGAATAGGTAATGAAATGGGATATGATATTACCTATTGGAGTAGCTGTGCTTTTCCAATAAAAGAAACATTTAATTATAATGAACTAAAAATAGAAAGCAGTTCTATTCATCCATTAACACATATTTACTCAAGAGCTAGAAAACGTATTGAGTTAAATATATCTAGAAAAGATTTTAAGGATGAAGTTTATGACTCTTATAAGTTTCCTCTGAATTTTAAAGGCTTAAAAAATACATTAAAAAGTTTATTCATATTGTTTCTAATAACTTTATTTGGTTCTAAAAGAGGATTAGAAAGGCTTAAGAGAAAAGTTGAAAGGTTTGAGCGTAAAAATAACAAGTACCATCTATGTAAACAACAATTACAAGAGCATAAACCTGATATTGTTTTTTGTACTAATCAAAGAAATACACAAGCATTAAGTGCATTACTTGCTGCCAAAGATTTGGGTATAAAAACAATCTGTTTTGTTCAGTCATGGGATAATGTTCCTAAAGCAATGCAAGTTTTAGAGACAGATTATTATTTTGTTTGGAGTGACTTAATGAAGGAGGAAGTATTAAAGTATTACCCTTTTATTGAAGAGAAACAAGTTATAGTTACAGGAACTCCTCAATTTGAGATGCATTACAATAAAAACCTAAAACAATCTAGGGAAACTTTTTTTAGAAATAATAATTTAGATGTTAATACTAAGTACATATGTTTTTCTGGAGATGATAGAACAACATCTCCTTTAGATCAACATTATTTAGAAGATCTTGCAAAAGCGGTAAAAAGCTTAAATACAAAAGGTAACCAATTAGGGATAATTTATAGAAAGTGCCCTTTTGATATATCTGATAGATACAATGATGTGCTTGAAAAAAATAAGGATGTAATAAGGGTGTTAAACCCTTTTTGGAATCAAATTGATAATAGAGGTGATATGCTGCCCACCATAGATGATTCAGAAATGCTTTACAACGTTTGTGAGCATAGCGAGTTTGTAACCAACGTATGCTCTTCAACTGTTTTTGATTTTGTAGCCCATAATAAACCCTGCATATATTACAACTATGAGCAGCCACAGTTAAAAAAAGGAATTAGAGACATTGGGCAAAATTACAAATATGTTCATTTTAGGTCAATGCCTACAAAAGAAGCAGTTGTTTTTTGTACAAATAAAACCCAATTAGAATCTTTGGTTTTAGAGGTTCTAAGCGGTAAAATATCTAATGTTGAAGATGCTTTAAAGTGGTACAAAATTGTTGTGGGAAAAACACCAACACAATCATCAAAAAACATGTGGGTAGCATTAAGTGCTATTATAAATTGAAACAATTGATAATTTATTAAAATGACTCAAAGAATAGCTGTAATTTGTAACTATGAGCTTCTAGAGGATCGAGTTGGAGGAATGGACTATTTCTTTTGGGTTTTTGATAAAAAATGCAAAGAGAATAATATTGATGTTCGCTGGTTCTTTCCAAACTATTCCAATCATGGTAGATATTCAGACTTTCATATTGTTGCTTCCGGATCTGATGTGTCCTTTGAAATTTCGGTTATTAATAAAATTGAAAATACATATGATTTAGTCTTTACTCATTTTGTTGAGCTTTGTACATCGTTTTATTGCAAGCTTAAAGAGAAAACCGGTGCTAAAATTGTTGCAATAGACCATAATCCAAGACCATTAAGAGGTTATCCTTTAAAAAAGAAATTAAAAAAGAGAATTAAAGGTTTTTTATATTCAAAATGTATAGACCAGTTTATTGGTGTTTCACAATATACTGCAACTGAAGTTTTAAAAGATTTTGGAAATCATTTAAACTCTAAAACTTCTGTTATTTATAATGGAATTATTATTAATCAAATTAGATTTAATTCTAATAGAAAAGAAAAGTTTCCAAAGTTTGTGGTGGCATCGCATCTAAGAGAATCAAAAGGTGTTCAAGATTTAATAGAGGCTGTAAAAGGGTTGCCCGATTTTGTTAGAGATAAATTAATAATAGATTTATATGGTGAAGGTCCATATGAAGATGAGCTTAAAGCTAAAGTGAACTTACTATCATTAAACAACGTATTTACTTTTAAAGGAAGCGTATCTAATCTAAATGAAATTTATCATCAATATGATTATATGTTACAACCTACACATATGGAGTGTTTTAGCTTATCAATTCTTGAAAGTTTAGCAGCAAATGTGCCAGTAATAACCACTAACGTTGGAGGGAATGAAGAGGTTGTAACTAATAATGAAAATGGATATATTTTTGAGCCTAGAGATACCAAGAAATTAAGAGAGATTATTGAGGCGATATTTTTAGGAGAAATTGGAATAAAAACGAATACAAGAACATTGATAGAAAGCAAATATTCAATAGATTTAATGGTAGTAAATTATATGAAATTGTTGGCATAATGAAGATAGCATTTTTAACGCCAGAATACCCTCATACTAAAACTGGTAAGTCTGGAGGCATTGGAACAAGTATTTTTAATTTAGCCGCTGCATTGACTGATTTAAGACATCAAGTTACTTTACTAATTTATGGTCAAGATAAAGATGAGTCTTTCAAAGAAAACAATATTAGTTTTTATAAAATTAAAAATATTAAAATTAAAGGGCTATCACTTATTTTAACTCAAAAGAAGGTTGAACAATTAATAAACTCATTATATAAATCTGGTGAAATTGATATTGTTGAAGCTCCAGATTGGACGGGATTTACGTCTTTTATAAAACCACAATGTCCCTTAGTTATAAGGCAAAATGGAAGTGACACCTATTTTTGTTATTTAGATAGCCGTAAGGTTAAATACAAAAATAAGTTCTTAGAAAAAAGAGCTTTAAAAAATGCAAGTGGTGTTATTAGCGTAAGTGCATTTACGGGAAATTTAACGAATGAACTATTCGGGCTTGAAAGAGATTTTACTGTAATCCCAAATAGTATTGATGCTGAATTGTTTAAACCACAAAAATCAATGAATACTAAATTGAGTATTCTTTATTTTGGTACCCTAATTAGAAAAAAAGGACTATTTGAATTACCCAAAATATTCAACTTAGTAAATAAGGAAAATCAAGAGGTGGAATTAGTATTGGTTGGGAAAGATAGCGGAGATATAAAAACAGAATCTTCTTCAACGTGGAAGCTTATAAAGCCTTTATTTAGTAAAGAAGCTATTGCAAAAGTTAATTATCTTGGTCCAGTAAGTTATTCCAAAATTCAGGATTTAATAAAAGAAGCAACGGTTTGTGTGTTTCCTACTTTTGCCGAAGCACTTCCTGTATCATGGTTAGAAGCTATGGCTATGGAGAAAGCTATAGTGGCATCAAATATTGGGTGGGCAAGAGAAATGATTGATGATGGGAAAGAGGGGTTTTTAGTACATCCAACAAATCATGAGAATTATTCGAGTAGGATATTAGAACTTTTGTATGATGTCACGAAACAAGAACAGTTTGGAAAAGCTGCAAGAGAGAAAGTTAGAAGTAGGTTCAACCATAATTTGGTTGCAAAGCGTTCTATTGAATTTTATAAAAAAGTATTAGAGGTTTAATGGAATTTAAAGAACATATAACACCAAACGGAGAAGCTATTCTTTATAAAGGAAACCCTAATTTAATCTTGCTTGATGAACTTTCATTAGGTGAAGGAGATGTGTGGCATAGTAGTTTAGACCAAGGTTATAAAAATGCTTTTCCAGAAATAGTTTACCAAACCGTAGTGTATTTCTGGTATGCCAATGATTTTGATAATCTTGACCATTGTGTAAGCTGGAGAATAAACCCCAAAGCCTTTGCCATTAGAAAACATGTTTGGGAAACTTTCAAAGGGTTTGATCTTGATTATGAAAATATTCAAACATCTGCTATGGATTTAGGGTTTAATTCATTGCGTTATCAAGGTGCTATTCCGTTATATGTAAAAGGTCTGTTTGAATCATCTAAAGAAAATATAAAAATATCGACAAAAGATATTTATACATTTTATAAAAAAAACTTCAAAAAATCTCATAGTATTTATATGCTTTTTAGACGTGGATTTTGGAAGTTAAAGGAAATTAGCGGATACAGATTTGCCAATAGTAATTATAAGTTTAAGAGTAAAAAAGTACAATTAAAACCTAGAAAAATTAATCCAATTGAAGGTACTCCAAAAGTTAGTTACATTATACCAACCATGTTGCGTCAGGAGTTTACTTTAAATCTGTTGAATGATTTAGAAAATCAAACTTATAAACCGTTTGAAGTTGTAGTTGTTGATGCAACTCCTAAAGATAAAAGAGATGAGTCTTTATATAATGATGAAAACTATTCTTTCAATGTAGTTTTTAAATGGCAAACCACAAAAGGAAGTTGTAGGGCAAGAAATGAGGCCATAGAATTATGTAGTGGAGATTACATTGTTTTTGGAGATGACGATATAAGAATTCAACCTGAGTTTATTGAAAATCACATAAGGTTATTACAAACGTACAAAGCTAAAGCCTGTAATGGTTTGGATATTAGAGCAGATTATCAGGAGCAAGATTTAACCGATTTAGATTTTAAATTGAAAGAATTAGGCGATGAACGTTGGAAGGTTGGGGCTGCTCAATCATTTAGTAATGCTAATTCTTGCGTATCTAAAGATGTGGTTGATAAGTTAATTGGAAATGATATAAATTATGATGGAGGTTATGGTGAAGATAGTGATTTTGGTTTATCGATTACAAAATTAGGAGTAACGGTATTGCATAATCCTTTTTCCGTTAATTTACATTTAAAACCACCAATTGGAGGTTATAGGTTTTGGGGAACGCAATCTAGAATTAAGGGAAAGAAAAGGAAAAAACAACCATGGGAATTAGATACTCCGGTTAAACGTATTGTACCAGTGCCAAGTCCAACAATCATGTATCAATTTTTCAAACATTATACAGTAAAGCAACGAAGAGAGTACAAAATAAAGTATTTTGTATTCTATTTTTCTAAAGCTCCAAAGGTTGAATTGTTGTTGAGATTAATTAAACTCCCTAAAAGATTATTACAGTTTAATAAATCTGTTTTTTATGCTAAGAAATTATTGGCTTTAGGAAAGCGAACTGAATAATATGAGGTTTTCACTTATTATATGCACATACTTGAGACCAAAAGTTTTGCTGAAATTGTTGGGTTCTGTTAATTTACAAACTTTATATCCAAATGAAATTTTAATTGTTGATGGCTCTATAAATGATGATACTAAACTAGAATTAGAAACACACAAATTTAAAAATTTAAAATATTTCAAGGTAGAGGATAGATATAGAGGACTGACAAAACAACGTAATTACGGTATTAGTTTGGTTTCGAAGACAACAGAAATCATTTGTTTTTTAGATGATGATACCGTGTTAAGGCCTGATTATTTTGAAGTTTTGCTATCAACCTATGATAAAAAATTAGATGCTTTGGCGGTTGGGGGTTATGTAACAAATGAAGTAGTTTGGGAGCAATCAGAAGGTAAAAACGATAAGTCAAAATTTTATTTTGATGATTTTATACGTAATGAACCTTCAAGGTTTAAAATCAGACGCTTTTTGGGGTTGCTGCCTGATGTTGCTCCTGGTTTTATGCCTAGTTTTTCTCATGGGCGTTCGGTTAGTTTTTTGCCGCCAACTGGGAAAATTTACCAAGTTGAACAGTTAATGGGTGGTGTTTCAAGTTTCAAAAGGGAAGTTTTTGAAACTTTAAAGTTTTCGCCCTACTTTGAAGGATATGGTTTGTATGAAGATGCCGATTTTTCATTACGAATTGCGAAAAGAGGATTCTTGTATATTAATACTGGTGCCCAATTAGAACATCATCATGATGTTTCTGGAAGACCCGACCAGTTTAGTTATGGTAAAATGGTGCTAAGAAATGGCTGGTATGTTTGGAGGGTTAAGTATCCCTCACCAAATTTAAAATCAAGGCTGAAATGGAATGCTACTGCACTTATGTTAACCATAATAAGATTTACAAATGTATTTAATCGTAACCCGAAAAAAAGTAGTGAGGCTTTTACCGAAACTATTGGGCGTATAGTAGGCTGGTTTTCTTTGATTTTTAATAAGCCTAAGGTTGAATCATGAGTTTTTTAATAATTACACACGTTGTACATAAAAAAACAGGAAATGACTTTTATGGTTATGCGCCCTACGTAAGGGAGATGAATTTATGGTTTAAGCATGTAGACAATGTAACTGTAGTTGCTCCATTATGCAATGAAGAATTTTCTAATATAGATATAGCCTATGCACATAAAAATTTAACTTTTGTAAAGATACCTGAAATTGCATTTATTTCTCTTAAAAAGGTTTTGAACTCAATTTTAAAACTACCATTAATTTTCCTTAAAATATTTCAAGCCTGTAGAAAAGCAGATCATATTCATTTGAGGTGTCCAGGAAACATTGGTTTGATAGGTTGTTTTGTTCAAATGTTATTTCCTTCTAAAATAAAAACGGCCAAATATGCTGGTAATTGGGACCCTAATTCCAAACAACCGCTAAGTTACAAGATTCAGAAACGTATTTTAAGCAATACTTTTTTAACAAAGAATATACATGTTTTAGTGTATGGCAGTTGGGAAAATCAGACCAAAAACATTAAATCCTTTTTCACAGCTACTTATTTTAAAAATGAGATAGAACCAATAAAAAAACGAGATTATTCCAACAATTTGAAGTTTGTTTTTATGGGTAGTCTTGTAGAGGGTAAACGACCGTTATTGACAATAAAAATAATTGAACTATTAAAAAGAGATGTTGAAAATGTTACGTTAGACTTCTATGGAGATGGAGTTTTAAAGAAACAGTTACAAGATTATATTGCTGATAACCAGTTGGATGAATTTATTACAATCCATGGTAACAAACAAAAGCGAGAAATAAAAGAAGCCTTGAAACAAGCTCATTTTTTGATTTTACCATCAAAGTCTGAAGGTTGGCCTAAAGTTATTGCAGAAGCCATGTTTTTTGGAGTTATCCCTATCTCTACCAGAGTATCTTGTGTGCCATTTATGTTAAATGAGGGAAAAAGAGGGATTCTAATTGAGCCCAATAAAGATATGGCTGTAAAGCGTATTATTAATTACCTAAATAGGGGTAACGATTTAAGTGAAATCTCCGTTTTGGCTGCACAATGGTCTCAGAATTATACTTTAGACGTATTTGAATCTGAAATAAAAAAACTTCTGAATTAATATGAAGGTACTTCAATTAGTGGATTCTTTGGATGTTGGAGGAACTGAACGAGTTGCGGTTAATACGGCTAATGCATTATCGAATAGAATTGATAAATCCTATTTATGCGCTACTCGGAAAGAAGGAATTTTAAAAGATAGTATTAGTGATAACGTTGAATACTTATTTCTTGATAAGAACAGAAGAATAGATTTTAAAGCTATCAAAAAATTAAAAACTTTTATCAGAGTCAATGAGATAGATTTGATTCATGCACATTCCAGTTCTTTCTTTTTGGCAGTTTTAATCAAGTTGCTTTACCCTAAAGTTAAAATTATTTGGCATGATCATTATGGTAACAGTGAGTTTATAAATCATAGAAAATCAGGGGTTTTACCTGTTACTTCCAGATTTTTTTCTCATGTTTTAAGTGTGAATACTAAACTAAAAGTCTGGGCAGAAACCAAACTTAACTGTAATTATATAGATTATCTACCGAATTTTGCATTACCTGATAACAATAAACCTGTTACAAGGTTGAGCGGGGAAGCTGGGATGAGAATTATTCACTTAGCGAATTTAAGACCCCAAAAGGATCATAAAACTTTGTTGAAGGCCTTTAAAGAAGTAATTAAAGTTTATCCTGATTGGACATTGCATTGTGTTGGTAAAGATTTTGAAGATGAGTACAGCAAATCTTTGAAATTTTTGGTAAGTGAATTGCAACTAAATAGCAGTGTGTATTTTTATGGTAGTAAACAGGATATATCAAATATCCTCAAAACATGTGATATTGGTGTTCTGTCTTCTAAATCAGAGGGCTTACCCATAGCTTTATTAGAATATGGTTTTGCAAAATTACCAGTCGTAGTAACTAATGTAGGCGATTGTATTAAGGTAGTCTCTTCTCTCAAAGAAGGATTACTTATAAATAAAGAGGATATTGGAGCCTTAAAGGAGGCTATAATTAAATATATTAGCGACAAAAGACTACGAACTCAAAATGCAATACGTTTGTTTGAAAAAGTTACTGAGAGTTATTCTGAAACTGCTGTAGTCAATAAATTAATAACTATATATAAACTTCACTTAAAATGAAGTTGTCTCTATATTTCAAACTTTTAATTTTTCATGGCTTATTGGGCTTTGCAGTTTTTATTGTGAAACCATTGGCTACTGTCTATTTTTTGTTTACAACTTTTTTCTGTCTTTACAAGGTGGTAATGGTTTCACAACAAAAAAAGACATTTTATGTACTATTGGCAAGTGCTTATGTGGTTGGAGCAGAAGTGTTCTTAAGAATGAATGGAGGGACTTTTTTTTATGAAGCTAGCAAATATCTAGTTATTCTATTTGTTTTGATTGGAATGTTTAGCGTTAGTTTTACCAGTAAAGCCTTAATATATGTTTTGTATGTTTTATTGTTGATACCAGCCATTTTTGTGGCAGTTTCAGATATGGGATTTGAGACAAACATCAGGAAGGCAATTGCCTTTAATTTAAGTGGTCCGGTATGTTTAGGGCTAGTATCTATATTTTGTTATCGAAGAAATATAACTTTCAATCAAATTAAAATAATCCTTTTGGGATTTTTGTTGCCATTGGTTAGTATGCTGGTGTTTTTATTTCTTTTTACGCCAGATATAAAATCTGTGGTTACAGGCACTGCCTCTAACTTTGCAGCTTCTGGAGGTTTTGGTCCAAATCAGGTAGCAACTGTTCTAGGACTGGGTATTTTTGTTTTGACTACTCGATTTTTTATGTCAAATGAAATTTTATTAACAAGGTTAATAGACTTGGGGATTCTTGGGCTAATGGGGTTTAGAGCTATTGTAACATTTAGTAGAGGAGGAGTGCTTACGGCAATCATAATGATTCTAGGGTTTTTACTGTTGTACTACTTAAAGGTTAATAGAAAAAAGAAACTAAGTATCAGGTTATCGATATTTGTTTTTTTAGGAGTTATTTTATTTACTTGGTTTGTGAGTTCTCTAGAAACGAGCGGATTTATTGATAAACGCTATGCTAATCAAGATGCCGCAGGAAGATCAAAGGAAGATGTTACTACAGGAAGGGCAGATCTATTAGCTTTTGAATTTAAAGAGTTTATAGATAATCCATTTTTAGGAATAGGTGTGGGAAAGGTTAAAGAAGTCCGTTATAACGAAACAGGAATTGAAGCTGCATCTCATAACGAAATGAGTAGAATTTTGGCAGAGCATGGCTTATTTGGGATTTTAGCTTTTTTGATTTTGTTAATTGCACCTTTGATACTGCGATTAAAAAATAAGACTAATATATTTTTCTATTCCTTTTATGCTTTTTGGTTACTAACTATAAATCATTCTGCCATGCGTATAGCTGCGCCTGCTTTTGTCTATGGGTTATGTTTATTGAATATTGTTTATGAGACTAAACCAAGAGGTGTAAAGCAGTTAGAACAAATAAGAGCTTAGATTTAAGACCATCGATGAAGAATCTACTTTACATAGGTAATAAGTTGAAACTGGCCAATAAAACGGTTACTACTATTGATACTTTGAGTGATAACTTTAAACAGGAAGGTCTTAACGTTATAACAGCATCGAGTAAAAAAAATATTGGTATCCGTTTACTGGATATGTTATATCATATTTATATTAACAGGAATACCTCAAATTATGTTTTAATAGATACTTACAGTACGTTGAACTTTTACTACGCTTATCTGTGTAGTCAGTTGTGTAGGATATTAAAAATTAAGTATATACCTGTTTTACATGGTGGTCAACTGCCAGATAGACTAAAAAAATCACCCAAGCTATCCAAAGCCATTTTCAAAAACGCTCATATTAATGTGGCACCATCGAAATACCTGATGTTCAATTTTGAGCAAGCCGGTTATAAAAATCTAGAATATATTCCCAATAGCATTGAACTTAAAAATTATACATTCAAACAAAGAAGTATTGATAAAGTAAAATTGTTATGGGTGCGTTCATTTTCAAATATTTATAATCCAAGTTTAGCTGTGCAAATCCTTAAAGCGTTAAATGATGAAGACATTAAGGCAGAACTTTGCATGGTTGGTCCTGATAACGATGGCAGTTTAAATGAAGTTAAAGATTTGGCTAGAGTACTTGATGTAGACCTAAAATTTACAGGTAAATTATCTAAAGAAGAATGGATAGAGCTTTCCAAGGAGTATAACATTTTCATTAATACGACCAACGTGGATAATACACCCGTAAGCGTTATCGAAGCCATGGCTTTGGGTTTGCCAGTAATTTCAACCGATGTTGGAGGTATGCCCTTTTTAATTAAGAATGGTGTTGACGGGTTATTGGTCAAACCTAATAGCGTCGAGGCTTTTCTCTTTGCAATTAAAACCCTCACGAACACACCAAGTAGTATAGAGGCAATGACAAATAATGCAAGACGAAAAGTAGAATTGTTTGATTGGGAAGTAGTCAAACATCAATGGTTTAAAATTTTGTCCTAAACTTCAGAGTCAGTTAAACTTATTATATTTATTGCAAAAGAGAAAGATTAATGCCCAAAACCAACATACACTTTAACATCTCAGAACGAAAGGTTTTGCTTCGTATTTTTGATGTACTAGTTGTGCTAGGTGTATTATATTTTGTTGGAAATACTTTTACTTTTGACTATTTTATTTTGACTAAAAATAATTGGCATTGGGCCATTGTTTTAGTCTTGTACATCTCTTTATTTGGTACTATTTTTGAGCTTTATGATTTACAAAAATCCAGTAAGTTAGATAGGATTTTAGCGAGTATCATACTTACAACTTCGGTAACGGTACTCTTTTATTTGTTAACACCTTTTTTTACACCTCTTCTTCCTGAAAATCGTTTGCAAATAGTGTTTTTTTATGTTTCTATACTAGTTGCATTATTTGTTTGGCGTTGGGCTTATATTACGTTAATTGTCTCTCCTAGATTTTACAGAAATGTTTTAATTGTTGGAGAAAATTCTAATATAGAAGCTATTGTAAAAGCTTTCAATACTGCAGATCCCAATTATAGAATTGTTGGTTTTATTAATTGTGAGAGAAACAGAAAAGAAAAAGTAAAGTTTAAAGATATTAAGGAATATAGTCCTAAAGAAATTTTTCATGTCATTAAAGACAGAAATATTTTGGAAATTGTGGTAGCAACTTATAATTCTGAAAATATCACTTCTAGTTTATATCGAGATTTAATAACGTTGTTAGAAGGTGGTTTTCCTATAAAAGAATATACTCAGGTATATGAAGAAATGACGCAACGGGTCCCCGTACAATTCGTAGGTAAGGATTTTTACAAATACTTCCCTTTTAGTAGGAGTAACCATAATAAAATGTACTTGTTCTTCAATCGTTTTTTTGATGTATTGGTATCTGTGATTGGATTGGTATCTGGATTGTTTTTTTTACCATTTATACTTTTAGGAAATGTTATAGCCAATAGAGGTCCGTTGTTATATACCCAGGAAAGAATAGGTAAAAACGGACATCTTTTTAAAATCATTAAGTATCGCACTATGATAAAAAATGCTGAAAAAGATGGTGTGAAATGGGCAAAAAAGAATGATGTACGTATTACACCATTTGGGAAATTTATGAGAAATACCAGGTTGGATGAAATCCCACAGTTTATTAATATTTTAAAAGGCGATATGAGTTTGATTGGTCCAAGGCCAGAACGTCCAGAATTTGTTAGGGAATTATCGCATCTGCTTCCTTTTTACGAAACTAGGCATATTGTTAAGCCCGGATTAACTGGTTGGGCCCAAGTAAAAACCAGATATGGGTCTTCAGTAGATGATAGTTTACTTAAGCTACAGTATGATCTATACTATATTAAAAGACGAGGTTTTTTTCTAGATATAAATATTTTAATCAAAACATTTAGTACCGTTATTTTTTTCAGAGGTCAGTAGGTTTCAGTATGCAGTTTTGATTTTCATCTTTAAAGGTTAAAATCCGTTATACGCTTTTGTTTGAAGAAAAGTGATTGACTAAATAAGCATATCTGACAAAAATAGCTATCATCAGAGGGATTAGAGCTATAGCAAACACTTGAACACCAATAATCCAATGTAATGTCATGAGGCATAGCATGATAACTAAAAACTTCAAGTATTTGACAAACCATTGTTTAGGCTTGCTTTTTAAAAGTTGCCCAATCATTATAATATTGAACGCAAACGCCCAAAGAAAGTTATAGTTTTGATGTGTTCCCTTGTGGTCTGTAGCAAACCAAAGTAAAAGAATAAGAATCCCGATTAGACCAGTTAGAGCAAACAATACAATATCCAACCAAATCGTTCTCTTTCGCTTTTTAAAGTCTTTGTAAGTAATATATAAAATGAAGAGCGAAACAATTCCTAAGATGAAAAGCGGACTACTAAAAACCGAATCCGACGGCTTTCTTGGTATTTGGGTAAAAATAGTGTTACTGTTTTTTACCAGAGCGGAACCATCTTTCTTGGTGGCTACTTCAAAGAACTTATAAATATTTTCGGGTAAAAACATATGTTCTTCGGGAGTCGCCTGTCGGTCTATAACAGATCCTAAAGCTATATCAATACCCAGGCTTCCCCAAGAATTCCTGTCCACATGATCGTAAATTAAATATCTAAAGGTTTTTGCTTCAAATTCTTCGGGATTATTATATGTGATGTTGTCTTCAGTAGCAATGTTTACAACATCTTTTATCCGAGTAGCGCAATTGTCAAAAAAGAACTCATATAAATATCTACGGTTTTCAGGTTTATAATTATTGGCTAAATAGTTACATAAATCTTGTTTTTCTTTTTGAGATAAGTTTAAAACATGTTCTTTTATCGTTCGGTTATAGTAAACATATCGTTGATAAAACCTGCTAAATTGATCTTTACTTAAAAGATAATTTAATTTTCCTTGGGCAAATTTTAAATAGAAGTTAGGTGCTTCAAAATCGTATTCTCCATAACCGTAAACTACATCCAAGTTGTTATTTGTATCTTTTACTCTAAACGCACTATGTCCAAAAGCATCATTTAAAGAACTTCCCGGTCCTACAGTTAACACACTAATTTCAGCGGAGTTGGATAGTGTTATGTCTTGTCCGTAAACAAAAGATGATATTATTAGAAAGAGTAGGAGTAATTGTTTTGCCATTATCTAAAAATACTAAAATCGAGTTTTAACGAAAACACATTAGAATATAGGGCTATACTTTGGTCACCAATATCGGTAAAAGCATAATCTATTTGAATGCCGTTGTATTTAAAACCAACTCCAAAGCTTGGTTGAAATGTAAGTTGTTCGGTATTATCAATTTGTAATTCATTCTGAAAATTCCCCATACCGGCTCGAAGGTAAACCATGTCGATATAACCAAATTCAAAACCAAGAGCAGGGTTAATACTGGCAAAAGACGTTGATATAACATCGTTATTTTCCTCAAATCTTACATTTAAGTTTGCTGCTGCAAGTAAGGTGTAATCGAAATTAAAATCGAATAATTTAGAGATACCTATTTGTAATTTTGGGATGGTAATTTCGGTACTTTCCGGAAGTTCCTGATTTTGACCTTCAACCGCATTTTTTATGGTATCGAATTCGGCTTCATCGATGGCCCAAGCGTTAAAAGTTGTGGTTATGTCTCTGGCCATAATTCCAAATTTCCAATTGTTCTTGGTTTCAAACTGAATTCCAGCATCTAAGCCAAATCCCCAAGACGATGCGAAATCGCCAATAACTCTACGGATGACCTTGGCATTAATTCCGTAATTTAAACCTTGAACAGGTAATTTTCTGGCATATGAAAAGGTGAGTCCGTAATCGGCTGTGGAAAAAAGACTTATTCTGTCATAGTTAATATTGCCTTGTTCGTCAATTAATTGTGTTGTGTTTAAAATATCATCTACAGCAAACCTTATTAAGGAAATACCTATGGCACTTGTGTTATCTAAAGGCATAGCAAACCCTGCATAATCGTAGTTGGCAATATTTGCAAAATAGCTTGAATGCATCAATGCCAATTGGTTGTCTTCCAGAGCTAAAAGTCCGGCGGGGTTCCAATAACCCGAATTGACGTCTGAGGTATGCGAGGTGACCGCTCCACTCATCCCTAAAGCAGCCGCATCTACACCAATATTCATGAACTCATTAGAGTATTTTCTGGTTGTTTGGCAGAAAGAGGATAGCGATATAATAAAAAATAAAGCAGTAGTTAAAACCTTCAATTGCAAATTTTTTACAAATATAACCCTATAAACTGTAAAATATAATAGTTATTGTTTAATCCTTGTATATCAGTAAAATTGTTTGTTATTTTGGATTTCTACCAAGAACCATTCTAGTATGAAGCTTTAAGGTGGAGATTATATTTTACAATAGAACTCGATAAAAAATCGAGGAATTCTTTTCAACTATATTTGTACATGAAGCGATACATTCCTAATGCTTTAACATTAATGAATCTTTTTAGTGGAAGTATTGCTGTAATTTTGGCTGTAAATGACAATCTTATTACTGCAGCTTTTTTTGTGTTTTTAGGTGTCTTTTTTGATTTTTTCGATGGTTTTGCTGCAAGGAAGTTAAATGTACAAAGTGATATTGGTTTACAACTGGATTCTTTGGCAGATGTGGTTACTAGTGGTTTGGTGCCTGGGGTAATTATGTATAAACTTTTTCAGTATGTAGAATTTGAAATTGGTAATTGGGATAATTCTCAAATTGAATTTGGTGTTACCCCGCTTTGTTGTTTTGGTTTGTTAATTACTTTAGCCTCAGCTTATCGTTTGGCAAAGTTCAACGTAGATACAGAGCAGCAAAACTTTTTTAAAGGCTTGCCAACACCAGCAAATACGCTATTGATAGTGTCTTTTCCATTAATACTGGAATTTCAAAATAACGATGTAATTAATGCTATTATTTTAAACAAATGGTTTTTAATAGGTGTAACAATTTTAAGTTGTTGGCTACTAAATTCTGGTATAAAGTTATTTGCATTAAAATTTAAGACGTGGGGATTTAAAGAGAATGCAACACGATATATTTTTGTAATGCTTTGCGCAGTTTTACTTATTGTATTAAAATTTGCCGCTATTCCAATAGTCATTTTATTGTATATCATCATGTCAGTAATAGATAATTTAACACCAAAATAAACCATAATGCTAGGAATTATATTTACACTTTTAATGCTTGTTATGTTGCAGGCTGTATTGGGTTTTGACAACTTATTGTATATTTCTTTAGAGTCGAAAAAGGCAGCCCAAAACGATCAAAAGAAAGTTAGGAAAGTAGGTATTCTTATTGCCATAGCGTTACGGATTGTATTGCTCTTTGTTTTGGTATCTTTAATTGGGTATTTCCAAGAGCCATTTTCTTTTTTAACCGGTGATGTTGATGGTGTAGCTCATTTCGCTTTCAACGGGCACAGTCTTATTGTCTTAGCTGGAGGTGGTTTTATTATCTATACAGCCATAAAAGAAATTTGGCATATGATTGCTACACACGATTTAACTCATGATGTAGAAGGGGTAGATAAAACTAAAGGAAAAAAATCATCTAATGCTGTTATAGCAAGTATCGTTTTAATGAACCTTGTGTTTTCATTTGATTCTATTTTAGCAGCCATCGGTCTTACAAGTGAAATTGAAAATTCTACTACAGCATTCATTGTTATGGCCATTGCAATTGTAATTAGTGGTTTGCTGATGTTGTTTCTAGCCGATAGGATTTCGGCATTTCTAGCCAAGAACAGAATGTACGAGGTACTAGGGCTCTTTATTCTTTTTATAGTTGGCATTATGTTGGTTACCGAAGGTGGGCATTTAGCGCATCTAGAACTTTTTGGTAATCCAATTGAATCTATGAGTAAAACAACTTTTTATTTTGTTATTGCTGTACTGGTTATCACAGATATAGTTCAAGGGCGCTATCAAAAGAAAATAATAGCTCAGGAAGCTCGTGAGGAGTTACATAACAAGGACGAATAAATAATATCCATTCGAGGAGATTATTGGGGTGTTGTTTTTGAGTGTCTTAAGTAACGTCTGTTTTACCTTGCCAAAAGTCGAAATGTTATTGGGCAATGTTTCTCTTTAATGATGGATTCCTGCTCTAGTTGGAGGGTAGGGATATTCCTGTAAGGTACAGTCTTTTAATCCCGAATCTTCTTCTTTCTAAGTTCAAAGTTTTGGCCTAAGTAGACTTTACGCACCATTTCATCATTAGCCAAATCTTCTGGGATACCATGTTTTAAGATACCGCCTTCAAACATCAGGTAAGTTCTATCGGTAATTGCCAAGGTTTCCTGTACGTTGTGGTCGGTAATTAAGATTCCAATATTCTTTTTTGTTAGCTGTGCTACAATGCGCTGTATATCTTCCACTGCTACCGGGTCAACGCCAGCAAAAGGTTCATCTAATAAAATGAAATTTGGGTCTGTAGCCAGAGCACGAGCAATTTCTGTTCGTCTTCGCTCACCACCAGAAAGTAGGTCGCCTCGGTTTTTTCTAATATGCCCTAAACTAAACTCTTCAATTAAAGACTCCATTTTGTGGTGCTGTTCTTTCTTGCTCAGTTTAGTAAGTTGAAGCACACTTAGTATATTATCTTCAATACTTAATTTTCTAAAAACCGATGCTTCCTGAGCCAAATATCCAATACCATTTTGAGCACGTTTGTACATCGGGAAATTGGTGATTTCTTGGTTGTCTAAAAAAATTTGTCCGCCATTAGGCTTAATAAGCCCAACAATCATATAAAACGATGTGGTTTTACCAGCACCATTAGGACCTAATAACCCAACGATTTCTCCCTGATTGACCTCTAAAGAAACATCTTTAACAACTTTACGTCCGTTATAGGACTTCATTAAATTTTCAGCTCTTAAAATCATATTTGCAATAACGTGAAATTTAATTAATTATTGGGCTAAATAATACTAAGTATTAACTGTTTCCTTTCGTTTTTGATTCCTCACAACCACTTTAGAGATATAGATACTTACTTGATAGAGTATTAAAATAGGAATGGCCACAATGACCTGACTTGCTATATCTGGTGGTGTTATAATTGCCGACATAATCAAAACAACCACCAAAGCATATTTTCTATATTTTTTAAGTATTTCAGGAGTTACTAGTCCAATCCTTGTAAAGAAATAAATAATAATAGGCAGTTCGAATATAAGTCCAGAAGCGAGAGCAGAAGAACGCACTAAAGCTATATAGGAACTTATATCAATTTGATTGTCTACGGTAGTTGAGACACTATAATTAGCTAAAAAGTTTATTGATAGCGGTGTTACGATATAATATCCAAAAAGGACGCCAATAAAGAACAATAAAGAGGAAATAATTATAAAGCCTCTAGAATGCTTCCTTTCATTATCATGCAAGCCCGGACTAACAAATTTCCAAAGTTGATAAATTACATAAGGAAAGGAAATAACGAAACCTCCCAAAATAGCGGTCCAAATATCTGCCGAAAATTGCCCAGCCATGGTCCTGTTTTGGATAATCATGGGTACCTTTTCGTTACAGAATGTAGTATCTACACCAATAAAAGTAGCTGTTCTACATAAAAAGTCATACGTTGGAAAACTCATATCTAGAGGAGCAAAAATAATTTCATCAAATATGAATCTGCTGAAAATAAAGGCTAATGTGGCCACTATAACAACAGCTATGCATATTCTAATTAAATGCCATCTTAAATCCTCAAGATGGTCTAAAAAAGACATCTCGTTTATGTTTTTCTTTGCCATTATATAATGCCTTCTTTTATTAGATCATGTAAATGGACAACCCCAGCATATTTTCCGTTTTCTTCAACAAGTAGTTGAGAAATGGCATTGTTTTCCATAATATCTAGAGCATCAACAGCCATGGTTTGGGTTGTAACCCGTTTTGGGCTGGCGCTCATGATATCCTTAGCTTTTAAGTTAGTGAAGTCGTTAGAGTGGCTCAACATTCTTCTTATATCACCATCAGTTACTATGCCTACAATTGTATCATTTTCTACAACAGCTGTAACGCCCAATCTTTTTTCCGAAATTTCAACAATAACATCTTTAACATTAGTGTCGGGAGATACTTTTGGTTTCTCGTTTACAGAAGATATGTCTTGAACCCTTAAGTAAAGTTTCTTGCCTAGAGAGCCTCCGGGATGGTATTTTGCAAAATCATTGCTTGAAAACCCTCGCATTTCCAAGAGGCAAACAGCAAGCGCATCGCCTATAACCAATTGGGCAGTTGTGCTAGTCGTTGGAGCTAGGTTATTCGGGCAAGCCTCCTTATCTACATAGGCATCTAAAACATAATCAACCTGTTGACCCAAGTAAGAATTTTTATTACCAGTTATAGCAATAATTTTATTTTTGGCACTCTTAATAAGGGGTACTAAAACTTTTATTTCTGGGGTGTTACCGCTTTTAGAGATACAAATTACAATATCGTTTTTTAAAATCAACCCAAGGTCTCCATGAATGGCATCTGCTGCATGCATGAAAACAGCCGGTGTACCAGTAGAGTTTAATGTCGCTACTATTTTATTGGCTATAATCGCGCTTTTACCAATCCCTGTTATGATAACTCGCCCTTTGGAATTATATATTAGTTTAACGGCTTCTGCAAAATCTTCTGTAACTAAATTAGAAAGATTAAAAATAGCTTGGCTCTCGGCCTCTATGGTCTGTTTTGCTATTTGTAAAATAGAGTTCTTGCTATTCAAATTTTGTGTCTTTTTAGTTGACCCTTTTAAAGATTTTATTATCTTTAATGTTATCCAGATTTAAATTTTATTGTAATTTGGATTTTCGTTACAAAAGTACACGATTTTTTTCATTTGAAGATTCGAAAAAGCCATTTGAACAAAATTATCTGTACTTGTTATTTTTCATTTAGATTAAAGCAGAATTCATCTGTACCAATCAAATTTTCTGGATTGAAATTTAACGAATCATTAAGGGGGAAATTTTAAAATCAATTTGCTGTCTATTAGGTTTACATCTCGACTTTGGCGGATTGTTTTTAAATGTTAATTATTATTTGTACTGTTCATGTTAATAGCAAAAAGTGACTTGCAATCTGCGCTAAAAAAATATTTTGGATTTAATAAATTCAAAGGGTTGCAAGAAGATGTTGTAGAAAGTATTTTATCAGGAAAGCATACCTTTGTAATTATGCCAACAGGTGGCGGTAAATCGCTTTGTTATCAATTGCCTGCGCTGATGCAAGAAGGGACAGCTATAGTGGTCTCTCCATTAATTGCCTTAATGAAAAATCAGGTAGATGCTATCAGAGGTGTCTCTAACGAAGAAGGTATTGCTCATGTACTTAATTCGTCATTAAATAAAACTGAAGTAAAACGGGTAAAAGAAGACATTATTAATGGTGTCACTAAGCTTCTGTATGTTGCTCCCGAATCTTTAACTAAAGAGGAGAATGTTGATTTTCTAAGATCGGTCAAGGTTTCTTTTATGGCTATTGACGAGGCACATTGTATCAGTGAGTGGGGACACGATTTTAGACCGGAATATAGAAATCTTCGTCATATCTTTTCTAGAATAGGAGAAGGTATTCCAATTATTGGCTTAACTGCCACAGCTACTCCTAAAGTTCAAGAGGATATAATAAAAAATCTCGGTATTACTGGGGCCAATACATTTAAAGCCTCATTTAATAGGGCCAATTTATACTATGAAGTAAGACCAAAAACAAAAAATGTTGATGCCGACATCATTCGATTTGTCAAACAAAACGAAGGTAAATCTGGTATCGTTTACTGTTTGAGTAGAAAGCGGGTAGAAGAACTTGCTCAGGTCTTACAGGTAAATGGCATAAAAGCAGTACCCTATCACGCAGGATTAGATGCTAAATCAAGATCCAGTCATCAGGATATGTTCCTCATGGAAGATATAGATGTTGTAGTTGCGACAATTGCCTTTGGGATGGGTATTGATAAACCCGATGTTCGTTTTGTAATCCATCATGATATTCCAAAAAGTATAGAAAGTTATTACCAGGAAACTGGTCGTGCTGGACGCGATGGTGGTGAAGGCCATTGTGTTGCGTTTTATTCCTACAAGGATATAGAGAAACTGGAAAAGTTTATGTCGGGTAAACCAGTAGCCGAACAGGAAATAGGTCATGCCTTGTTACAAGAAGTTGTTGCATTTGCTGAAACTTCTATATCCAGAAGGAAGTTTATTTTACATTATTTTGGTGAAGCGTTCGATAATGAAACTGGAGAAGGCGGCGATATGGATGATAACGTTAGGCATCCGAAAAAGAAGATAGAAGCTCAAGAAGATGTCTTAGTATTGCTGGAAACAATAAATGACACTAACGAAAAATATAAATCTAAAGATTTAGTGAATGTAATTGTAGGTACAGAGAATGCCATGATTAATTCACACAAAACTAATGAACAACCCTTTTTTGGAAGAGGTAAAGGAAAAGAAAAATTTTATTGGATGGCGCTTTTAAGACAAGTGCTTGTTGCCGGATACCTAAATAAAGATATAGAAACTTATGGTATCATTAAGTTAAATGATAAAGGCAGACGTTTTATTGAAAAGCCAGTGTCTTTCATGATGGCCGAAGACCATGTGTATGATGACGATAAAGATGGTGGTAATATTATAACCGCAGCAAAAGCTGGGGGTGTTAGTGCAGACGATACCTTAATGCGTATGCTCAAGGATTTACGTAAGAAGAATGCTAAGAAATTAGGTGTACCTCCATTTGTTATTTTTCAGGATCCTTCTCTAGAGGATATGGCATTGAAATATCCCATTTCATTACAAGAACTAGGAAATGTACATGGTGTTGGTGAAGGGAAAGCCAAGAAATATGGTAAAGAATTTGTTGGGCTTATCGCAAAATATGTAGAAGAAAACGATATTGTTCGTCCTGATGATATGGTGGTCAAATCTACCGGTACCAACTCTGCGAATAAGCTCTATATCATTCAAAACATAGATCGTAAATTACCTTTAGATGATATAGCCTCTGCTAAGGGATTGGAAATGGAAGATTTTATAAAACAAATGGAAGCCATTGTATATTCTGGAACTAAATTAAATATCGATTATTGGATAGATGAGATTTTAGACGAGGATCAACAAGAAGAAATACATGAGTATTTTATGGAATCTGAAACAGATGGTATAGATGATGCTATAGAAGAGTTTGATGGTGATTATGACGAAGAAGAATTACGCCTCTACCGCATAAAGTTTATTAGTGAGGTCGCTAATTAAAAAATATAGAAGACAAAGGTTCAGTATTAGTCTTTTTCTAACTGGATTTGTGTTTTTTACTTATGGTCAGGAGAACGAATTAAGAGATTATGAACATTATGAATCTCTTAATATTGGTGTTGGATATAATTATAGTTACTCCGATTCTGATTCTCGAAAGGAGAGTTACAAACTTTTAGAGTTTTCTATTAATAAAACGAGTTATGGCGGAAGGCATGGAGGTGGTCTTCTATATGGGGTAGGTACAGAAATAGGATTGGATACAGAGAATTTTACTATTGGTCCAAAAATAACAGGTATATTTTTTTATAATATTGTTGTCTTAGGAACCGAGGTCGTTACTTATACAGATTTCAATAAGTTAACATTAAGAGTTGTTCCTATATTTGGTATTGGAAGCCATAGATTTAGAGCTACTATAAATCCACATCTTGTAGTAATTAACAAAAGCTATCAACCTATAAACAGGGCATTGGTTAGTTTTGTGCTAAATTTAAAGCTAAACAAAAAGCGCTTATAATAGAGGACAATTAAAAAACTCGTCAATCCTCATTTGAAAATCGTCTATCATTCTTATCTTTGCACTTTCTTAAAAAACAGAACAATGCAAGACGGTTTATACGCAAAATTCAATACAAGTAAAGGCGAGATTTTAGTGTCTTTAGAATATCAAAAAACACCAGGTACAGTAGGTAACTTCGTAGCTTTAGCAGAAGGTAATTTAGAAAACTCGGCTAAACCTCAAGGTACACCTTATTATAACGGATTAAAATTTCATAGAGTGATTCCAGATTTTATGATTCAAGGTGGTTGTCCTCAAGGTACTGGAAGCGGTAACCCTGGTTACCAATTTGATGATGAATTCCATCCAGAATTAAAACACGATGGTCCAGGTGTATTATCCATGGCCAATGCTGGTCCTGGTACCAACGGTAGTCAATTTTTTATCACTCATGTAGAAACACCTTGGTTGGATAATAACCATACTGTTTTCGGAAAAGTTTCAGAAGGTCAAGATGTTGTAGATGCTATTGCACAAGGTGATGTTATTGAGAGTTTAGAGATCTTAAGAGTTGGGGCAGAAGCTGAAGGGTTTAATGCCATCGAGGCTTTTAGAACATTTGAGGGTGCTAGAGAAAGAAGAGTAGCGGAAGAAAAGGCTAAGGCTGACGCAGAATTAGATAAACTTGCTACTGGTTTTGAAAAAACAGAAAGCGGACTTAGATACCAAATTATTCAAAAAGGAGAAGGCGCTAAGGCAGAAAAAGGAAAAACGGTTTCTGTGCATTACAAAGGGCAATTAGCAGATGGCACAGTATTCGATTCATCTTACAAGAGAAATCAACCAATTGATTTCCCTTTAGGTGTTGGTCAAGTAATCCCAGGGTGGGAGGAAGGTATTCAATTATTAAATATTGGAGACAAAGCAAGGTTGGTTATCCCAAGTGATTTAGGTTATGGAAGTAGAGGTGCAGGAGGTGTTATTCCTCCAAATGCTACCTTAATTTTTGATGTTGAGTTGATGAATGTGAAGTAATCTAAAAACAATTTTTTAAATGTATAAAAGCATCTCATTTTTGAGGTGCTTTTTTTTGAAATAAATAGTTACATACAAATTCATTAATATATGAAGATCATATTGTTATTTAAGTCTTAAAGTAGTTTTATAATTCCAATTCCAAATAAGTTTTATTTCGTTTACAGAGAACTTAAAATCCCGTTTATGCTTTAAAATGAACGAGTTATCTTGATTTTTTTTAAATAGAAAACTAAAGTAATATACTTGTTTACTAAAACATCTGCTTATGAAATTAAAGATTACTTTATCGGTTTTAATATTTTTTGTTTGTATTACCACGTATTCACAAGATTGGAAAACCTATCCCTATGTGCCTTCCGGTGGGAGCTTGGTCTCATTTCCAGTCGATGAAGGACGACATTCAGCTGAAACAACCGAATGGTGGTACGTTTCTGGTCACATTACAACTGATACAAACAAGAAATACAGTTTTATGCTTACGTATTTTTTTAGACCAACATCTATATCAATTTTTAATTTTGATGGGTTTAGGATTTTAAATGTTACCGATGAATCTGATGGGACATTTTATCAAGATACAAAGGCTTTGAATTATGCAACATTATCTGAAACTGAGTTAAATATTGTAGCTTCTTTATTCCCCACAGGAACAGAGTATTGGAGAAATAAAGAAGATTCGGGCGGACAAATACTGCCATTTGAATATGAAATTAGCGCTTCTAGCACTGATATAAGCATGGATTTCAATTTAGAAACTGTTAAAAGACCATTAATTGTTGGGGGAGATGGCTTATTTGATCAAGGTGATTCGAGTTACACGTATTATTATTCGCAAACCGAAAACACGGTTACTGGAAGTTTAAGAGTGGGAAGTGTAACAGAAAACGTAACAGGAGAAGCTTGGATTGATCGTCAGTATGGAAGTTTCAATCCATTTACTGGAGAGGATTATGAATGGTTTAGTATAAAGTTAGATAATGGAACGGATATCAATCTATGGAATATTTTTAATTCTAGTAGATCAATTCCAGAAAATTCGAAATTTAGAATACTATCGGCTTATGTTGATGAGTCTGAAAGTTCCCAGTATACAATATCCGATTTTGAAATTGAACGGTTGGAATATTTTTTCACTCCTGATAATCTCCGATGTTATTCAAAGAAATGGCGTTTAACATCATCGTCTAAAAATATAGATCTAATAATCACTATAAATCACGAAAATTCTGAAGTTGATATCTCAGAATTATCATTTAAGTTTTTTGAGGGAGCCACAACCATTACTGGTACAATAAATTCTACTCCAGTTACTGGTGTTGGATTTACAGAATTATTGCACACTTACGAAAATCCGTCCTTAAGTATTATAAGTCCCAATGGTGGCGTTTACGATACGTCCAATAACATTAGCTGGCAAGTTAATAACCCAGATGATGGAAGACCCTTGAAATACGATTTAGAGTACAGTATTGATAATCAGGCAACATTTATTCCCATAGCTAGCGGATTGACAGACACTTTTTTTTCATGGAATGGAGCAGGTACAAACAACGCAGATACTATTTGGTTTAGAGTTAAAGGGTATTCTTTAGATAATACTTTAAGTGGTGAGGTGATAAGTACCGCATCCTCTTCTGTAACATTAAGCAATTTTATTTTAAATAAAGATTTATTTAGTGTTCACCCTAACCCTGCAAAAGACAATTTGTTTATTGAATTTGGAGAAAATATTTCAGGTAAAATTGAAATTTTAGATGTTAATGGTAGATCGATTTCGAATTTCTATACCAATGCCAAGAGAAACCATAATTTAAATTTGGAAACATTATCCAATGGATTATATTTTTTAAGTTTGGTATCAAACAAAGGAAAACAGGTTATTAAATTTGTGAAAGATAAATAAGCGAGTTTAGACTAAGAAATTGATTTATGACAGATTTAAAATTAGAACAATTAAAATACCCCATAGGACAATTTGAATGTCCATCACCAATTACCAAAGCGGATATTAAAAACTGGATTACTGTTTTAGAGCAGTTCCCAATCCGTTTTGAAGCTCTTGTAAAACACCTTACAAAAGAACAACTAGATACTGTTTATAGACCAGGAGGGTGGACAGTAAGACAGGTAGTACATCATGTGTCCGATAGTCATCATCATAGTTATACGCGCTTTAAATGGGCATTGACTGAAGATAAACCATTAATTAAAGCGTATAATGAAGCAGACTGGGCAGAACTGAGTGATAGTAAAAATGATCCCATTCAAATGTCTTTGGAACACATTAAAGCCATTCATTATAAGTTGGTGAATTTACTAAAACAACTGACTGAAAAGGATTTAAAAAAGTGCTTCATTCACCCAGAAACGAATTCAGAGGTAGTGTTATCCTATAATGTAGGTAACTATGCTTGGCATAGCAATCACCATTATGCTCATATTGAAAATTTACTAAAGCGTAAAGGTTGGTTATAAATGATTAGGGCGTTTCAAGAAGGAGATACCCATCAGCTCCTAGATATTTATAATTATTACGTTTTGAACTCTGTAGTAACTTTTGATGACGAACCGTTATCACTGAAAGCTTTTACAGAAAAAGTCAATAGGATAAATTCTGAATATCCCTTTATTGTTTTTGAGGAAAAAAATGAGCTTTTGGGTTATGCCTACGGAAGTAGATTTAGGCCTAAGCCGGCTTATAAACATAGCGTTGAGGTTACTGTCTATGTTAAAAATGGCGTACAAGGTAAAAAGATTGGTACACGATTGTATGACAGTTTGTTGTCAGACCTAAAAGATTTTGGTTTCCACGTTATCTTGGGAGGCATTACACTACCTAATGAAGCCAGCGTCGCACTTCATGAAAAATTTGGTTTTAGCAAAGTCGCACACTTTAAGCACGTAGGCAAGAAGTTTGGGACTTGGTTAGATGTAGGCTTTTGGCAATTAACCTTAGGTTAAACCTTCCATTTTATATTACAACCAATACTTGGTTTTTGTGTTTCGGTATATTCTATTCCTTGTATAAGGCAGTCTAGTGCACCTCTTAAATCGTTTCCGTTTAGCGGTTTACCATTTTCTGGTCTTGAATCATCCAGTTGTCCTCTATATACCAATTTGTCCTCTGAATCAAAAACATAAAAATCAGGTGTGCAAGCAGCATCATAAGCCTTGGCTATATCTTGAGATTCATCGTATAAATATGGGAACGGATAGCCTTCGGTAGCAGCATGAGCTTTCATCTTTTCAGGACTGTCCTGAGGGTAGTTAACTACATCGTTACTTGAAATGGCCGCAAAACCAAAACCTTTCTCTTTGTATGTATTTGCAATAGCTATAATTTCGGGATTCACATGAATAACAAACGGACAATGGTTGCAAATAAACATGATTACAGTACCTTTTTCTCCCTTAATATCGTTTAAGTTTTTTAATGAATCTGATACAGTATCAAGTAATGAAAAATCTGGTGCTTGAGTTCCTAAAGCAAGCATATTTGATGGAGTTCTGGCCATGGTTTTAACTTTTTACAAAGTTCGTGATTATTTGTATTTTTAAAAAGTCATGGATACAATAACTTTCGAAAATTTCATAAAAGTTGATTTAAGGATTGGGACCATTATAAGTGTAGACGACTTTCCAGAAGCAAGAAACCCTGCTTATCAACTAACTATTGATTTCGGTGATTTAGGTGTTAAAAAATCATCAGCACAGATAACTACCTTATACAATAAGGAGGATTTATTGAATAGACAAATAGTAGCTGTGGTAAATTTTCCAAATAAACAGATTGCCAATTTTATGAGCGAATGTTTGGTTTTAGGAGCTGTTAACGGTAAAGATGTTACTCTTCTGTGCCCAGAAAATAAGATAAAGAACGGAAGTGTAATCTCTTAAATACATGCAGGAATTAGATTCGGTAAAAATAAACTTTGATAGTAGCGGTCTTTGGGTTTTGAATATAGCCCTTGCAGTGGTTATGTTTGGAGTTGCTTTAGGTATCACAGTAGTTGACTTTAAAAGTTTAATTAAACAGCCTAAATTATTAATGGTAGGTGTGCTGTCTCAGTTTATCTTATTGCCATTGGTTACCTTTTTGTTAGTTATACTTATTAAGCCACAGCCCAGCATAGCACTAGGAATGATTATGGTGGCTGCCTGTCCTGGTGGTAATATTTCTAATTTTATGACTCATTTGGCAAAAGGAAACACCGCATTATCCATAAGTTTAACTGCTTTTGCTACGTTTTTTGCTATTTTCATGACACCATTTAATTTTCAGTTTTATGGGAGTTTATATGAGCCCACTTCAAAATTATTAGAGGAAGTTGAACTAAATCCATTAGAGTTATTAAAGCTGGTTAGTTTAATTTTAGGAATTCCGTTGTTCATTGGCATGTTGGTTAGATACTATAAAGAACAGTTAGCGCTTAAGCTTTCAAAAATTTTAAGGCCATTATCCATATTTATTTTTGGAGGCATTGTTATCATTGCTTTTTCTAACAATATTGATGTGTTTAACACCTATATTCATCATGTATTAGTAATTGGGATTTCTCATAATATTTTGGCTATACTATTGGGTTTATCGGTGGCAATAATATTTAAGCTCTCATTTAAAAATAAAAAGACTATTGCCATAGAAACAGGTATTCAAAACTCTGGTTTGGGTCTTTTGCTGATTTTTACCTTTTTTAATGGTTTAGGTGGTATGGCTATATTAGCAGCATTCTGGGGAATATGGCATATCATTTCAGGCTTGTTGTTGGCGTTTTATTGGTCTAACAAAAAGGAATAATTCTATAACATTTGAAAAAACTTTGGTTACATAGTGTACGGGCATATTTAAGGTTGGGAATGTTCTTTTATTTTAAAAGAATTCACATTCATGATATTGAAAATATTCCAAAGGATAAACCCGTTCTACTTTTAGGGAACCATCAAAATGCCCTTTTAGATGCTCTTTTAATTGCCGTATATGGAGGCCGATTTTCATATTTCTTGACTAGGGCGGCCGTTTTCAAAAAAAAGTTTGTAAGTAAATTGCTGGGAAGTTTAAGAATGCTACCGGTTTATAGGGTTAGAGATGGATGGAATAACCTATCTAATAACAATGCCATTTTTGAAATCTGTTCAGGATTATTAAAAAAAGGGGAATCCATAGTCATCTTTCCCGAAGGCAATCATAATTTGGCCAGAAGGGTTAGGCCACTTAGTAAAGGATTTACACGTATTGTTTTTGATACTTTAGAAAAATATCCTGATTTGGATTTACAATTAGTTCCAGTAGGTGTAAACTATCAGAAAGCCATAGGATGTCCAGATAGCACAGCCTTATATTTCGGTAAATCCATTTCGGTTAAAGAGTTCACGGCTGTAAATCGAAATGAAAATGTGTTAGCATTAAAAATTAGAATTCATGAGGAGTTAATGAAATTAACAACTCATATCCCAGAGAGTAATTATGAAGAATATTTAAATAAACTAGAAGCTTTGCAAGTTGATTTTTTAAAGCCTAAGGATGTGAATGCTTGTATTAAGGGTAGTTTTGAGAATTGCAAACCAAAGAAGATGTCTAATATTAGGGGGTTACAAATACTTTTCAAGCTTTTAATGATTCTTAATTTGATTTTACCTTATTTTGTTTGGAAATTGGGGATTGAACCAAAAATAAAGGAGCTGGAGTTTAAGTCTACATTTCGATTTGCAGTAGCCTTAACTATAGTCCCTTTTTGGGTTTTATTATTATTTGCATTTATTCTCATTTATTTTGGTTGGCAAATGGGGTTAATTTATTTAGCGATTAGTTTACTAGTGGCATTGTTGGCTGTTAAATTGTAATAAAAAACCCGCTATACAAAGTAAAGCGGGTTTTTTTATATTTTTTTGGAATCTCGATTAAATATCATCAAAGTCTACGTCGGTAAAACTTTCAGAACTTTTTGAGGTTTCCTCTGTTCCATTGTTTTCAAAATCCGTATTATATTCTTTTTTAAAGTCTTTTTGGTGACGCTCACTAATTACTTCATCGCCTCTTTTCTCGATAATATAATCGGTCATTTCAGATAAGATTTCTTTGAACTCGGCAAAGTCTTCTTTGTAAATGTATATTTTATGTTTTTTATAATGGAAGGAACCATCATCGTTTGTGAACTTCTTGCTTTCTGTGATCGTTAAGTAATAATCATCTGCCTTTGTAGCTCTTACATCAAAAAAGTAGGTTCGTCTTCCGGCTCTCAGAACCTTAGAAAATATCTCTTCTCTCTCCATCATATCATTATTGTTCATAGTTGTTTAGAAAATTATTTACGTTATAGTTTCTGTATCAAAAATCTAAAAAAAACCTCTATTAAGCAACAAATAATGAAGTTTCTTTTTTGATTCTGCATTTTTGTTACATTTCTTTAAAAGTATTGGTTGTGTAATTAATTGATTTAAAGTCTATTTAGATGTTGTATCGCTAATTTGTTTTAGGTACAAATGCTTGTAATATCCTTCGCTGTTCACAAGACTTTCATGGGTGCCTTCTTGAACTATTTCTCCGTCTTCAAGAACAATTATTTTATCAGCATTTTTAGCTGATGAAACCCTATGGCTTACAATTATGGCTGTTTTTCCTTTAGAGATTTTTTCAAGATTTTGGAGGATTTTTTCTTCAGTTTCAGTATCGACTGCAGAAAGACAATCATCAAATAACAATATTTTAGGAGATTTTATGATAGCTCTTGCAATTGAGACACGTTGTTTTTGTCCACCAGAAAGAGTGATACCACGTTCGCCTAAAACTGTTTCATAACCATTCTTGAACTTAGCAATGTTTTTATGTACTTGAGCATTTTTAGCAGCTTCAATTACATCGTTATCGGTGGCATCTTCTTTTCCAAACTTAATATTATTCTTTATTGTATCTGAGAATAGGAATGCGTCTTGGGGAACATAACCAATGTTGTCTCTTAGTGTGTTAAGATTATGTTGTTTAACGTTAACTCCATTAACAAAGATATCACCTTCCTGAACGTCATAAAGTCTGCCGATAAGATCTAAGATGGTAGATTTTCCAGAACCTGTTTTTCCCAGAATAGCCAGTGTTTCGCCCTCTTTTATCTTAAAGGAAATGTGTTTTAAGGCTTGTATGTTAGTATCATCGTATGTGAAAGAAACATTTTGAAAGGCAATATCGCCAGTTATGTTAGAGGGTACTTCGACCGTGTTTTTTATTTCAGGTTCAATTTTTAAAAACTCATTAATACGCTTTTGCGATGCTTCTGCTTGCTGAACAATAGAGGTTACCCAACCAACAGTAGCTACTGGCCAAGTAAGCATATTTACGTAAATTATAAATTCTGCAATGGTACCTAAACTTTCAATTTCACCATTAATATACTGCATGCCACCAATGTAAATAACCAATAAATTACTGGTGCCAATGAGTAAAATCATCATGGGGAAAAACCATGCTTGCACCTTGGCTAAATTCACTTGTTTATCTCTGCTTTCAACGGCTAGCGATTCAAAATCTGAAGCCGTTTGGGGTTCAATACCATAGGCCTTAATTACCGAAATACCGCTAAATGATTCTTGTGTATAAGTAGAAAGTTTAGAAAGATATTGTTGAACTATAGTACTTCTGTTATGAATCTCTTTACTCAATTTATAGATAATAACAGACAATATCGGTAAGGGTAAAATAGTGTAAAGCGTAAGTTTAGGAGCAGCATTGAACATATAAATAAGAGCAACAACAAATAGTGCAATTGTATTTATACTGTACATAATGGCAGGACCTGCATACATTCTTACTCTACCAACATCTTCAGTAATACGGTTCATTAAATCGCCCGTTCTATTTTTCTTGTAAAAGTTTAAGGATAACTTTTGGTATTGCTGATAGATTTCATTTTTCAGGTCAAACTCTATATAGCGAGACACATTAATAATGGTTTGTCTCATAAAAAACGTTAAAATACCAGCTACAATAGCGGCTCCTATTATATAAAAAATAGATTCCAGTAGGTTAGACCTAAATACTTCTGTAGAAATAGACTTGTTATTGTATCTCTCTACCGTTGTGAAAATTTCCTTAACATATCTTGGCGTGTAAAGTAAAAATATCCTCGCGGCAATAGTAATTAAGCCTCCAATTATTAAGTGGGTTCTATACTTTAAAAAGTATTTGTTTAAATGTTTTAATTCTTTCATCAAGCAGTTTCAACAATTAACAAATATAGCGTATATCTCACTATTATAAACTTATAAAATGTTTAGTATTTGTTAAAAGTGTACTAATGATTTATTCATGATAATATAAGATTTAAAAATAGAGCTACTTCTTAAAATAATATTACTTTTGCAGCATAAAACGGTAAACACCTTACTCTATTAAATTAAGTTCTTTGTAATTATGCTAACCAGAAGACATATTCGTGTAAAAGTTATGCAAACTCTATACGCCTACAAGGGCAGCGAAAGTGATGATTTTAGTAAAGATCAAAAATTTTTGCTGTTCAGTATAGGAAACATGTATAACTTGTATTTACTGCTAATTTCTTTATTAATTGAGGTAAAAAAAAGAGCCGAAAAAGATTTAGAGAAGAAAAAGCAGAAATTCTTGGCCACTGCCGAAGACAAAGATCCCAATAGAAAGTTTGTTAACAATCAACTACTGCAACTACTTAGGGATGATAATGGTTTGAAGAATGAATTGGAATTGAATAAAATCACACATTGGGAGCTAGACGATGAGTATGTTGAAGTGATTTTTAAAGCTATTATATCCAGTGATTTATACAAGGATTACATGAAGACCAGAGTGTCTGATTTTAAAGAGGATAAGCAGTTTATTATTGATATTTACAAAGAAATCATTGCTCCTAATGATAAGCTCTACGATTATATAGAGGATAAAAATTTAACTTGGTTAGACGATCTACCTACTGTAAATACGACCATTTTAAAATTATTAAGAAAAACAAAATCTACAACTGGGGGCAATCATTTTGTGCCAAAGTTATATAGAGAGGAAGAAGATAAAGAATTTGCAATAGAACTTTTTAAGAAAACCTTGTTAAACAGGTCTGTTCTTAATACTGAGATTGAAAAGAAAACTAAGAATTGGGATGCAGATAGGATAGCCGATGTAGATTATACTTTACTACAAATGGCAATAGGTGAGTTGCAAAACTTTCCTTCAATTCCTGTCAAGGTTACCATAAACGAGTATTTGGAGATAGCCAAGGAGTATTCTACACCTAAAAGTAGCATCTTTATTAATGGTATTTTAGACAAGTTGGTAAAAGAATACGAACAAAAAGGTAGTTTAAAAAAGGTTGGGCGCGGCCTTATGTAAAATCAGTTAAGATATTTTACAAAAGTTTTCAAACGGTGAAATAATTATTATTTTTACCCAGGTTAATAGAAAAACAAAAAGAATATGAAAAAAATATTTTTAGGTTTAGTTGCTATTTGCTTAGTAATATTGACGTCATGTAAAGAAAATCCAGCAAATAAAATTGATGAAAAGAATGTTGCTGCAGCTGCCGAAAGAGATGAGAATGCATCGAAGTTTCCTATAATCGAATTTGATAAAGTAGAACATGATTTTGGAAACATTGAAAAAGGTAAAAAAGTAACGACCGTTTTTAAATACAAAAATACCGGAGATGGCCCTTTGGTTATTACAGAGATTAAAAGTTCATGTGGATGCACCGTACCCCAAGACTGGAGTAGGGAACCATTATCTCCTGGAGATACTGGAGAGTTTACAGTTACTTATAACGGAAGTGGAACCGGGGCAATATCTAAAACCATTACAGTCACTGCCAATACAGAAAAGGGAACAGAAACAGTTAAAATAAAAGCACAAGTAGAAACAGCTGATAAACCAGCATAATAACATTAAACACACTCATGGGAGAAGGAGGAATAGGGGCATTTATGCCTATGATTTTATTATTTGCGGTGTTGTATTTCTTTATGATTGCACCACAAATGAAACGCGCAAAAAAAGAAAAGAAATTTGCAGCAGAATTGAAAAAAGGAGACAAAATCGTTACCAAAAGTGGTATGCACGGTAAGGTCGTTGAATTAAACGATAAAGACAATAGCTGTGTTATAGAGACGTTGTCTGGAAAAATTAAATTCGACCGTTCTGCAGTATCAATGGAAATGAGCACTAAATTAAATGCTCCTGCCAAGTAATTGCAGCAAGCCAAAATAAAACACAAACAAGGTTTCCATCACGGAAACCTTGTTTGTTTTTTAACAGTTTTTGTATTTATCATGCAACCCTACACCTTTTAAGATTAAAGGTTTTATTTTTTCTAAACGGGAAATTTTAGTGGTGTCTCGCTTGGCTGATAGAATATATTCGCAATATTCACGCTTTTTGTAAGGTGTAAGAGCATTAAAAGCAGTTTCTAACTCAGGGTTTTTATAAAATTCATTTTGTAATTCATGCGGGATTGCACTTTCCTTTTTTTCTCTGTTAGGCTTTAATTCTTTCCCCAATTTTTGATTTTCTATAGCTTCTTTAACATATTTGAGAACGATATTCTTATCGATGTCTCTAATAGATTTAAAATTTAATTGGCGCATAGCTTTCGTTTTACCCTCTTGAGCATTTATGAGTAAATTATGTTCGTCATTTAGAAATACTCCGTTGAAAAACCAGATTCCAAAATGTTCTTTAAAGGCTCCGATACCACAAACGTTTTTGCCGTTTAAAGTATAGGTTGGGATACTCCACTTTATGGTTTCCTTTAGTTCGGTAGATTTTATAATATCTCTAAGTAATGATAGCGCTTGAGACCATTTTTCGTGAGTTTCAATATATTCTTCTATTGAGTTAACTTTTTTCATAATACAGGAATTAGATTTTAGAATAAATAAAATAAGTTGGGTTTATTCATACTGAAAATGTTTAATAGAGATTATAGGTTTTAAATATTTCGAGGAGTATATTGGTGCTTAATCTAAATTAATAGTTTAAAGATATATTTTTTATTAATATAGATAAATCAACTACTTAACATTTTAAGTTATGTCTGGATTATCCAACGGTTCCTCACGAAATCTTTCTATCAATAAAGATTTTTTTATTAACCTGTTACTTTTTATTTGGCTTTTAATTATTGCTTTTCTAGCATGGGCCGATGTATTTATAAATCATTACGAATGGATAGACAGCGGGCCAATACAAAGGCTAGTGAGTATATCTAAAGATGATGGTTTGCCTAATTGGTTTTCTAGTGTGCAGTTGTTTTGTGTAAGTATGGTGTTGTGGAGTATTTTCGTCGTTGAATCCTATTCCAAACCAGTAATAGAAAATAAAAGAGTTTTTAAGTATGGTTGGTCGTTTTGTGCCATGTTTTTTTCTTATTTGGCAATTGATGACGGATCTAAAATGCATGAACGAGTTGGTACTACGGCCAGAGTACTATTGGAATCAAAGCATAAGTCTGACCCCAATTTTATAACTAAGCTTTTTGATGTTTTTCCAAGTTATGGATGGCAGTTTGTCTATGTTCCAATTTTTGGTGTTGTTGCTTTACTGTTATTATTCTTCCTCTATAAAAAATTAAAAGAAAAGAAACAGTTTATCTTTATTATTCTTGGATTTGGATGTTTTGCTGGTTCTGTTTTTCTTGATTTCTTTGAGGATATGGATGCTTCAGTATATGATCCGGTTGTTAATTTTTTCAATACTGAACTTTATAATATCGAACATTTCTCTAGGCTTATAGAGGAGATACTGGAAATGATTGGTAATACCTTTTTTATGTTGGCATTCACAAAACAGTTGATAAGTTATTCAAACCAATGGAACATACATTTTTATTCAAAAGTGAATAAGGTTGAAGATGAAAAAGATTAGACTTTATTTGTCTTAGGTAAACAATACCTGTTCAAAATAGTTTTAGATAATTTATCTCAAAAGAGAGCATAAAAAAAAGAGAGGCCAAACAACCTCTCTTTTTTTATATGTTTAAAAGTTCTTTAGTTTATTATTTAAGATCTTTCAACTTTTTTACCCCATAAAAAGCAGCACCAAGTAATAAGACTCCAATACCACCGCCTACAGGAATTTCATCTGGTTTATCGTTACTACGACTGTAACTCATGCTTTTGCTCATACTTTTGCTCATGCTTTTACTCATGCTCTTGCTTTCGCTTTTACTCATGCTTTTACTTTCGCTCTTGCTCATACTTTTACTTTCACTCTTTTCTTGTACAGTACTGGCATAAGAATTGGTCGAGAATGTTAGAGCAAGTATAACCATAAATGCTCCAATAAATTTTAGAAGTTTACTTTGTGTTTTCATTTTAATTACCCATTTTTTTGATTAACAGCTGGTTAAATCTAACTAATTGATTTGAGATTAAAGAATTTTGTCGTTAAACTGCATTTTTAGACTTTGATAGCTAAATTTCAGCCCTTTAAGAGAATTTAAGTTTAAAAAAAGGCTTCCTAAACAGGAAGCCTTTTAAATATTAATTCAAATTAATATCATTATTTGTCTTTTCGAAGTTTTCTTACTCCAAATGCAGTAGCACCTAAAAGTAAAATACCTAGACCTCCATCTACAGGAATTCTGTCAGGTTTACAATCTCTTGCTGGTCTTTTGTAAACGTATTTTTTCTTTCTCGGTTTTTTTCTTTTTTTCTTTTTCCACCACCATGTCCATGTTAAAGCATGTGCATTAGCAGAAGATAAAACCGTAGTTGGTGTACTGATAGTTGCAGCTTGTGCACTACTGGTGGCATTTGCGCTTGTACAAATTACAAAGGCAAAAATAAAAACCACCGTTTTAATTGTCTTTACAAAAATGTTACCCTTCATTTTTTATATTATTAGAATTAATAGCTTGGTAAAATTAAGTAAAATGTAGTCGTATACATCAAATTTTCGATTAAACCATTTTTTATAGGTTAAAGGAAATTTGCTCATTTTTTTTGTGAATTAAGCCGAATTAATCCCACCTTTTATCGAAGTATAACATTGTATAAGTTTCTTTATTTTAAATTAATTGTGCTTTAAAGCAGTCAGCTCAGCAATTTTACAGATAACCTCGGTAGCTTTGATCATACTTTCTACGGGAATATACTCATAACGTCCGTGAAAGTTGTGCCCTCCTGCAAATATATTGGGGCATGGAAGCCCCATGTAACTTAGCTGTGAGCCGTCAGTACCTCCTCGAATAGCTTTTATTAACGGTTCAATATCCAGCGCTCTCATAGCTTCTTCGGCAATATCAACAATGTGCATTACGGGTTCTATTTTTTCGCGCATATTGTAATATTGGTCTTTAATTTCGGTAGAAATGATTTCTTTATCGTACTGCGAATTTAATTCTCCAGTAAGTTTTAGCATCATTTCTTTTCGGGCTTCAAAGTGTTCCTTGTCATGGTCCCTAATAATGTACTCTAAAGTAGTTTCTTCAACGTCACAAGTCATATTATGTAAATGGAAAAAACCCTGATAGCCTTCAGTTTGTTCTGGTGTTTCCATGGGAGGAAGTGAGTTTATAAAATCTGTAGCGATAAGCATTGAATTGACCATCTTACCTTTTGCATAACCGGGGTGAACCATTTTACCTTTAATTTTCACAACAGCAGAAGCAGCATTAAAATTTTCGTATTCTAATTCACCAATCTGGCTTCCATCCATGGTATAAGCCCAGTCGGCTCCAAATTTTTCAACATCAAATTTATGGGCACCTCTACCAATTTCTTCATCTGGGGTAAATCCAACCCTTATTTTTCCATGTTTTATTTCAGGATGATTAATTAAGTATTCCATAGCCGAAACGATTTCACAAATACCAGCCTTATCATCTGCGCCCAGAAGTGTTGTGCCATCTGTTGTGATAAGGGTTTGTCCAATATATAACCGTAAGTCTTCAAAATAGTCTGGCGATAGAACAATACCTTCCTCTTTATTTAACAGTAGTTCGCCTCCTAAATAGTTTTCGTGAATTTGCGGAGTGACATTGGCTCCAGTAAAATCTGGAGAAGTATCGAAATGCGATATAAAACCAATAGTTGGAACATTGTGGTCTACATTACTGGGAAGCGTTGCCAAAACATAAGCGTTTTCATCAATTGAAACGTCTTCCATACCAATGTTTTCAAGCTCTCTTACTAGTTTATTGGCCAAGTCCCATTGTTTTTTGGTGCTTGGTGTAGTTTCAGAATTTGGGTCAGATTCAGTATCAATAGTAACGTAGCTAATAAACCGATTTATAATATGTTCTTTGGAAATCATTAATAAGTAAATTTAAGTTGAAGATAGGCACGTGGCCGTACGTAAAATTACGATTATTTGAGTATTGATGCATTTTTTATTTAAACTATTTAGGTGTACTTTTGCACAAATAAAACAGATGTACAAAACATTACTTCGTCCTATATTTTTTTCTTTTGATCCTGAAAAAATTCATCATTTTACTTTTTCGCTAATAAAATTTTCTTCTAAAATCCCTGGTGTTTCATCTATTTTCAAGGGGTTATATACCATAGAAGACAAGCGGTTGGAGCGAAATCTTTTTGGATTGAAATTTAAAAACCCTGTTGGTCTTGCAGCTGGCTTCGATAAAAATGCGGTTTTGTATAATGAGTTAGCAGATTTTGGATTTGGTTTTATAGAAATAGGTACAGTAACCCCTAAGGGGCAAACAGGAAATCCCAAAAAGCGTTTGTTTAGATTGAAAGATGACCAAGGTATTATAAACCGTATGGGTTTTAATAATGAAGGTGTTGAAGCTGCTATTGAGCAACTCAAAAAAAACGAAGGAAAACTTATCATTGGTGGGAATATTGGAAAAAATACAGCTACTAAACCTGAGGATTACACAAAAGATTACCTAGAATGTTTTAATGCACTACATCCTTATGTGGATTATTTTGTTTTAAATGTGAGTTGTCCCAATGTTGGGAGTCATGCGAAACTTAGTGATAAAGATTATTTAGAAGAGTTAATTGGTGCCGTACAAGGAGCTAATAAAACATTTAAAAACCAAAAACCTATTCTTTTAAAAATTGCTCCAGATTTAAATAATGGTCAATTAGATGAAATCATAGGGCTGGTTAACGACACCAAGCTTGATGGTGTTATTGCTAGTAATACATCGATAGATAGGACTGGTTTAAAAGCATCTGATGAAAGGTTAAAAGAAATAGGAAACGGAGGCTTAAGCGGACAACCCATTAAGGATAAAAGTACTAGTGTTATTAAATATCTCTCCGATAAGAGTAACAAGGCGTTTCCAATTATTGGAGTTGGTGGTATCCATTCTGCCGAGGATGCTCTTGAAAAAATAAATGCGGGAGCAGATTTAGTTCAAATTTATACCGGATTTATTTACGAAGGCCCGAGTCTTATCAAACGAATTAATAAAGCTATTTTGAAGGCTATTTAACAAAGCGTTTCATAACTTTAGATTTTTCTCCTGAAACTGTAAGTATATAAGCTCCTGAAGATAAATCGCTTGTGTTTATAGGGTTACCGGAAACCATTCCAGAAGAGAACGTTTGTCCCATTAAATTAGAAATCGTATAGTTTAGGATTTCATTATCGTTTCTTTCGTTATTGATCTTCACAAAAAGTAAATCGTTCTTAACCGGATTTGGATATAGTGATACCGATTCGTCAGATATTGGCTTGATAATGGTCTTTAGAAAGACATCGTCAATAGCAATGTCACCTTCAAAGCCTTTTCCACGAATGGCTCTAAATCTTATCTTAATGGTTTTTCCAGTATAGGGTGATAAATTGATACTTGTGGTGAGGAAATCATCATCTTGATAATCTTGTTGGCTTCCTATTAATGGATCTATAACATCTAGAATGTATCCAGATTCTGTTTCAATATCAACATGAAGTTCGCCAATATTTTTTCCAAACATATGGTAAGAGAACTGTATTTCAGAATTATCGTAAACCACATCTAAACATGGCGATATAAATTCAGCAATATCACCAGCTTTGGCTCCAGAGGCTTCAGTATAAATGTATTTTCCAATACTGCTTTGTTTTGAATGGTCATTAAGAGGCCCCGTTTCTTTTGTGGTTGTAGCTCCATGGTTTATTAACCAATTGTATCCACTTTTGGAGCGATCTATGGTTGTCCAGCCATTATCTTCAGCAATATTGAAAGAATCAAAAGTTTCATCAAATAGCGCCTCTGCATAATATCCAACTTTTATAAGGTTGTGATAGGTTTTACTAATCTTTTTTGATTTTTTGGTAACAGTCAATGTTACATCATAAACACCAGTTCCGAAGGTATGTGTTGGGTTTTTTGTGGTGTAATCTATAGTGCCATCGGAGTCGATATCCCACTCCCAGTTTGTAATACCTTCACAATCGTTACTAAAACTGACGTTAAGAGTTGTTTCGCAAGTAGCGTATGCGCTAACATTAAAATCTGCGTTAAAATCCGGACACGCTAAATAATTCTTTTGTGTAACATAAAAAGCATACATTCTAATAAGTTGTTGCTTAGAAAAATGAGAACGACAACTTTTTCTGGAGTAAGACATTATGTTTTTAGTATCAGGCTTAAATGTGTGGCCATAAGCATCTTTTAAATCACCTGTATATTCGCAAAAGTTATTTACATTATTGGAAGAAAGACCAGGGTCGGCAGGGGTGTCGCAAATACCATCACCGTCGGTATCACAGTTGCTACCATCAACCAATTCTGTTGTTATTTGATAATTATCTGCACCATGCGTATGGATTAGCGAGAAGTAATGTCCCATTTCATGAGCTAGCGTAGATCCAAGTGCACAAAAGTTTTTGATAAAAATAAAATCTTTATTTCTAGTGTTGTTACTGTATCCGCAAATATGCTGATCGGATTCGTTCTTAATGGAATGCGAAAAATATATATTTACCATTCCTTGAACGTTGTGAGCATCTATTAAATCGTCTACTTCTCCTTTCTTAACCTGAGCTAAAGCGTCATCGTCAATGTAATTAATATCCGAGCAATTAAAGAACTCTAAAAGTGAACCCTTAAAGAAATCGTTTAAATTATCGATACTAAAATCTATATCAGATTCAGAAATTCCCTCAGAGCCATCGGCATATCTTAACACATGTATTTTAACGGGTATGAAATTTACAATATTAGACGAGTTTGTTTTATTAGATAGTTCGGTATTGAACTGTTTTTCAACAGACTTTAATTGACTTCTAATACTCTTATAAAATTCTAATTGTTCTGATGATACATTAGTGGTACAATGTACTTCCAAGTCTTGAGAAAACACAAAAGACGAGCTTGTAAACAAAACCAAAAAGAATTGGAATAATATTTTAGTAGAACAGGATTTCATTGTTTGGGGCAATTGAATACTTCAAATGTATCCCATGGAACGAAATTCATACAAAAAAAACGTTAATTGTAAGGTTTTGTCGATAACATGCGTTAATTCTTGAATAATCGTCATTAGTTGAGGTGTTATCTTGTAAAAACTAACGAAAAGAAACAAATGCCTGAATTTAAAATAGATACGTTCAATAGCAACTTTTTTATAATTTTTCATTATTCGAATGACGAATTTTAGAAAAGTTACTAAGGCTCTTTGATGAGGATGTTTATATTAATATTTAGAAAACTAAAAGAATTATTTTGAATCAATTAGGATTAATTAAAAAAGGAGTACTTCAAAGATTTCATTCCCAAATTATCTTATAAAAATTAATAGTATTTTTACCCAGATTTACTACGCTTATGCCGGAGAATATAAAGATTATTGAATGTCCGAGAGATGCTATGCAAGGTATAAAACAATTTATACCTACATCGCAAAAGGTGCAATATATTCAGGCATTGCTTAGGGTAGGTTTCGATACCATCGATTTTGGGAGTTTTGTGTCGCCAAAGGCGATCCCACAAATGAAAGATACAGCCGAAGTATTATCTCAATTAGATTTGAGTAAAACTACGAGTAAACTTCTGGCCATAGTAGCTAATTTAAGAGGTGCCCAAGATGCATGCCGGCACCCTGAGATAACATATTTGGGTTATCCTTTCTCGATATCAGAGAATTTTCAGATGAGGAATACGCATAAAACTATTGCACAATCGGTTGATATTCTGAATGATATTCTTGAATTGGCAGACAAGAATAACAAGGAGCTGGTAGTTTATATCTCAATGGGTTTTGGAAACCCTTATGGAGACCCGTGGAATGTTGACATTGTAGGGGAGTGGACAGAACGCTTAAACCATATGGGCGTTAAGATATTGTCTTTAAGTGATACCATTGGCAGTTCTACTTCTGAAAGTATCACATATTTATTTTCAAATTTAATTCCCAAATATCCTAATATTGAATTCGGAGCGCATTTACACACCACACCAACTTCTTGGTTTGAAAAAATAGATGCAGCTTTTAATTCTGGTTGTAAACGTTTTGATGGCGCCATACAAGGTTTTGGTGGTTGTCCCATGGCAAAAGACGAACTAACAGGAAATATGCCCACCGAAAAGTTACTTTCTTACTTTACATCAAAGCAACTCAACACACTTAACGCCATGAGCTTTGAGAGTGCCTATAATGAGGCCTCAAAGATTTTTAAATATTATCGATAGTTTATCTAAATGTTAAATTTTTCATATAAAATATTGACATACAGTTTAATATAATTCTACCTCTATTTTTATTTAAATTTAATCTAAATAAACTTTGTATGAGTGAAAATGAGTTCTATATTTGCATTCGAAACAACTATTTAAATTTAATCTAAATAAAAAACAATGAAAAAAATTACGATAAGCGCATTAATTTTAGGAAGCTTATTTGTGTCGTGTTCAAACGATGATGATAACGTAGGAGGAAACCAAGTGGTTGCTCCAGCTACGTATAGCTTTACCAGAGATGGTGCATCTACCGTTAGTTTTAGTGGTCAAACAACAAGAATTGAAATGGGGCAAGAATTAATCGATGCTCTAAAGGATACTTCAAAATCTGAAGCCGATTTAGATGGTATGTTCACAAATACAGGAGATAAATTTGCTGATGCAGATTTAAATGCTTCATCTAAAACAATAAGAAGTAAAACTGCCGCTTCAGCAGATTATTTCTCTGCAAATACAACAGATGCCAATGCTATTAAAGCTGATTTTGATGCATGGATAAAAGGTCAAGTTGATGAGGTTTATCCAAACTGGTCTGTAGATGCAGCTTCAGGAACTGCCGGTAAAATTCAAGAAGCTGGTGGTGGTTCTACACGTTATGTCAATGCAAAAGGGTTAGAGTATAGTCAAGCTGTAAATAAAGGTTTAATAGGTGCTTTAATGGTTGATCAAGCTTTAAATAATTATTTAAGTCCTGCTGTTTTAGATGCGGGAACTAATGTTGCTGATAATGATGCTGGCACCGTTGCCGATGGTAAGACATACACAAACATGGAACATAAGTGGGACGAAGCTTACGGTTATGTTTATGGCGTAAATGCAGACCCTGCTAATCCAAATGCTGATTTAGGAGCAGATAGCTTTTTAAATAAATATTTAGGAAGAGTTGAAGGTGACAGCGATTTTGCAGGAATTGCAGATGAAATTTTTGAGGCTTTCAAACTAGGAAGAGCAGCAATTGTTGCTAAGAACTATGACGTAAGAGACGAACAAGCTGCTATCATCAGAGAAAAGATATCTGAGATTATTGGAATTAGAGCAGTTTATTACCTTCAACAGGCCAAGTTAACTCTAGTTAATGATAAAGGTGCGGCTTTCCATGATTTATCTGAAGGATTCGGGTTTGTATATAGTTTACAGTTTACCAGAAAACCTGGTACCGGAGCACCATATTTTACAAAAGCAGAAGTAGATGCTTTTATAGCTACTCTTTTATCTGGAAATGGTTTCTGGGATATAACTACGCAAACTTTAGATACCATGTCTGATGAAATTTCAGCGAGATTTAACTTTACAACAGCTCAAGCTGGTAGTTAAACAATATAGAAATGATAAAATTTTTAGGTAGCTGTGGTTTATTATATTACTACAGCTACTTTTAATACTTTTGCAAAAGTTTATTAAAAAAAGAATAATAAAATGAAGAAGTTTTTTTTAGGATTAGTTGCACTAGGTTTAATTATGGCCTGTAGTTCATCATCTTCTGATGATGGCCCAACGGGACCAGTTGATACTTTTGACAGAGGTGCATTGTTATCTAATGTTGCCGATAATATAATCATTGCGGCTTTACAAGATTTAGATACTGAGCTTTCAGATTTAAAGTCAGCTAAAGATAGCTTCATGGCTACACCTAATCAAAACAATTTGGATGCATTGAGAAGTACTTGGTTCAATGCTTATAAAGTATGGCAGTATGTTGAAATGTTTAATATTGGTAAAGCCGAGGAAATTCTTTATGGATTTCAAATGAATGTCTACCCAACTAACACAGTAGATGTTGAAAATAATATTGCTTCTGGAACCTACGATTTATCTAATGTGAATAATAACGATGCCGTTGGTTTCCCTGCGTTAGATTACATGCTTTTTGGACTGGCTCAAGATGATACTGCTATATTAGCCAAGTATGGTGACGCTAAATATCTTTCTTACCTCTCTGATCTTGTAGATCAAATGGAATCTTTAACAAAAACGGTTCTTAATGATTGGACTGGAAGTTATAAATCTTCATTCATTGCTCAAACGGGTAATACTGCAACAAGTGCTTTAAATAAATTAACTAATGATTTTGTTTATTATTACGAAAAAGGATTAAGAGCAAATAAAATTGGTATTCCAGCGGGCAACTTCTCCGCAACCCCTTTACCAGAAAAAGTTGAAGGACTTTATAGTAAAATATACTCTAAAGAATTAGTACTTGTAGCATTAGATGCTGTTCAAGACTTTTTTAATGGAAAGGCCTATACTAACGGCACTGCTGGAGATAGCTTTAAAACCTATTTACAAAGTTTGAATAGGAATGATTTGGTTACGCTAATTAATTCAAGATTTGATGATGCACGTCAAAAATTACAAGCTTTAAATAGCGATTTAGCTATGCAAATAAATGATGATAACACTAAAATGACACAAGCTTATGATGCACTTCAACTAGCTGTGGTGTCCTTAAAAGTAGATATGCTTCAAGCATTTAATATAAATGTTGATTATGTTGATGCCGATGGCGATTAAAAAAACAAAGCATTAAAAAAAGGTTGTCTTCTAAAGGCAACCTTTTTTTCTTACTATGAATTTAAGTTTTAAAACATATCTAAATAGAAATACCAATGCGGCACCTTTAGCTGTTTTTAGAATAGCCTTTGGTATTATGATGTGTTTTGGAATGATGAGGTTCTGGTATCATGGCTGGATTGAGACCCTTTATATTGAGCCCAAGTTTCATTTTACCTATTATGGTTTTGAATGGGTAAAACCTTTGGGTAATTACACCTATTTGCTTTTTCTTATTTGCGGGGTAGCAGCGCTTATGGTAGCTATAGGGTTAAAGTACAGATTAGCCATAATTACCTTCTTTTTGAGTTTTACCTACATAGAGTTGATGGATAAAACCACTTACCTTAATCATTATTACTTTATTAGTCTATTGAGTTTTCTAATGATTTTTTTACCGGCCAATGCTCACTTTTCTGTTGATAATGTTTTAAGGAAGAAAAGCTATGAGAACGTTCCGAAATGGACTGTAGATAGTATAAAATTGTTATTGGGAATTGTTTATTTCTACGCAGGATTAGCCAAGATTAATTCAGATTGGTTATTTAGAGCACAGCCCTTAAAAATATGGCTGCCTTCAAAATACGACTTACCTTTAATTGGTGATAGTTTAATGCATCAAAATTGGTTTCACTATGCCATGAGCTGGGGTGGCATGTTGTATGATTTGGCTATCCCATTTTTATTACTCTACAAGAAAACAAGATTACTGGCTTTTGCTCTCGTAGTATTTTTTCATGTATTTACAAGAGTTTTGTTCCCAATCGGGATGTTTCCATTTATCATGATTGTATCAACCTTAATTTTCTTTGATTATCAATTACACAAGAGACTAATAAACATTATAAAGCGTTTTTTACCAAAACGGAATACGATTTTAAGTACTTCAAATTACAGATATAAATTCAAACAACCGGTGGCTGTTTTTTTTGCAATTTTCTTTTCAGTTCAACTATTATTTCCATTTAGAAATATTTTATATCCTGGGGAATTATTTTGGACAGAAGAGGGGTATCGATTTTCGTGGCGCGTCATGCTCATGGAAAAAATGGGGATTTCTACCTTTAAAATCGTTAATGGAAAAACAGGTGAGTTTTTCTTAGTTGATAATAAAGATTTTTTAACGCCATTTCAAGAAAAACAAATGAGCTTTCAGCCAGATTTTATTCTAGAATATGCACATTATTTAGGCGACCATTTTAAATCTCAAGGGCATGAGAATATACAAGTTTTTGTTGAAAGTTATGTGGCATTAAATGGCAGATTAAGTGCCCCGTTTATTGATAAAACTGTAGATTTGTACGCCGAAAAAGAGTCGTTTAAATCAAAACACTGGATTTTACCTTTTAAAGATGACATTAAAGGATTGTAAGCTATTAATAGCATTAATTTTTAGCGTATCGATGTACGCGCAGCAAACGGTAAATGGAGTAGTCACTTATTCTAAAACGAATAAACCAATTTCAGATGTTAACGTTTACGATAAAGATTCTGGATTGCTCACCACTACCGATAAACTAGGTAAATTTCAATTTGAAACATCAAAGGAAAGTATAACTCTAGTTTTCTTTTCCTCGGAATATGAAATAAAGGAATTTGAAGTAGATCCACAGTCTGCCAAGAATTTAATTATTGTTTTAAAAGACTTAACTACAGAATTGTCAGAGGTTATTATTAATGCTCACAAGCGACGTGCTTTTGAATTGAAACGGTTAAAGGATGTAGAAGAAACAGCCATTTACGCAGGAAAGAAAACAGAAGTTGTGTTAGTTGAGCAATCTATGGCTAACTTAGCTTCTAACAACGCCCGGCAGATATACAGCCAAGTAGCAGGACTAAATATTTATCAAAATGACGATGCCGGTTTGCAATTAAATGTTGGTGGTAGAGGTCTGGACCCCAACAGGACAGCGAATTTCAATACCCGACAAAACGGATATGATATTAGTGCCGATGTTTTGGGTTATCCAGAAAGTTATTACACGCCTGCAGCTGAGGGGCTTTCTGAAATTCAAGTCATTAGAGGTGCAGCTTCTTTGCAGTATGGAACGCAATTTGGAGGATTAATAAACTTCAAAATGAAATCACCAAATCCAAATAAAGCTCTAGAAGTTATTACAAGAAATACTCTGGGAAGTTTTGGCTTATATACCAACTTTACAAGTTTAAGTGGGACCAAAAATAAATTTAGTTATTACACCTATTTCAACTACAAAAAAGGAGATGGGTTTAGACCTAATTCAGAATTTGAATCCAAAAATATCTTCACCCATTTAGGCTATCAATTCAATACAAAAACATCTTTAGAAGGGGAGGTGACTTATATGAATTACCTAGCACAACAGGCTGGTGGATTAACAGATAATATGTTTGTCCAAGATCCTTATCAGAGTAATAGAGCTAGAAATTGGTTTGAAGTCAATTGGTTATTATATAATTTAAAGTTTGCACATGAATTTTCTGAAAACATAAATTTCACTTTTAATTTCTTTGGGTTAAATGCCTCTAGAGATGCCTTAGGTTTTAGAACTAATAGAGTGAATCAAGTTGACCCGGGAAGCGAACGTGATTTAATTAAAGGCGATTTCAATAATTTTGGCTTTGAATCACGATTATTAAGTAAGTATAAGTTGGGTAGCAAAAATGCCACTTTTCTAATAGGTTCTAAGTTTTATAAAGCAGATAATTATCAAAGACAAGGTCCCGGTAGTGCAGGAAGTGATGCAGATTTTAATTTTAGGACAGATGATTTTCCAAACTATCCCAACCAATCCGAATTTGATTTGCCTAACCTGAATATGGCGGTTTTTGGTGAAAATATCTTTTATTTATCCGATAATTTTTCTGTAACCCCAGGATTCCGATTTGAGTATATCAAAACTCAAAGTGAGGGTTATTTCAAACAAATTAATACCGATGCCGCTGGGAATGTTATTTTCGAACAGAATGTAGAAGATAATAGGGATTTTGAGCGTTCCTTCGTTCTATTGGGTATTGGACTGAGTTATAAACCCAATTCTGGTTTAGAGCTTTATGGAAATGTCTCCCAGAATTATCGTTCTGTAACATTTTCAGATATAAATATAATCAATCCGGCGTTCTCCATAAGTCCCGATATTACAGATGAAAAAGGATTTACAGCAGATTTGGGTATTCGCGGTAATTTTAAACAAATTGTTTCTTACGATTTAGGTGTTTTTGGTTTATTCTATAACGGTCGAATTGGTTTTGTTCAAAAAGGATTACCAGACGGCAGGGTTACTAGTGAACGCGGGAATATAGGTGATGCCCTTATGTATGGTGTTGAATCTTTATTCGATTTTAATTTGAAGAACGTCTTCAATCTCAATAACAATTTCCAACTTAATTATTTTATTAATACGTCTATCATTAACTCGGAGTATAGATCATCAGATCAACCAGGTATTGTTGGGAATAAAGTTGAATTTGTGCCAGATTTAAATTTAAAAACAGGTTTAAATGGTGGATATAGAAATTTACAAGCTAGTATACAATACACCTATCTTGGCAAACAATTTACAGATGCCACCAATTCTACAGAAGCTAGTTTAAGTGGTGTTGTTGGTGAAATTCCAGAATACGATATTCTAGATATATCGATGTCTTACCGTTATAAAAATTTTAAATTAGAGGCTGGTGTAAATAATTTGCTGGATAATGCGTACTTTACACGAAGAGCTACAGGGTATCCTGGTCCAGGTATTATACCCTCAGCACCCAGAAATTGGTATACGACTTTACAGATTAAATTTTAATTTTGAAATACTAAATAGAAATTCTAACCCATGAAATTAATAAAAAAAATAGGTCTTGTTTTAATCATTGCCCTCGTAATTATTCAATTTATAAGACCCGACAAAAATAACGCAGAAACAAGAAATCTAACCGCATTTATAACCGATACCAAACCATCTACAGAAGTCACAGCCATTTTAGAAAAACACTGTTACGATTGTCATAGCGATAAAACCACTTATCCTTGGTATGCCGAACTCGCTCCGGTATCTTTATGGATTGATCATCATGTTGAGGAGGGGAAGGAACATTTTAACGTATCTAATTGGAGTAAGTATAAGTTAAAGAAAAGAGACCATAAGCTAGATGAACTTATAGAAGAAGTTGAGGAGGGTGAAATGCCTTTAGAGTCTTATTCTTGGTTACATGGTTCGATTACAGAAGAAGAAAAAGAAACGCTTATTAAATGGGCAAATGGTGTAAGAGCAAGTTATAATATCGAGTAGCTTACAAGATTTCTTTTAACATTGAATTCAAATCCAGCTCGAATAAAGTTCCTTTAACCAAGTCTTGTATGGATTTAATTTCCTGGTAACTCTTAACAAATGTAATTTGTGGTATTGGAGTTTCTAACATAGTGACTTCGCAGTTTGACTTATGGGGACAATCTTTACAATGCGCCGATTTTCTGCTTAAGGCAGTATCTATGTTTTTCGAGAATTCGGTCAGCTCACTATAGGAAAGATGAAGTGCAATATCATTAATGACAATATTGAGCTTGTTAACTTGTCTTAACGGACCTCGTTTCCAATAGAATGAAAGGCCTATGTTAGTCTTGTAAATGATATTTATGTCTTCCATATCCTGGTTTTAATTTAAATACAAAAGGTAATCGATATCGCTGACCTTTAAATTTTCTAAAAGCGTTTTATCAGTTTGGGTTAAAAGCCTTTTTAGCCCATCGAGTTCTTGTTTATTAAATATAAGAGTAAGGTTATGTTGCATGGTTTTTATAGGAACTTTTCTGTTCATAATAACACGGTTGTAACAGCCTTCGGCATATCCTATTTCTAGTTCTAATATGAACTCTTTAAACCTAATCAGCTCCTTTTCGAAAAACTCTAAGTGAACATTGTTAAAGGTAAGATGGTAAATTTTGTAATCTTCAGAAAAGGTTAATTGCCCGTTCTTGTTTTTTGCTATGAGTACATGACCATGATGTATTTTATATTTATTTAGACTAATTATAAATAACAAATTTAATAAAAGTTATAACTTTTCAAAAGTATTATTCAAGTTTTTATACTGGTATTAAACTATTGTTCTTTTAATTTGTCTAAGTGAAAACTAACAAACCGATTTTATTAAATTGAAAACTAAAACTTGTATCGTATTTCTTTTGTTTACGGTTTCATTGTTCGCCCAAAAGTTTACGCTAGAGGGTATTGTAAAAGATACAAATACGTATAAGCTAGAAGCAGCAACAGTGTTTCTTCAAGCGGCTAAAGATAGTTTGGTAATAGCTTATGGTATAACCAATAAAGAAGGCCAATTCTCCATAAAAGTTAATGCAGATAACGACCAATCCTTAATTTTAAATGTTGGGTATTTAGGGTATAAACCATTCACTAAAGTTATAACGGTGCCAAAGACCGATGTATTGGATTTAGGGGTTATTACCTTAGAGGAATCTGTTGAGCAATTAAATACGGTTTCCATAACTGCAAAAGCTCCACCTATAGTAATTAAAACAGATACCATAGAATTTAATGCGGATAGTTTTAAAACCTTACCAAACGATAGGGCAGAAGACCTGCTAAAAAAGCTCCCTGGTTTTGAAATAGATGTAGATGGTAACATTACGGTTAATGGCGTGGATGTTGAAGCCATAAATGTTGACGGTATGCGCTTTTTTGGAGAGAAAAATGGAGATATAGCCTTAAAAAACTTACCTAGTAATGTTATTAGTAAAGTTCAAGTTACAGACTACAAAACCAATATGCAGAAGTTTACTGGTGAAGAATCTGATTCTGGTACAAAAGAGATAAATCTAAAAATTAAGAAAGGCAAAAACACGGCTTTTTTTGGGGATATAAATGCAGGCTACGGAACAGATGAAAAGTATCAGGTAAATGCTAATCTGTTTAAACTGATTGATGGGAAGCAAATTGGTCTTATTTCTGGTACTAACAATATAAACATGCGAAGAGGTTTTAATGCGTTGCCAGATGCAAAATCTAGTGTTGGTGCTATAGAATCTGACTTTGTGGGTGCTAATTACACCAAAGGAAAATGGAATGAAACAAGAGTAAATGGTAATTACCGTTTTAATTCGAATAATGTAGATAATGCCCAGAGAAGGGAACGAGAAAACTTTCTCCCCAATTTAAATTACATCTCCAAAACAGAAAGTGAAAGCTTTAGAGATACCGATACTCATATTGGTAATTTCGATTTGAAATATGTGATAAATCCCAAGAACAAACTATCAAATAGTAGAGTTCAGCTTTCTAATGAAGTTGATTTTAACTCCAGTAATTCCAATGCCTTTTCAGAGTCTACTACCAGTTCGAAGTCTATCGATGGCGATTTAATAAGCGATGTTAATTCCAAGAACCAATCTACTTCTACTAATCGTGAAATTAAAAACAGGATTGGTATAATATCGAGAACGGGGAAAGGTACAGATTTCTTTACGTTGAATTTAAGTACAAATTTTACCGAGTCTAATACCGATTCTGAGAATTTTTCAGAAAACATCCTATACGAAAGAAATAGAACCCGTATTCAGAATCAAATAAGATCTACCGAAAACACCAATGCTAACATCAATTTTAATGGTATGTGGTTTAAGGAATTATTTCAAAACTTTAGAATAATCCCAAAGTATAATGCTAATATAAACCATAACAATAACGAAAAGTATGTTTTCGATTTTAACGAAGTAGATAACGATTTTACCGACTTTAATGATTTACAAAGTTTTGATAGCCGATATGTTACCACTACAGTGAAACCCGCATTAAGGTTAAGATACGATTATAAAGACTTTCGTTTTGAAATAGAAGGGGCATATACAAACACATATAGAAAGTATAAAGACGAATTAATACCAGCGCGAAATTTTAATGCCGATTTTGAATATTTCACCTATTCCGGAAGGTTGCGATACCGTGATAAAAATGGGTACAAGAATGTGTCTCTAAATTACCGACAAAATGTCGATTTACCTTCAGCATCTCAACTGCAACCTGTTGAAGATGTAAGCAACCAAATTAATACAAGAATAGGAAATCCTTTTTTGGAGCCTGAAGTTAATCACATCTTAGCTTTTGAATATCAAAATAATTTGGCTTATCATAATATTAATGTTACTGGAAATGTACGTGCTCAGTTCATTGAGGATAAAATTGTAAATTCAACCGTTACCAATGAAGATTTAATTAGAAATACGACCTATGTTAACCTAAATGGAGATTATTCGGTAAATGGTAATACGGCAGTATCTAAGTCTTATTTCGATAAAAAGACGAATCTAAATTTTAACTTCAGATTTTTTGCATCGTATAGAAACAATGTTTCTCTTCAGAATGCCATCAGGTTTGTTTCCAAAAATACAACATTAAGACCCTCTTTTTCATTCCGGTATTCTTATGACAACAAATTAGATTTAAGCGCTACCTACAGCTACTCTAAAAATAAGAATGAATTTGATACCGATATGTTTGACGATAACGACTTTTTTATTCAAAATTTAAATGTCGATGCCTCTATTTTCTTTTTAAAGAATGCCTTTTTCTCTAACAAAATAGGATACAGATACAATAGTAGAGTTGGTGATGAGTTTGATGGCGATGCCGTTTTTTGGAACGCAGGATTAGGTGTTCAATTATGGGGAGATAAAGGTACGCTTACCTTAGTTGGTTACGATGTTTTAGGCCAGAACAATGGTTTTAGAAGAACTGTGACAGGGACGTATATCCAAGACGTGGAAGATAAGATTTTAGAACAGTATTTCATGGTTACTTTTGTTTTTAAATTTGGTAGGATTGCCGGTCAAAATATGAACAAAAGACCAAAAGGATTAGGTCAAGGTGGTAGAATGGGTGGCGGAAGACGATTTGGTGGCGGTATGCGTAGGCGTTAGAATATTCTCCACTTATTCTTAACATGTTTTTGAAGATTTATTTCATTTTTAAATCGTATATTTGCACGCAATTATTAATGTAATTGCACATGACTGCACACGAAAACAAGATTTTAGGGGAAGGTCTAACTTATGATGACGTACTCTTAGTTCCAGCATTTTCTGAAGTACTTCCAAGAGAAGTAAACATCCAAACCAAGTTCACACGTAATATAACCATAAACGTGCCTATTATTTCTGCGGCTATGGATACGGTTACCGAGAGCAAAATGGCTATTGCCATGGCTCAAGAAGGTGGTATTGGTGTACTTCATAAGAATATGACCATCGAGGCTCAAGCCGATAAGGTAAGACGTGTTAAACGTGCCGAGAGCGGTATGATCATCGATCCCGTAACATTACCATTAACAGCTGTTGTTAAAGACGCTAAGCGTGCTATGGCAGAACACAGTATTGGTGGTATTCCTATCGTAGATGAAGCAGGGAAGTTAAAAGGTATTGTTACCAATAGGGATTTGCGTTTTGAGCACGATAATAAAAAACCTATCGTAGAAGTAATGACTAGTGAAAACTTAGTGACTTCCTCTGTGGGAACTTCATTAAAAGATGCTGAAATTATTCTTCAAAAGCATAAAATTGAGAAATTATTAATTGTAGACGATAATTATAAGTTATCGGGATTAATAACTTTTAGAGATATAACCAAGTTAAATCAGAAACCTATAGCCAATAAAGATAAGTACGGACGTTTACGCGTTGCCGCAGCTTTAGGTGTTACAGGTGATGCTGTAGAACGTGCCGAAGCTCTAGTAAAAGCTGGTGTTGATGCTGTTGTTATCGATACTGCTCATGGACATACCAAAGGAGTTGTTCATGTACTCAAAGAGGTGAAATCTAAGTTCCCTGATTTAGATGTCGTAGTTGGAAATATCGCTACTGGTGCTGCAGCCAAGTATTTAGTTGAAGCAGGAGCAGATGCGGTTAAAGTAGGAATTGGTCCAGGGTCTATCTGTACTACACGTGTGGTTGCAGGTGTTGGTTTTCCTCAGTTTTCTGCCGTTTTGGAAGTTGCCGCAGCTATTAAAGGAAGTGGTGTTCCTGTCATTGCAGATGGTGGTATTCGTTACACAGGCGATATACCTAAGGCGATTGCAGCAGGTGCAGATACAGTGATGTTAGGCTCGTTATTGGCGGGAACCAAAGAATCTCCGGGAGAAACTATTATTTACGAAGGAAGAAAATTTAAGTCCTACCGTGGTATGGGGTCTGTTGAAGCTATGAAGAAAGGAAGTAAAGACAGATATTTCCAAGATGTTGAAGATGATATTAAAAAATTAGTTCCAGAGGGAATAGTAGGTAGAGTGCCATACAAAGGTGAGTTATTTGAAAGTATTCATCAATTTGTTGGTGGATTACGTGCCGGAATGGGATACTGTGGCGCCAAGGATATTGAAGATTTAAAAGAGAATGGTCAATTTGTTAAAATCACAGCCAGTGGTATTAATGAAAGTCATCCGCATGATGTTACCATAACTAAAGAATCGCCTAATTATTCTAGGTAGGTTAGATATAAAGAAGTAAATAAAGGCCTGATTTTAAATTTAGGCCTTTGTTTTTAAAACAGGTTTTTTTTTACCTTGTCATAGTAGCTATCACTTATTGGTATTTTCGTGTTTGTAACCACTAAGTTTTTTCCTTTTAAAGCAGCTACTTTTTCCTTGTTTACTATGTACGAACGATGCACACGCATAAACATGGATTCAGGTAAGCTTTCTTCTAAAGATTTTAATGTTTGATGGCTCATGATTTTTCTTTCAGAAGTATTAAACACCACATATTCATTATCACTTTCAATAAAAAGTATATCTGTATATTTTAGTTTATGTAAATCGTAACCAGATTTAATGGTAATGTAATCTTCTGAATTAATAATCTCAGGTTTTATTTTGTTTACAGCTTGTAAAAAGCGTTGAAACGTTATAGGTTTTAATAGATAATCCAGGGCATTTAAATCAAAACCTTCCAAGGCATATTCAGAATAGGCTGTTGTGAAAATAATTTTGGTTTCAGGGTTTATCATTTTAGCAAAATCTGTACCTTTTAATTCTGGCATTTGAATATCTAAAAAGATAATATCAATAGATTTTTCCTTTAACACAGAAAAAGCTTCAACAGGGTTTTCAAAGGAGTCAACCAATTCTAAAAAATCTATTTTATCAATGTATGTTTTTAGCAAAGTCCTTGCTAATTCCTCATCATCAACAACTAAGCATTTTAAATATTTCATGTAAGGTCAAGGTTTAGTTGAACTTTAAAGCTATGTTTATTTTGAGAAATTAAAAGATTATGTTTTTGAGGATACAATATTGCTAATCGTTTTTTCACGTTTTCTATACCAATACCACCCATGTCATCCTTATTAATATCTGTTTTAGGGATGCTATTTTCAACTTCAAAAATTATATTATTTTTTTTAGTAACAATATTAATGTTGATAAATGATTCCTTCATTTTTTCAATATTACCATGTTTTAGGGCATTTTCAATAAAAGGAATAAATAACATAGGGGCAATGGTTAAATTATTTTCTATATGGAATTTGGTTTTTATTGGATAGGTTTTACTGCTCTTTAAAGCAAATAGTTTTAAGTAATTCTCAATATACTCTATCTCTTTTTTAATAGGAACAAGTTCGTTCTCGCATTCGTACAGCACATAGCGTAGCATGTCTGACAAATAGCTAATACTTTGTTGTGTTTTGTTGGAATCTATGGTAGAAAGTGCATAAATATTATTTAAAGCATTAAATAGAAAATGAGGGTTAATCTGTGATTTCAATAGTTTTAGTTCATTTTGCAGATTAGCGTTTTTAGCTAATATGACCTCTTTTTCTCTTTTAATTAAATAATTGAATACTTCAATAATAGTAGAAGAAGTATAAGTTATGATTAAAATTAAGGTATGAAGTAGGAAATGAGAAGGGGGTCTTTTCATCCTTGGAGGTGGAGGTGGGCCAAATTCTGGGAGATTAACGTGGTGAGGCCTTACTGTAATCATTGGATAAACAGAAGACAATACCCAGGCTGAAAAAAACAAAAGCATTATTGAAAAAACTGAGAAAACTACATATTTCTTCTTTTGTAAAAAGTTTGATGATGCATAAAAGATTAAACTACTAATAAGAAAAAATTGAAAGAAGAGAATGACTAAATTCTCTTTAAGTGCTTCTGTTGGTTTTTCTTGATACAACCAAATTATTATGCCTATGGCCAGCCACAAAACAACTTGAACAACTAGCCTTTTAAGTTTGTTCATATCACAAAGTAACGGAAAAATAAATCAACAATTATTTGAAAACGAGCTAAAAAGGTGTATGAATAAAACCAATAACTGAACAAAAAGTAGGGTTCACAGAAAAGGAGTAGTCATTCACAGATAACCACTATTGCACATTGAACCAAAAAATAAATTCGGAGTCTAAATACCAAAAATAAATAGAATGAAAGTTGTCATTTTTAAGTTGTGCCCATAAGTGATGTTTTTAGTTGGTTTTTAAAAATTCTATTAAAAAATTAATCGGTTAAATCAAGTAAGATTTAAAGATTCTCTATCTGTTATTGTTAAAAATCAATCCAGTAAAGATGTAAAACAATCTCAACCCATATTTAAGTAGAGGGATTTATCAAGGTTATGAAACAAGAATTAGTAAATATTATAGATAATTTAAAACCTATTTCATTAGAAGAGATGGAAACGGTGTCTTTAATGAGAAGAACAGATACCAAATTCGTAATTCATGAGAAGGATTTAGCCTATGTTCTATTAAGTATTAAAGATAATTACAGAATACTGGATATCAAAGGACATAGAGTGCTAACCTATTCTTCATTGTATTTTGATACTCCCTCAAAGAAATTTTATAATGACCATCATAATCAAAAAGTTAATAGAACTAAGATTAGAATGCGTAAGTATGTAGAAACAGATTTATGTTTTTTAGAGGTTAAACAAAAAGACGGAAGAGGTAAGACTATAAAAACGAGAATACCTATTAATGATTTTGAAACGAATTTATCCAATACCGCATTAGATTTTATTCAAGATACAACCAAAAAAAACTTTGATTTAGAACCTGTAATCTGGAACGACTTCAATAGAATTACATTAATCAATAGAAATTCAAAAGAACGATTAACAATTGATCTAAATCTATCTTTTAAGGTAAATAATTCTTTTAAAACCTATAATAATTTAGTGATTATTGAAGTGAAACAAGAACGTTTTAATAGAAGTTCTTCTGTGGTAAAACAATTAAAATTAAAACAAATCAACCCTTATAAGTTTAGTAAGTATTGTATTGGAATGATTAGTATTTATAATGAATTAAAGTACAATAGATTTAAGGAAAAACTAATAAGAATAAACAAATTAATAGCATAATATCTATGGAATTTTTAGAGATCCCCATCTTTGATGACGACTTTTTTAAAATGATGTTTAGGTTCATTATAAACTTTACGTTTTTAACGTTTATCATAAGGTTTATATACTATCCTGTTTCCAAACGCAAAGACTATGTGTTTACATACTATCTTATAAGTGTTATTGTATTTTTCTTGTGCTTTACACTTAAAAAATATGAATTAGACATAGGAATGGCACTAGGGTTGTTCGCCATTTTCGGAATAATTCGTTACCGTACCGACCCTGTTGATATTAAGGAAATGACCTATCTGTTTGTTGTCATAGGTGTATCGGTAATTAATGCATTGGCAAATAAAAAAATGAGCTATGCAGAAATTTTTGCAGCCAATATATTGGTAATTACAGTGCTAGTAGCAATTGAAAAATACTGGGCTCTAAAGCAAGAAGAATCTAAATCTGTCATTTATGAAAACATAGAAAATATAAAACCCGAAAACTATGAGAGTCTAAAAAGCGATTTGGAGAATAGAACCGGCTTAAGTATCAATAAGATTACCATTGGCAATGTAGACTTTTTAAAAGACACAGCAGAAGTAACCATATTTTATTTTAAAAATAATAACTAAAGCTATATAAGTTATGTTTTACAAAAGAAGAAAACATTTGTGCCTATTAATGGTTATGGCTTCATTGCTTTTTACATCTTTAGCTTTTTCTCAAAACCAGGATACTAGGGATTTAGAGAGTTGGACGGGAATCAATTTAAAGTTTAAGCTCAACAAAAAATGGGCTTTCAATCTAGAGGGGCAACTTAGAATGAAAGAGTATATAACCGAGGTTAGTGAGTACTTTTCCGATTTCGGTACTTCATATACTGTTTTTAGGGGTTTTAAGCTTGGGGCAGGATTTCGTTATATAAAAGAAAACGATAATGTTGGGAAAATCCAAGGCTATGAAAATCATTTTAGATTTAATCTAGATGCCTCCTACAAACATAAAATAAACGATTTATCACTTAAATATAGGCTACGTTATCAAAACAAAAATGAATTAGGTATAAGTACTTCAGAAGGTGATTACGCTAATCAGAAATTTCGATTTAAAACTTCATTGGAGTATGGTGTGAACAATTGGAAATTAGACCCCAAATTTTCGGCAGAAATATTTAGGAGCTTTGGTGTAGACCGGGAAAATGAGTTTAGCAAGTATCGGTTAACATTAGGAACAGAATACAAATTTAAATCATTTGGAACCATTGGGCTATTCTATAGAATAGAAAAGGAAATAAACGTTTCTGTTCCAGAAATAACCAAGATTATAGGCTTAAATTATACATACACAATTAAAAACAATAAACATGAAAAGTAAGAGAAAACCCCTAGGAATGCTTTTTACAGCATTAATTTTTAGTGCCACATTAATAACCTTGTATGCATGTAATAATGATGATGTTTCTGTTGAATTTATTGATGACGAAGAACAAGAAGAAAAAGAACAGGAAGAGGTTGTAAATAATGATACAGATTTTGAAGTTACAGACTGGACTACCGAAACACATGGTAAAGATGCAGAACCTAACTTTAGCGAAGTTTTTGCAGATAATGTGGTAAAACGAATAGATATAGTCTTCACGGAAGAGCGTTGGCAAATTATGTTGAATGACATGACCGATACTTATGGTAGTTTTGGTTCAGGTGGAAGTTCTGGAGGCCCTGGAGGAGGAGGCCCAGGGGGCGGTGGGCCTGGAGGAGGACTCATAGATACCGATGAGGATCCGGTGTTTGTTCCTGCAGAAGTTTTTTATAATGGAAAGGAATGGTATCGTGTTGGGGTTCGGTTTAAAGGGAATTCAAGTTTACAATCAACTTGGCAAAGAGGTAATTTAAAATTGTCTTTTAAGTTAGATTTTGATGAATTTGAGGACGATTATCCGCAAATAGATAATCAACGTTTTTATGGGTTTAAAAAATTACACCTCAAAAATAATTATGATGATAAATCCATGTTGAGGGAAAAAGTAGCTGGAGATACATTCAGAAATTTTGGATTGGCAGCTTCACATACTGCGTTTTATACGGTATATATAGATTATGGTAATGGACCGACCTATTTTGGAGTTTATACCATGGTTGAAGACGTTGAAAATACCGTATTAGATGCTAACTTCTCAAGTGATGAAGGAAATTTATATAAACCAGATGGTGATGCTGCAAGTTTTGCTAATGGAACTTTTGATGTAGACGAATATGAAAAAAAGAATAATGAGGAAGATGCAGATTTTAGTGATGTACAAAACTTACTTTTGATTTTACATGATAATACAAGAACCTCTGCCCCTGAAACATGGAGAACAAATCTTGAAGCTGTTTTTGATACGGATGTCTTTCTTAAATATTTAGCCGTAAATACCGTTATTCAAAATTGGGATACTTATGGTAGGATGACTCATAATTATTACTTGTATAGCAATCCAGATAATAACAAGTTAACATGGATTCCTTGGGATAATAATGAGGCATTACAAGATGGAAAGAGGGGAGGAGCCTTATCGTTAGATTTTTCAGAATTGAGTGGTAGCAGTTGGCCGCTAATAGGGTACCTGTATGAAGATGATGTTTATAAAGCGAAGTATGATACTTATGTAGAGCAGGTAGTTGCTAATGTCTTTAGTGTAAGTAATATCCAATCCCAATATGCGTATTATTCATCATTACTTGAACCATATGCTAACTCAGAAATTAGTGGCTACACGTTTATAGAAACTAGTTCAGATTTTCAAAATGCTGTAAATACGCTAAACTCGCATGTTGCTCTAAGAAACTCGGCAGTGAATAGCTATTTAGGTAATGAATAAAAGTTAGAGTTTGTTAAATCTGTCGATTAATATTAGTATTTGATTTTAGTAAACACAAAAGCTGCAATTTTTAATTGCAGCTTTTGTGTTTTTTATAAAACCCTGAAAAGGATTATTGAGCTCCTTTTTGTTTATTAATCTCATCTTGTAATTGGCGTCTTACTTTTTGCTCGCGTTCTAAAGCTACTCTTCTGTGCTCATCGAATTCTTCCTCTATTTCGGCAAGGTTTTGTTTAGCCTGTTTGGTTACTGCATTACTGTTTTTGAATTTATAAATAAATAGAATTAAAAGCGCCAACAAGCCAGCAATAATTATCCACATAAGTGAATTATAACCACCTTTACTCATTTGTATTCCAAAAAGCGCCATACTGTCTTTTTCAAGGTTAGTTTTGTCTAAACTACTTTGGGTATTTGTGAGTTTCGATTTTAGCTCAGATATTTCTTGAGTTTGATTAGAAATTGTAGAATTCGCATTAGACAATTTACTTTTTAGAGTGTTAATAGAGTCTTTTGTGTGTTGCTGTAAGCTTAAAAACATACTACGTTTTACAGCTTCGTAAGCCTGTCCGTTGGTACCTTTAAAATTCCCAGATTTTCTTAGTACGAATTCAAATTTATCATTTATCGAACCGTCGTTAATGCTTTGAGATTGAATGTTATCTTGTGCATTTAAGTAAGAAAAGGAAATTAAGAAAAAGAGAAAAATAGAGGTAGATTGCTTTAAGGGATTCATTGCTTTTGGTTTTTTTGGGTTGTATTTGGTCGGCACTAAGTTATAAATTTATATTTATAAGGCGTGTTTTAAAAGAAATCCTTTTATTTCACATTCCGCAAAAACAAAACATTTTGATTTTGAAAGTTAAAATCAGGTTTTGAGTATGTTCATATTCACAAGGAGCAAAAGGATTTTTTTCACTAGAACTATATACGAAAGAGTCTGGATTTTGGATGCACTTTTTTTAATAATAGGTATAACGACGCACTTGAGCAATATATTTTGCCAATCTGATAACTTGGTTGCTATAACCATATTCATTGTCGTACCAAATGTATAAAATGGCGTTTTTTCCATCAGGACGCACTATAGTAGCTTTACTATCATAAATTGAGGGCGCAGAACTACCAACGATATCACTAGACACCAATTCATCGCTAATTTCATATTTTATTTGTTCTACCAAATCACCTTCCAAAGCATATTTCTTTAAAATAGTGTTTATGCCGTCAACGCTTGTTTTATTTTCAAGTTCTAGGTTTAATATCGCCAAAGAGCCATTGGGTACAGGAACTCTAATGGCATTAGAAGTTAATTTGCCCTCTAAACTAGGTAGTGCTTTAGCAACAGCTTTCCCTGCTCCAGTTTCAGTAATAACCATATTTAATGCTGCAGCACGACCGCGCCTGTATTTTTTATGCATATTATCCACTAAATTCTGGTCGTTTGTGTAGGCATGAATGGTCTCTAAATGGCCACTTTTAATTCCGAAAGAATCTTCTATAGCTTTTAAAACTGTTGTAATGGCGTTGGTGGTACAAGAGGCTGCTGAAAAGATGTCCACTTTCTTTGGATCATAATCTTTGTGGTTAACGCCATAAACTATATTTGGGATTTCTTTACCTGGGGCAGTAAGTAATACCTTGTTTACGCCTTTAGCTTTTAAATGCCTACTCAAAGCTTCTTTATCCCTGAAAGCACCTGTGTTATCAATGAGTAACGCATTCTTTATATCGAATTGTGTATAATCTATATCTTCTGGCGCATTAGCCGATATTATTTTTACAGTTGTTCCATTGATTATTAAAGCGCTGTTTTTTAAATCTACAGATACGGTACCTGGAAAATCACCATGAACAGAATCATTGCTTAACAGGGATGCTCTTTTTTTAAGCACCGTTTCGTCGATAACACCCCTGGTAACAATAGCTCTCAAACGCAACTGATTGCCTTTTCCAGTTCTAACCATTAACTCTCTGGCGACCAATCTTCCAATTCTTCCAAATCCATAGAGTATAACATCTTTAGGCTTAATGCCATTACCCTTATCGGCACCTTTAAGTTTTCTTGCTACAAAAGCTGTAGCGTTAGCATGTTTGTTGTCGTTAGAATGAAATTCATAGGTCAGTTTACCAATATCCAGTTTAGCTGGGGGAATATCCAAAGCTTTAATCGCACCAGCAATTTCAACAGAATCGAAAATAGAAATAGGTTTTTGGACAAACTTGCCCGCATAGTCATGTAAATTCAATATCTGACTCACATTGCGGTCTATTAATTGATTTCTAAAAAGTACCAGTTCAATTGATTTGTCGTACCACAAATCGCTTATAATTTTTATAAACTCTACCGTAGCTCTTCTACGGTCTGCTTGAAAGGCAAGCTCCTTTTCGTAGGTTTTATTGAAATTCATGGTTTAAATAGTTTAGTTTGTGTATTAAAGTTAAGACAAAACAATAATATTTCAAATGTTTTTTGTAATACATTTAAAAAAATAACCCCTTTAATTTTACTTAAAGAGGTTATCGCTTAATAAGTTTTTTAGAAAGCTTTATCTGAAAATAACTTCTTTCTTTTCTAACCTTCTGTTAATGTATTCCAGTTTCTTGATATTGTCTAGAATATCGTCTCCATACTCTTCTTTAATTTTAGATATATCAGCAATACTTTCAATTTTTTGGTCATTTATTCCGGTAATGATATAACCTTCGGAAATGCCTAAGTTAGAATACAACCATTTGTTTTTAGATTCTTTTACCAATACACCGTATTCGATTTCGTGTTCCTCTTTAAATGAATCTGAAAGATCTTGAAGCTCCATTTTAATGAAATTCACTGTAAAAGCACTGGTATTGCTAAGGGTAACAGTGAATATTTTAATTTCTCCATCTCTTTCTAATTCAACATTAACCACATCGTTTGGACGCTTGGTTTTTATATAACCACTTAAATCTTCAAACTTAGAAATCTCTATGTTATCGAGCCTTTTTATGATATCTTTAGGCTTGATACCTGCTTTTTCAGCTCCAGAGTTTTTAATGACTTCAGTAACGTAAACCCCTTCAGAATAATCTATATTTTCTTTTTCAGCAAACTCACTTGTAAATGTACCTCCAGTAATACCTAAAACACCATTCTGAACATTACCATATTCCATAATGTCTTCGATAACCTTCTTAGCGATATTGCTAGGTACTGCAAAAGAGTACCCAATATAAGAACCTGTTTGAGAGCTAATAGCCGTATTAATGCCAATTAATTCTCCGTTGGTGTTGACAAGGGCCCCTCCAGAATTTCCTGGATTTACAGCCGCATCGGTCTGAATAAAGGATTGTGCGCTTACTCCCGACAAATCTCTTGCTTTAGCACTTATAATTCCTGCTGTAACCGTAGAGGTTAGATTAAAAGGATTTCCAACAGCTAAAACCCATTCGCCAATCTTAGCATTATCAGAATCTCCAAAAGTCACGAAGGGAAGGTCTTCATCGGCTTCAATTTTAAGAAGTGCAATATCCGTTTTGGGGTCTGCACCAATCAATTCTGCTTCAAAGGTTTTGTTATTATTAAGTGTAACGGAAAGTTTTTGCGCATTTTTGATAACGTGATTGTTAGTGATAATGTAACCATCTTTATTAACAATAACTCCAGAACCTGTTCCTAGTTGCGGTTTTTGTGAACTTCTTCCCCAAAATAAATCCTCAAAGGTTACGGGGCCGCTACTCATAGACACGTTTTTAACATGTACTACAGCATTTACAGTATTTTCTGCAGCTTGCACGAAATTGGGTGCTTCTGTAGCATTAAACAATGTGTTTATAGTGTTTGTGGGTAAAAAGGTTGGTGTTTGCTGAGCATTTTCAACAATAACAGTGTTTTCTTTTTCTAGGAATAATTTGTAGCCTCCAAGTGTTAAAACGCCACCTAAGGCCGAAATCAGTACTAACGATAGAATCTTCTTCATAATTTTCAGTATTAAGTTTAATTTGTTGAACGATTAAAATTAAATATTTATTGAATTTGGTTTTTAGTTTTAACGGTTTTTTACGACAATTTTAACGCTGGTTTAACAACCGAAAAAACTATTTAATATTCATATCTTTACCCCATATTATGGAGCAAGTTTTTTATAAATATCAAGGAACGGGAAACGATTTTGTCATGATTGACAATCGTCAACTAACATTCGACAAAAACGATACCAAACAGGTTGCTTTTTTATGCGACCGACGTTTTGGCATAGGAGCAGACGGATTAATACTTTTAGAACATCACGAAACCTGCGATTTTAAGATGGTCTATTACAATTCTGATGGTAATGAAAGTACTATGTGTGGTAATGGCGGACGCTGTTTAGTGGCCTTTGCCAGAGATTTGGGAGTCATTACAAATACAGCTCTTTTCGAGGCTATAGATGGGCTTCATCATGCGTCTATCGATGGAGATATCGTAAAACTTCAGATGGTGGATGTTAATACTGTAGAAAAACATGACAGTCATGTATTCTTGGATACAGGGTCGCCTCACCATGTACAATTTGAAGAGCAAATAGAAGATTTCGACATAAAAACCTTAGGCGCCAACATACGATATGGAGCCCCTTATAATGAGGCTGGTAGTAACGTTAATTTTGTAAAAAAGTTAAATGATAACACTTACAGGGTTAGAACTTATGAGCGTGGTGTTGAAGATGAAACCTTATCTTGTGGTACGGGTGTTACTGCAGTAGCCATAGCTATGCATGCTACAAAGCAAACTCATGATAACTTAATAAATCTAAATGTAGAAGGGGGTGAATTAAAAGTCTCTTTCGAGGAAGAAAACGGAACCTACAAAAATGTATGGCTTGTTGGTCCTGCAAAATTTGTATTCAAAGGAACCATATGATTACCCTTAAAGGAGAACATATCTACTTACGTGCTCTAGAGCCTGAAGATTTGGAGTTTGTGCATGCCGTAGAAAATGACGAATCTGTATGGGGATTAAGCAATACCATAAGTCCTTTTTCAAAGTATTTGATAAAAGAGTACATAGAAAATGCCCATAAGGATATTTATGAGGTTAAGCAATTGAGATTGGTTATTTCCAGTTATGATTCCAAGCCTTTGGGAATGATTGATATTTTCGATTTCGATTTTAAAAACAGAAGAGCTGGTATAGGTGTTTTGGTTAAAGACGAGGAAAATAGAGGTAAAGGCTACGGTTCTGAGGCCTTAAGATTGTTGATAGATTATTGTTTTAATCACCTAAGTTTGCATCAGTTGTACTGTAATATTTCAGAAGATAACCACGTTAGTATTAGTATGTTCAAAAAACAAGGTTTTGAAGAAGTTGGTGTTAAAAAAGACTGGAACTTAGTAAATAACACCTACAAAAATGAACTATTATTTCAGTTAATCAACAGATAGAATGTATATTAAAAAAATACTTTGGGCCATAGCGTTAATCGGGTTAGTAGCAGCGGGTTATTTTGCATACTATGTATATTCGGCTATGATGACTCCCAATACAGCATTTAATAATGAAGAAGCCTATATTTATATCAAGTCTACAGACACTTACAAGGATGTAAGAAGCCAATTGGAACCTTTGTTAAAGGATATAGATAAGTTTGATGCCTTGGCCAACCAAAAGAAATATGTCAACAATATTAAGGCTGGCAAATTCGCGATTAAAAAGGGCATGAGTAATAATGATATCATTAACTCTATAAGGAGTAAAAATATTCCAGTTAAAGTGTCTTTTAACAATCAGAATTCTTTGGAGAAGCTTGCTGGTAGAATAGCTAAGCAAATAGAAGCAGATAGTACCTCTTTAGTAAATGCGATGAAGGATCAGGCTTTCTATGATAAGAACAGTTTTAAAGCTGAAACAGCTCTGGGTATGTATTTGCCTAATAGCTATGAGTTTTTCTGGAATACCTCGGCAGAAAAGTTTAGGGATAAGATGCTTTCTGAGTACAATCGCTATTGGAATAAAACTAGAGTTGAGAAAGCTAAAAGGATTGGTTTGTCTAAAGACGAAGTTATTACTTTGGCATCTATTGTTTATGAAGAATCTAAGGAGCCTAAGGAACAGCCACGAATTGCGGGTGTTTATTTAAATAGGTTGAAAATAGGCATGCCTTTACAGGCAGATCCTACCCTTAAGTTTGCAGCTTATCAATTGCCGAAATACAAGAATACGGTTATTAAACGTGTTTTAAATGTACATAAAGACATAAAATCTCCTTATAACACCTATAAGAATACCGGATTGCCTCCAGGATTAGTGGCTATGCCAGATTTATCGGCAATTGACGCCGTTTTGAATTATGAAAAGCATAAATACCTATATTTTGCAGCCGATCCAAAACATGTTGGGTTTCATAAGTTTGCTAAGACTTTGTCGCAACATAATGCCAATGCAAGAGCTTACCAAAAGTACTTATCTTCAAAAGGAATCTATAAATAGTGGACATTGATAAAGCTAAATATTTTCTGGTTTTAGTTTTAATATCAGTTTCTTCATTAGCACAATCAAAATTTAATAGGTTTTTAACTCCTACTGATACTTTAAATATACCAAGGCGAAATACGGTCGTAATATCTGAAGCTGCTTTAGCTAGTATAACTTTATTAGGCTTAAATGAAGTGTGGTATGCTGATTTTGAGCGCTCTAAGTTTCATACCATTAACGATAATGGCGATTGGTTACAAATGGATAAAATGGGGCATGTTTTTTCATCGTATCAATTAGGTAGAGTTGGGGCAAATGTGTTGAATTGGAGCGGTGTTAGTAAAAAAGACCAATTATTATATGGTGCCACTTTAGGTTTTGGTTTTTTAACTGCTATTGAAGTGTTGGATGGTTTTTCTAAAGAGTGGGGCTTTTCTTGGGGCGATATTACAGCCAATGCCGCAGGTACAGGACTCTATGTCGGTCAAGAATTACTTTGGAATGAGCAGCGCATTAACCTTAAATACTCTTTTCGTCAAACTAAATATGCTGCATTAAACCCAAACAAGTTGGGGAAAGGCTTTTTAGAGGAGGCTTTAAAGGATTATAACGGACAAACATACTGGCTAAGTTTTAATATACACGCATTCTTTAAAACCAGTAAAGTCCCTAAATGGCTTAATATAGCCTTTGGCTATGGTGCAGAAGGTGTTTTGGGTGATATTGAAGATGTTGACAATCAGTTGTTAACAAGTATTTCTTCCAACCGCCAATTCTATCTTAGTTTTGATGTAAATTTGAATAAGATTAATACCAAATCCTCCCTTTTAAGGACCGTTTTTAGCGTTGTCAATATGATAAAAGTACCATTTCCAACATTGGAATTTGGTAAAAAAAGAAGTGTATTTCATCTATTCTACTACTAAAATAATTATTTGGTCGAATAGTTTTGAAGTTATTTATTTTTTTTATAATTTTGCACGCTCAAATTTCAAGGCATGGTTTTTGAAAAAAGTATGCTGAAAAATTTAGAATTATGGTAAGAAATATTGCAAGATATTTTACCCTCGGGCTTACAATAGGTATTTTATTGTATGTTTCGTTTTCATCAAATGAAAATGTAGACCTGAGTAAGTATTCTACAAAGGGACTGGATTTGAACTACACTGTAAATCCAGACGATGTTAGAGACAGGGGTCTTATAGCATCTAATGAAGTTTTCACTCCTTATTTAGGTAAATCTTTTGTTGGTTTTAAAGAAGCGGTGGCTTTTAAGGAATCAAGAGGGGATTATGCTTGTGTAAATACCTTTGGGTATTTGGGTAAGTACCAATTTGGTGCGGGAACTTTAAAGCTTATCGGGATTAACAATCCGACAGAGTTTTTAAATGATCCTAAACTTCAGGAAAAGGCTTTTATTGCAAATGCTGAAAGAAACAAGTGGATTTTGAGACGAGACATCAGAAATTTTGTTGGTAAACGAATTAATGGTGTTTTAGTCACGGAATCTGGGATTTTAGCAGCAGCGCATTTGGCTGGACCTGGAAGTGTAAAAAAGTATTTGAGAAGTTACGGACTGGATAATTTTGCCGACGGATTCGGTACAACAGTCTACACATACATGAAACGTTTTTCTGGATATGATACTTCTTTTATCAAACCAAACAAAAAAGCAAAAGCTATATAGTTTCTAGATTATTAGCTTTTATGAATAATAAATATGGTAGGTCTTTTATGTAGGTCTACCATATTTTTTTTCCATAGGCTCACGGATTTCGTTTTAATGAATTCTGAAGGTAATGTAATATCACAAGCCACACAGACATCAGTATTTCCGCCCAAAACCGAAGTGATGTCTTCTAACATTTTGTTGTTTCGATATGGTGTTTCAATAAATATTTGAGATTGGTTGTGGTCAAATGACAAGCGTTCCAATCGTCGTAATTCATTTTTTCTATCGCCTTTATCGATAGGAAGGTAACCGTTAAATGCAAAGCTTTGCCCATTCATGCCAGAACCCATAAGGGCAAGCAGAATAGAAGAGGGGCCGACAAGCGGCACAACTTTTATATTCTTTTGGTGTGCAATTTTTACAACATCAGCTCCGGGATCGGCTACACCTGGGCAACCCGCCTCAGATAATAGGCCAATGTTTTTACCGTTTAGGCAGGGTTCTAAAAACCCGGGCAACTCAGTAGTTTCTGTGTGTTTGTTTAAAATGAAAAGATTTAAACTTGGTTGCGGCTTGCTAGGCGCTATTTTTTTGATAAACCTTCTGGCTGTTTTTCCGTTTTCAACAATAAAAGTGTCTAACTTTTCGATGGTTTCTTTTACTGATATTGGAAGTACTTCTACAGGGTCGTTATCTCCTAAAGTTGTTGGAATTAAATATAGATTACCTTTTTCGTTATCCATGGTTAGCTTAATCTTTCGGCAATAATATCACAGGCTTCGTCCAGCATTTGGTAAACATTTTCAAAACCTTGGTCTCCTCCGTAATAAGGATCAGGGACATCATAATCCTGATTAGGATGAACTAGATTTAAAATCATTTCAACTTTGTTTCTGTCGTCTTCATTTCTAGCTAATCTAATTACATTCAGATAGTTGGATTGGTCCATTGCATAAATGTAATCGAAGGTATCAAAATCATTTGCGGTAAATTGTCTTCCCTTTAAATGAGATATTTCTAAACCATGTTTTCTAGCAACCGCTATAGAGCGAGGATCTGGTTGGCTGCCAGTATGATAATTGGCTGTGCCTGCAGAATCGACTAAGAAATTATTAGAAAGTTTTGATTTAAGAATACCCTCGGCTAATGGCGAACGACAAATATTGCCAAGACAAACCATTAGTATTTTAGTCATCTGAATTAAGTTTTAAACAGAAAGTTTTTTGGTAATATCTTCAACGTATTTTCTGAATTGCTTGTCTGTTGAAGAAAGGTTGTCAACCGTTTTGCAAGCATGCAGTACAGTGGCATGATCTCGTTTTCCAATTTGTGAACCTATGCTTGCTAATGAGGCTTTAGTAAACTTTTTGGCGAAGAACATGGCTAGCTGACGCGCCTGAACGATGTGGCGTTTCCTGGTCTTAGATTGAAGGGTGTCGATATCCATTTGGAAATAATCAGACACTACTTTTTGTATGTAATCTATAGATACTTCGCGTTTGGTGTTTTTAACAAATTTCTCAACAATAACTCGTGCTAAGTCAATGGTGATTTCCTTTTTGTTAAAAGAAGATTGAGCAATTAGTGAAATAATGGCGCCTTCTAACTCACGAACGTTAGATTTGATGTTTTTAGCAACATAATCAATAATTTCTTCGGGCATTTCAACACCGTCACGATAAAGCTTATTCTTTAAAATTGAAACTCTGGTTTCAAAGTCAGGTGTTTGCAATTCGGCAGAAAGCCCCCATTTAAAACGGGATAATAAACGTTGTTCTATATCTTGCATATCAACAGGTGCTTTATCACTTGTTAATACAACTTGTTTTCCGTTTTGATGTAAATGGTTGAAAATATGGAAGAAAACATCTTGAGTTCCAGATTTACCAGATAGGAATTGAACGTCATCAATGATAAGTACATCAATTATCTGATAAAAATGAATAAAGTCATTTCTGTTATTCTTCTTTATGGCTTCTATGTATTGTTGCGTAAATTTTTCCGCAGAAATATATAAAACCGTTTTTTCAGGATATTTGTCTTTAATATCAACACCAATAGCATGGGCTAAATGTGTTTTTCCTAAACCTACACCTCCAAAAATCAATAACGGATTAAAAGATGTTCCTCCAGGCTTATTAGCCACTGCTAACCCAGCACTTCTGGCGAGTCTGTTGGAGTCGCCTTCTAAAAAGTTATCGAAACTATAATTAGGATTAAGTTGAGATTCTACCTTTACATTTCTAATGCCAGGAATAACAAAAGGGTTTCTTAATTCTGGGCTTTTATTATTTAAAGGAATATCAACTTCTTGAGATTTAACGGCGGTTCTGTTGGAACTAGGGATTTTTTCTGTAAAAGGTTGTTTGTTACCGTAGGTGTTTTCCATTTTAATGATGTACACTAATTTGGCGGTTTCACCTAATTCTTTGGTTAATGCAACTTTGAGGATTTTAACATAATGTTCCTCCAACCATTCATAAAAGAATTTACTAGGTACCTGAATGCTTAAGGCATTTTCAGTGAGCTTTACTGCTATTATTGGTTCGAACCAAGTTTTATATGCTTGCGGTTGAATATTATCTTGTATGAATTTTAGACAATTGTTCCATACCGATTGCGCAGTTCTACTCAT